>NZ_JAIUGR010000021.1:0-90320 GCF_020164695.1 Mesorhizobium sp. ESP6-5
CGACACCGAAATAACCAGCCCATTCAAACTATAAAAACAAAACCCCGCCAAAATTGACGGGGTTTGTCAGCAGTCTGAGGCCGCCTCGAGGGCGGCCTTTCCGGTATCGCAAAAAAGCGTTCGCTTAGCGCGAGTAGAATTCGACGACCAGGTTCGGTTCCATCTGCACGGCGAACGGAACGTCCGCCAGGCCCGGGATGCGCGAGAAGGTCGCGGTCATCTTGTTGTGATCGGCTTCGATGTAGTCGGGCACGTCGCGCTCGGCGAGGCCAACCGATTCCAGGACGATCACCAGCTGCTTCGACTTTTCGCGCACTTCGACGACATCGCCCGGCTTGCAGCGATACGAGCCGATGTTGACGCGCTTGCCGTTGACGTTGACGTGGCCGTGATTGACGAACTGACGGGCGGCGAAAATGGTCGGCACGAACTTGGAGCGGTACACAACCGCGTCGAGACGCGATTCGAGCAGGCCGATCAGGTTCTCCGAGGTGTCGCCCTTGCGGCGATCGGCCTCTTCATAGACCTTGCGGAACTGCTTTTCCGACACGTCGCCGTAGTGGCCCTTCAGCTTCTGCTTGGCACGGAGCTGCAGGCCGAAGTCGGAAAGCTTGCCCTTGCGGCGCTGGCCATGCTGGCCGGGGCCGTATTCACGCTTGTTAACCGGGGACTTGGGGCGGCCCCAGATGTTTTCGCCGAGACGGCGGTCGATCTTGTATTTCGCGGATTCGCGCTTGCTCATCGCATTCCCTTTCAAAAACAACACACCCGGCACCTCTTGGTCCGGGTGAAGGAACGCGCCCTCCTCTGGCCTCCGTTTTCGAGACCTGACAGGGTTTTCCCACGCAACGCGGCGGAAAACCCACGGGACACGTCAGTTCAAACAAGATCGGAAACGATTGTCGTGACAGATCTTGCGTATACAAAACAAACACCGGACATCGCTGCCCGGCGTTGGCGGCTGGTTAAACCGAGATTTAACCGGTGTCAAGCTTGTGAGTGGCGCGGCGCAACGCAACCGTATAGCGTCCAAGGCGTTGATGCGATGCCGATGTGGCGGGAGGTTTGCGCCAGCGGCACCAGGAAGGGACTGGAGCTAGAGGAGCTTAATTGCATGAAGAAGTTTTTCCTTACCCTGGCAGGGGCCGCGATGCTTGCCGGGTCGATGGCGGTGGCCCCTGAGCCGGCCATGGCGCGTCATTGGCACGGCCACAAGCAGGTCTGCCGCATCGTCGTGAAGAAGCGAGTGGTGTGGCGGCATGGCCATCGCAGGGTGATCGTCGAGAGAGTACGGCGCTGCCGCTGGTAAGACTGTTCAACGCCACAATTCCCGGGCCAGCGAACGTCGCTGGCCCTTTTTCATTCCAAGGTAGTCCGGCTCGAGCGCTCAATCCTTAGGATTTTTTCTCCGGCAATCCCTTGCGCTTCGTCTCGGCGAATTCCTCGAGCTGCTTTTCATTCATCGATTCATACATGCCCTTGGAGGCGCCCTTGAGTTCGCTTTTCTTGGTCTCGCCGTGTTTGGCGGAGAGTGCGGCGCCGGCGGCTTTCTGCTGGGCTTTCGAAGTGGCTGGCATGGCGAGTCTCCTTTGCTGTCAGGAGAAACGCCACGCTTCGGCGGCGGTTCCAGCGCCAGTGGCGCTGCTCCCCGTCCGCCTGGTGCCAACCCTTGGCCGCGCTCGGCGATTTTCGTCGGCAGCCTTCCCGTGTCCGGAACCCCAGTGTAGGACGGCTGAATGAAATCCCTGACCGATCCCTCACAGGTTCTCTCCGCGGGACTGGCGAAAATCCGCGCCGAATTCCACGTGCCGGACGGATTTCCGGCCGATGTGCTTGCCGCGGCGGAGGCGGCGGCCAAACGTGTGCCCAACCAGCATGCCGATCGAACTGAAATGCCGTTCGTCACGCTCGATCCGGCTGCTTCCACCGATCTCGATCAGGCGTTCTCGATCGAGGCGAGCGGTGGCGATCTTCTGCTGCATTACGCCATCGCCGACGTGGCCTGGTTCGTCGAGGACGGCGACGCGATCGATCGCGAAGCCTGGACGCGGGGCGAGACGCTTTACTTGCCGGACGGCAAGGCCGGGCTCTATCCGCCGGTAATTGCCGAGGGTGCGGCGAGCCTGTTGCCGGATGGACCCCGTCCAGCTGCTATCTTCACGGTTCGGGTTGCGCAGGACGGCGCGACGAAGCTGGACGGCGCGGAGCGGGCAATCATTCAAAGCCGCGCGAAGCTCGCCTATGACAGCGTGAAGGCCTCCGATGTCCCGGCCGGCTTCGCCGAAATGGCGCGGCGCATGGCGGCGAATGAGCGGCGCCGTGGGGCTTCCCGCGTCGACCCACCCGAGCAGGAGGTGGAAAGGCTTACCGACGGCACATTCCGGCTTTCGTTCAGGCCGCTTCTGCAATCCGAGCAGGACAACGCCGCGCTTTCGCTGGCCGCCAACATGGCGATCGCCGATGCCATGCTTGCGCATCATACCGGCCTTTTTCGGGTGATGTCGGGGCCGGATGCCTTCAAGGTTCAAAGGCTGCGCAACGCAGCACAGGCTCTCGGACTGTCCTGGCCGGCCTCGACCAGCTTGCGGGACTATCAGCGAACCCTCGATCCGACCGATCCGCATCAGGCGGCGCTGATGCTGGAAATCCGCCATGCAAGCCCCGGCGCATCCTATCAACCGTATCAGGACGGCGTTGTCCCATGGCATGAGGCGATGGCCGCGACCTATGCCCATGCAACCGCCCCACTGAGGCGCCTTGCCGATCGTTATGTCGTGCGCTGCGCGCTGGCTATCGCCAACGGCCAGCCCGTGCCCCAGGCTGTTACCGACGCGTTTGCCAGGTTGCCGAAGGCGATGGGACGCGCGGATAGCCGCGCTTCGCAGATCAACCACGCGGCCATCGACCTTGCCGAGGCGGTAATGCTGGAGGGGCGCGAGGGCGAGACGTTCAAAGCCGTCGTCACCGACTTCGTCGACCATGGCGTGCGCATTCAGCTTGCCGACATGGCTGTCGTTGCCACCGTGAAGGCCTCGGGGCTCAGACAGGGTGATGGTCTGACGCTTAGGCTAGTCCTGGCCGATCCGGATCAACGCAGCATCGTCTTCGAACCTGTTTGAGTGGCGGGCGGCTTTGCCGCTGTCCAAGTGAACGGTCAGCCCGAACCCCTGCATCAGGCGGCTGACGGCGAAGTCCGCCTTGCCCGAGGTGAAAACCGCGATATCAGGCTCGGCTTGCGGCAGCGCCCCATTGATCGGCGGCAGCAGCGAAAGGGCGCGCCGTGCGATCGCCTCGGCCGGATCGATCCAGTCGACCGGCCAGGGAGCGGTCTTGCGCATGCGATTGACCAGAAAGGGATAGTGCGTGCAGGCCAGCACGACGATGTCGGTGCGCATGCCGTCGCGCTCGATGAAGCATGGCTCGATCTCGGCGCGCACGGCCTCTTCGTCGACGAAGCCCTGGCGCATATAGGCTTCGGACAGGCCAGCCAGCCTGTCGCTGCCGACCAGGCGGACATGGCATTTCTGCGCCCATTTGCTGATCAGGTCGCGCGTGTACTGGCGCTTCACCGTGCCCGGCGTCGCCAGCACCGAGACCAGCCCGGAGCGCGTGCGCTCGGCCGCCGGCTTAACCGCCGGCACCGTGCCGACGAAGGGATGGCCGAGAAATCTTTCGCGCAGCGCGTCGATCACCAGTGTCGAGGCGGTGTTGCAGGCGATAACCGAGATGGCCGGCGCGAAGCGGTCGAGCAGTTTGGCGAATAATCCTAGTATATGCTCTCTTAGGGCCGGCTCCTCCCAGGCGCCAAAAGGAAAAGCGGCATCGTCGGCGACATAGATAAAGCGCCGGTCGGGCATCAGGACGCGTGCCTCGCGCAACACGGTCAGACCGCCGACGCCGGAATCGAACATCAGGATCGGCTGGTCAGTCATTGTCGGTTCCCTTGCCGCCGAGCAGTGGCGTGTCCGTGCCGTCGCCGCTAGCGTCCGGCGCCCGACCAGTCGCCTCCGCCTTGCGGGCGCGCGCCGCCGCCGCGGGCAAACGCCTCGGGTCATCGCCAGGTGACCCATCGCCGCGCGGCATCGCCGGCGAGAACCGGTCAAGCGAAGAGATGATGCCGCGCAGCACCTTGAGCTCCGGCTCGGCAAAGCCTGCCCGCGTCAGCACGGCGCGGAGGTTGTCGACCATTTTCGGCTTCTTCGGCGCCGGCCTGAAATAGCCGCGCGCCTCGAGCGCGCCTTCGAGATAGGTGAACAGGCCGTGCAATTCTTCCTTGCTTGCAGGCTTCATCTCCGGCCCCGAAAAATTGGTCCTGGTCTCGTCCTCCAGGCCCGACTTCATCCACTCGTAGGACATCAGCAAGGCCGCCTGGGCGATGTTGAGCGAGGAGAAATCAGGATCGACCGGGAAAGTGACGATCTCGTCGGCGAGGCCGACCTCGTCATTGTAGAGGCCGAAGCGCTCGCGACCGAACAGGATACCGGTGCGTTGCCCCATTGCGTGACGGGCGCGCAGCATCCTGCCCGCCTCCACCGGTCCACGCACGGATTTGAAACCGTCGCGCTGCCTTGCGGTGGTGGCGAAGACGAAGTTCAGGTCGGCAAGTGCCGAGGCCAGATCGTCGAAAACCTTGACGGCATCGATGACGTGGTCGGCACGGCTGGCGGCGGCACGCGCCTTCTCGCTCGGCCAGCCATCGCGCGGATTGACCAGGCGCAGCTCCGACAGTCCGAAATTGGCCATGGCGCGGGCGACCATGCCGATATTCTCGCCGAGTTGCGGCTCGACAAGGATGATCGCCGGGCCGGCTGCGGTGTTATCGGGATCTTTGGTAATGGGCATGATTGTCAATGAACTGCTGTTTGCGGCATTTCAGCGTCCCCTGCCATATTCGGCCGCGAAAATGAAGCATTCGCAAATGACGGCGCCGTGGGCTCACATTCGTGACCGATCGCCGTTTGCGTGGCCAAAAGCGCTTTGATATACGGGCGGCATCCCCGGCCGACGCCACGCGGGCAAGGCCGTCCCATTCCCAGCAACGAGGCATTCTTTCCATGGCGAAGATCAAGGTGGCGAACCCGGTCGTCGAACTCGACGGCGACGAGATGACCCGCATCATCTGGCAGTTCATCAAGGACAAGCTGATCCACCCTTATCTCGACCTCAAGCTCGAATATTACGACCTGGGCATCGAGCATCGCGACGCCACCAACGACCAGGTGACCATCGATTCGGCCAACGCCATCAAGAAATACGGTGTCGGCGTGAAATGCGCGACCATCACCCCCGACGAGCAGCGCGTCGAGGAATTCAAGCTGAAGAAGATGTGGAAATCGCCGAACGGCACCATCCGCAACATTTTGGGCGGCACCATCTTTCGCGAGCCGATCATCATGAAGAACGTGCCGCGCCTGGTGCCCGGCTGGACCAAGCCAATCATCGTCGGTCGCCACGCCTTCGGCGACCAGTATCGCGCCACCGATTTCCGCTTTCCCGGCAAGGGCAAGCTGACGATCAAGTTCGTCGGCGAGGACGGCCAAGTCATCGAGCACGACGTGTTCGACGCGCCCGGCGCCGGTGTCGCCATGGCCATGTACAATCTCGACGAGTCCATCCGCGAATTCGCCCGGGCGTCGCTGAACTACGGCCTGCTGCGCAACTATCCGGTCTACCTGTCGACCAAGAACACCATCCTCAAGGCCTATGACGGCCGCTTCAAGGATATTTTCCAGGAAGTCTACGAGGCTGAATTCGAGGCCGAGTTCAAGTCGAAGAAGCTTTGGTACGAGCACCGCCTGATCGACGACATGGTGGCCTCGAGCCTGAAATGGTCGGGCGGCTATGTCTGGGCCTGCAAGAACTATGACGGCGACGTCCAGTCTGACACGGTGGCGCAAGGGTTCGGTTCGCTCGGCCTGATGACCTCGGTGCTGATGACGCCGGATGGCAAGACCGTCGAAGCGGAAGCCGCGCACGGCACCGTCACCCGCCACTATCGCCAGCATCAGAAGGGCGAGGAAACCTCGACCAATTCGATCGCGTCGATCTTCGCCTGGACGCGAGGCCTCGCGCACCGCGCCAAGCTCGACGACAACGCCGAACTGAAGCGTTTTTCCGAGACGCTGGAAAAGGTCTGCATCCAGACTGTCGAGAGCGGCTTCATGACCAAGGACCTGTCGCTCTTGATCGGCCCCGACCAGCCCTGGCTCTCGACCACCGGCTTCCTCGACAAGATCGACGAGAATTTGCAGAAGGCGATGGCGTAACCGCCTCGCGGACAAATGGGCAAGCCGGTCGTCTACGGCGCGGATTACAGCGTCTATGTACGCATCGTCCGGCTTGCGCTCGAGGAGAAAGGCATCGCCTACGATCTCGTGCCGGTCGACATCTTTGCAGAAGGTGGCGCGCCGGCATGGTACGGCAAACACCATCCCTTCGGCCGCATCCCGGCCTTCGAGCATGAGGGGTTCCGCCTGTTCGAGGCGAGTGCGATCGCGCGCTATATCGACGACGCTTTCGACGGGCCGGCGCTGCAGCCCGCCGACACACGCGGCCGCGCAAGGATGAACCAGATCATCGGCATGCTCGACGCCTACGCCTACCGTGCGATGGTCTGGGATGTCGCGGTCGAGCGTCTGGAGAAAGAAGTGCCCGACGAGAGCTTGATCGCGGATGGCCTGCGGCAGGCCGAGACGGTGCTGAAGGCGCTGACTTCGCTGAAGCAAGATGGGCCCTGGCTGCTCGGCGACCAGCTGACCCTGGCCGATCTGCACGCGGCGCCGATCATCGGCTACTTCGTCAAGGTTCCAGAAGGACGGGGATTGCTGGCGCAGTTTGCAGGCATCTGGGATTTGTATTTGCGAATGGCTGGCCGCCCGAGCTTCGTGCGTACCGAAAAAGCGTATAACTCGAGGTGAGCTTCCTCGACGTCGCGCCGCCCCTGCCCTGGCGGGCATTTCTCCCCGTGAACGGGGAGAAAGAGGCTGCTCGCGTTGCCGGCGCTCTTCTGCAACGAGGGCGATTGGCGAAGGGCGCGACGAAAGCGCCCTTCTCCCCGTTCTACGGGGAGAAAATGGCGGCAGCCAGATGAGGGGCAGCGCTGCCCCAAGAGAAAGGATCCCGCCTGGGCCCACGCATGGTAGCTACGCTGCTTCGAGCGCCGCCCTCACCGCCGCGATCGCATCATCGGCCTTCGACGCATCCGGGCCGCCGGCCTGCGCCATGTCGGGGCGGCCGCCGCCGCCCTGCCCGCCCAATGCGGCGGAGGCCACGCGCACCAGATCGACGGCGCTGAAACGGCCGACGAGATCATCGGTGACAGCGACCACGACGCTCGCCTTGTTGTCCTCAGCCGTGCCAACAAACACGACGACGCCAGAGCCCAACGAAGTCTTGCCCGCGTCGGCCAGCGGCTTCAGGTCCTTCGGCGAGACACCTGACACCGCCTTGCCGAGAAAGCCGACGCCAGCGACGATCTCGTTGGCGGCAGGAGCATCGGCAGGCGACCCGCCGCCCAGCGCCAATTTCTTGCGCGCTTCGGCCAGGTCCTTCTCGAGCTTCTTGCGCTCTTCGAGCAGCGCTTCGACGCGCGCTGGCACATCTGCGGGCGAAATCTTAAGCGTTGCCGCCGTGGTCTTCAGGCGTCGGTCCTGCTCATCGAGATGCCTGCGCGCGGCCTCGCCGGTCAACGCCTCGATGCGGCGCACGCCGGCGGCGACAGCACCATCCGAGACGATGCGCACCAGGCCGATATCGCCGGTCGCCTTGACATGCGTGCCGCCGCAGAGCTCGACCGAATAAGGGCGGTTGGCCTTGGCGCCATGCAGGCCCGTGCCCATCGACACGACGCGCACCTCATCGCCGTATTTCTCGCCGAACAGCGCCATCGCGCCCTCGGCAATGGCGTCATCGACCGACATCAGGCGCGTGGTCACCGCGCCGTTCTGCACGACGATCTCGTTGGCCATGCGCTCGACCTCTTCGAGCTCCTGCGCGGAGATCGGCTTGTTGTGCGAGATGTCGAAGCGCAGACGCTCGGGTGCGACCAGCGAACCCTTCTGCGCGACATGGGTGCCCAGCACCTCGCGCAACGCCTCGTGGATCAGGTGCGTCGCCGAGTGGTTGGCGCGCAGCCGGGAGCGCCTGGCATGATCGACCTTAAGTTCGACCGCGGCACCCGGCCTGACCGTGCCGGCGACCACCTTGCCGAGATGCACGAAGAGGCCATCGGCCTTCTTCTGCGTGTCGGAAATCTCGATCGAGAAGCCCTCGCCCGAGATTATGCCGGTGTCACCCATCTGGCCGCCGGACTCGCCGTAGAACGGCGTCTGGTTGACGACCACGGCGACCGCATCGCCCTTGCCGGCGCTGTCGACGGTCTTGCCGTCCTTGACCAGCGCCTCGATGAGGCCTTCCGCCTGCTCGGTTTCGTAGCCGAGGAATTCGGTGGCGCCGGTCTTTTCACGCACGGAGAACCAAACCGTCTCGGTGGCGGCCTCGCCGGACCCGGCCCAGTGCTTGCGCGCCTCCGCCTTCTGCTGCTCCATCGCATTGGTGAAGCCGGCAAGGTCGACCGAGATGCTGCGCTGCCGCAGCGCGTCCTGCGTCAGGTCGAGCGGGAAGCCATAGGTGTCGTAGAGCTTGAATGCCGTTTCGCCATCGAGCATGTCGCCGGCGCCGAGCTTCTCCGTCGCCTCGGACAGCAGCCCGAGGCCGCGCACCAGCGTCTTGCGGAAACGGGTCTCCTCGAGTTTCAGGGTCTCGGCGATCATCGTTTCGCCGCGTGCCAGTTCGGGATAGGCCTGGCCCATCTCGCGCACCAGCGCCGGCACCAGCTTCCACATCAGCGGCTCGTTCGCCCCCAGCAACTGCGCATGGCGCATGGCGCGGCGCATGATGCGGCGCAGCACATAGCCGCGGCCTTCGTTCGACGGCAGCACGCCGTCGGCGACCAGGAAGGAGGACGAGCGCAGATGATCGGCAATGACGCGATAGGACGCAACCGTTTCGGCGTCGGGCGCGCGCCCAAGTGCCGAGGACGCCGCATCGATCAGATGACGGAACAGGTCGGTCTCGAAGACGCTCTCCACCCCTTGCAGGATGGACGCCATGCGCTCCAGGCCCATGCCGGTGTCGATCGACGGGCGCGGCAGGTCGACGCGCTCCTCTTTCGTCACCTGCTCATACTGCATGAACACCAGGTTCCAGAATTCGAGGAAGCGATCGCCGTCTTCCTCGGGACTGCCGGGAGGTCCACCCCAGATGTGCTCGCCACGATCGATGAAGATTTCCGAGCATGGTCCGCAAGGACCGGTGTCGCCCATCGCCCAGAAATTGTCCGAGGTCGGGATGCGGATGATGCGACCGTCGGAGAAACCGGCGATCTTCTTCCAGAAGCCAGCCGCCTCGTCGTCTGTGTGATAGACAGTGACCAGCAGCTTGTCCTTCTTCAGCCCGAACTCCCTGATGATGAGATTCCAGGCAAGCTCGATGGCGCGCTCCTTGAAATAGTCACCGAAGGAGAAATTGCCGAGCATCTCGAAAAAGGTCAGGTGGCGCGCGGTATAGCCGACATTGTCGAGATCGTTGTGCTTGCCGCCGGCGCGGACGCTTTTCTGGGCTGTGGTGGCGCGCGAATAGGGCCGCTTCTCCAAACCGGTGAAGACATTCTTGAACTGCACCATGCCGGCATTGGTGAACATCAATGTCGGATCGTTGCGCGGCACGAGCGGGCTCGAGGCCACGACCTCGTGGCCTTCCTTGCGGAAATAGTCGAGAAAGGTCGACCGGATCTCGTTGACGCCACTCATGGATACTGCCTTTTCAAGAGAGCCGCCGGCCGGACCGGCGGGAGATGGCTCTATATTTTCTAGAAGATGGAGCTGGCCTTTTAGCCGTAGCTCTTGACCCTGTCCAGAAACACGGAATTGGGCCAATTCGCGCTTTGCACCGGCACTTGCGGGGCCGCCCAAACGAAAACCGCCGGCGCGAAGGCCGGCGGTTTGGAACGCGGTACTACAGAACTCTGTTACTTAAGCATTGACTAATAGTCTGGATTTATGGCCAAATTCTGACCGTTGCCTACATCGCGCCGGCTTCGTCCTCAAAACCGTCTTCGCCATTGCCCTCGGAGCCACCATTTTCGAGGAACTTTTCGGCGATCAATCCGGCATTCTGCCTGAGCGCTAGCTCGATCTCGCGCGCGGTATCGGGATTGTCGCGCAGGAACAGTTTCGCATTCTCGCGGCCCTGGCCGAGACGCTGCGAATTATAGGAGAACCAGGCGCCCGATTTCTCGACCACGCCGGCCTTGACGCCGAGGTCGACCAGTTCGCCGGTCTTGGAGACGCCCTCGCCATACATGATGTCGAACTCGACCACCTTGAAGGGCGGCGCCAACTTGTTCTTGACCACCTTGACGCGGGTTTGGTTGCCGACGACCTCGTCACGATCCTTGACCGAGCCGATACGGCGGATGTCGAGGCGAACCGAAGCGTAGAATTTCAGCGCGTTGCCGCCGGTCGTGGTTTCGGGCGAACCGAACATGACGCCGATCTTCATGCGGATCTGGTTGATGAAGATGACCATGGTGTTGGAGCGCGAGATCGACGCGGTCAGCTTGCGCAGCGCCTGGCTCATCAGGCGGGCCTGCAGACCCGGCAGCGAATCGCCCATCTCGCCCTCGATCTCGGCACGCGGCGTCAGCGCCGCCACCGAATCGACCACCAGCACGTCGATGGCGCCGGAACGCACCAGCGTGTCGCAAATCTCGAGCGCCTGCTCGCCGGTGTCGGGCTGCGAGATCAGCAGGTTTTCAAGATCGACGCCGAGCTTGCGGGCGTAGACCGGATCGAGCGCGTGTTCGGCATCGACGAAGGCGCAGATGCCGCCCTTCTTCTGGGCTTCAGCCACGGTGTGCAGGGCCAGGGTCGTCTTACCGGAGCTTTCCGGCCCATAGATCTCGATGATACGGCCGCGCGGCAAGCCACCGACGCCGAGCGCGATGTCGAGGCCGAGCGAGCCGGTCGGCACCGTTTCGATCTCGACGACCTGCTCGTTGGCGCCGAGCCGCATGATCGAGCCCTTGCCGAAAGCCCGCTCGATTTGCGACAGCGCCGCATCCAGAGCCTTTGATTTGTCCACTGCCTTATCCTCTACCAGCCGCAAAGAATTCTGAGCCATGATACATCACCCCTTGGTCGTCAATGAAGGCCGGACAATCCGTAATCCCTGCCATTTTGTACCTTTTTTGTTCTCATTTGGCAAGGGGTGACAACCAACTGAAAAACAAAGGATATCGCGGTTTGTTCTTTTTTTGTCTCGCAAACCCGGGCACGAACGGGCTCCGCATTGGGCCAGACGGCTCGATCGTAGCGCCCGACCGAATCGCCGACCAGCATGCGAAGCTCTGTCGCGCACTCTAGCGCTTGTGCGGCCGCAACAACAAAGGTCATATCGCCACCATGGTGGAATCCCCGAAGATCCTGGCCGTGGGCGGCGCCCATATCGACCGGCGTGGCCAGGTGTACGGTCCCTATGTGCCGGCAGCCTCCAATCCTGGCACGATGCGCGAGGATGTCGGCGGGGGCGTCTTCAATGCGTTGCGCAGCATGGTGCGGCGCGGCGTGTCGGCCTCCCTGGTGTCGATGCGGGGCGGCGATGCGTCGGCCGATACGGTTTCACGGGCCATCGCCGAGGCAGGCATCGCCGATCTTTCGGCGGTGTTCCTCGACCGTACCACGCCGAGCTACACGGCATTGATCGATCGCGAGGGCGAATTGATCGTCGGCTTTGCCGACATGGCACTGTACGACCTGGCTTTTCCCAAGCAGATCAGGCGTTCCAAGATACGCCAGGAGGTGGCCGCCGCCGATGCCATCCTGTGCGACGCCAATTTGCCGTCGGCCGCCCTGGAGCGGCTGCTGTCGCTCGCCGCCGGCAAACCGGTTTTCGCCATCGCGATTTCGCCGGCGAAGGTAACGCGGCTGATACCGGTTCTCGGCGGGCTGGCCCAGCTCTTCATGAACCGGCGAGAGGCCGTCGTGCTGGCCGGTGTCAATGCAGCGGCCGCCGAGCGGGAAATGGTCGACGGGTTGCGGTGCAGCGGCCTTGCCAGCGGCGTGGTCACGGCCGGCAGCGGCCCTGTGCTGGGTTTCGACGAGACAGGCGCCTTTTCGATCCTGCCGCCTGCCCCCAGAAAAGTCGCCGATGTCACCGGCGCCGGCGACGCGCTGGCAGGTGCGACGGTCGCAGCACTGCTGCGGGGCCAGCCGCTGCGCCACGCCGTGCGCGAGGGCGTCGCCGCGGCAACGCTGGCCATCGAAAGCGCCGACGCGGTGCCCGAATTCACCGCGGCGAGCTTCGCGGAAGCGCTGGCCCTTGTGCCGGATGCCAGGGAAGTGGCATGAGACCCGGCAAGTTCATAACGCGCGGTGAAGCTACGCTTTCCTGATGGATGCGCCGCACTCCGGATTGGAGATCAGAGATGACGCCAGAGATCGCCCGCCCCTTCATCGATATCCACGCACCGGTGGCGCAGGCCCTGGCCGCCGGGCGCCCGGTGGTGGCGCTCGAAAGCACCATCATCACCCATGGCATGCCCTATCCCGACAATGGCGCCATGGCGGCCAACGTCGAAAAGATCATCGCTGACGGCGGCGCCGTGCCGGCAACCATCGCGGTGGTCAACGGCCGCATCAAGATCGGGCTTTCGGACGGCGAACGCGAATCGCTGGCGATGACCGGTGACGCCATGAAGCTGTCGCGCGCCGATCTCGCCTTCGCCGTCGCGCAGGGCCGCACCGGTGGCACCACGGTCGCCGCCACCATGATCGCGGCTGACATGGTCGGGATAAAGGTGTTCGCCACCGGCGGCATTGGCGGCGTGCACAAGGGGGCGGAAAAGAGCTTCGACATCTCGGCCGACCTCGATGAATTGGCGCGTACACCGGTGATCGTCGTCTCGGCCGGCGCCAAGGCGATCCTCGACATCGAAAAGACGCTGGAAGTGCTGGAGACGCGCGGCGTGCCCGTGGTCGGCCATGGCTGCGAGACGATGCCGGCCTTCTGGTCGCGGCAGTCACCGTTCCGAGCGCCCTTGACCTTGCACGGAGCGGAAGATATCGCGCATTTCTACCGGACACGCCTGGCTCTGGGCTTGGGCGGCGGCATGCTGATTGCCAATCCCGTGCCGGAGAACCAGGAAATCCCGGCCGAGGAGATGGCGGGCTACATCGAAGCCGCGCAAAAGGCGGCCGAGGGGCTCAACGTGACCGGCAAGGCCGTGACGCCGTTCCTGCTGGGAAAAATCCTGGAGTTGACCGGCGGCCGCAGCCTCAAGACCAACATCGCGCTGGTCGAGAACAATGCAAGGCTGGCGGCTGAGATCGCCAAGGCGCTGTAGGGACTGCCAAGAAAGTCCCCCTCACCCGGATTACCAAGACCGAATTGCAAAGAGCAATTCGGGGCAATCCGACCTCTCCCCGAGGGGAGAGGAACTTGCGGCCTCAACGCAAACCTCTTCTCCCCGCCGGGGAGAAGGCGGTCGCGAAGCGGCCGGATGAGGGGGTGGTCTCGCGCTGGCGGGAGCCTACTTCCCTGCCCGCCGCCCAGCTTCGTAGGCGCGTCGCGCCCACACCGTCATTTCGTCGGGATCGTCGAAAGCGCTGTCGGGAATGCTCCAATAGGGCATGGCGACAAGCTTGCCGTGGCGAGAGCCGGTGTAGGTCCATTGCCGGCAGCCCGCGGCTTCGAACTCCGATGCGCTCTGCGCGTCGGCTTTCAGCAGCAATTCGCCGCGCAGCACGATGGCGACGATGACGCCATCGAAATAGATGCCTTTGCCGCCGAATAATTTTCGGATGCTGACCGGACCGAGGCCCTCGAACAGTTCTGCGATGCGCTCATTGTCCATGCCGCGATCATGTCACCGGCATTTGCCCTTGTCATCGCCGCAACCAAAATCATGCTGACAGGTTGTGGCTATCCTGTCGGAGTTTTTGCCATGCCTGTGCTGCTCAAGGGGTCCTGTCGCTGCAACGCCGTGCGTTTCGAGGTGGAAAGCCACACGCCTGTGCCGTTCATGCTGTGCTACTGCTCGATCTGCCGCAAGCAGCAGGGCGGCGGCGGTTTCGCCATCAATCTCGGCGCCGCCTACGAGACGCTGAACATCAGAGGCAAGAGCAATCTCGGCGTCTATCGCGCCGAGATCGAGGATGACGAGCATCCCCACTGCGAGATATCGACCGGGGAGCGCAATTTTTGCCGCAAATGCGGGTCGGCGCTCTGGCTCTACGACCCAACCTGGCCGGAGCTGGTGCATCCCTTCGCCTCGGCGATCGACAGCGACCTGCCGAAACCACCCGAAAAAGTGCATCTGATGCTGAAATACAAGGCGAACTGGGTCGAGCCTGAGATCGGCAAGGGCGACAAGACGTTCGACGTCTATCCCGAGGAATCGATCGCGGACTGGCACAAGCGGACGGGTATGTGGGTGGAGTAGCTTTCTTCGCCCCGTCTACGGGGCGAAGGAAGATCAGGCCGAAGCGCGTGCCTCGGCCAGCGCCTTGAGATCGGCCGGCTTCAGTTCGACCGATTCGCCACAGCCGCAGGCCGAACTCTGGTTCGGGTTGTGGAAGGTGAAACCGGTGCGCAGCGTCGTCTGCTCGAAATCCATCTCGGTGCCGAACAGAAACAGGGCGGCTTCCGGCGCGACATAGACATGCGCGCCGTCGCGCTCGATATGGTCGTCCTTGGTGTTGGGCTCGGTCACCAGATCGACCGTGTATTCCATGCCGGCGCAGCCGCCCTTCTTGATGCCAAGGCGGATGCCATGCGCGTTTTCGCGCGTGGCGACGATCTCGCGCACCCGGTCGGCGGCCTTATCGGTCATCGTGATGACGGCAAAGCGTCCCATGTTTTTCCTTCTCCATTCCATGCAGGTTCAAGGCCTGCCGAATGATTCCTCACCTAAAATGGTGAAGTTTTACCACCGGCGCAAGTGTGCCAGGTGCGGCGCTAGTACCAGCCCACCGCCACCTGCGCCTCTTCGGACATGCGGTCGGGCGTCCAGGGCGGATCGAAAGTCATGTTGACCTCGACGCCGGAGACGCCCTCGACCGCGCCGACGGCATTTTCAACCCAGCCGGGCATTTCGCCGGCCACCGGGCAGCCAGGCGCGGTCAGCGTCATGTCGATCTTGACCGAGCGGTCGTCCTCGACGTCGATCTTGTAGACGAGGCCAAGCTCGTAGATATCGGCCGGGATTTCCGGATCGTAGACCGTCTTCAGCGCCGAGACGATATCGTCGGTCAGCCGCGCCAGTTCATCGGCGGGGATGGCCGAGGCGGAAACGACGCTGTTGCCGGAGTTTTCCGGCGTAGCTTCGGTGGTGGTGCTCACATCATCCATGGTCGTCACCCGAAAAAAATCGTCATCCGAAGAATTTGCGCGCTTTTTCAAGCGCCTCGGCCAAAGCGTCGACTTCTGCCCTGGTATTATACATGCCGAACGATGCCCTGCATGTGGAGGTTACGCCAAAGCGTTTCAACAGCGGCTGGGCGCAATGGGTGCCGGCACGGACCGCCACGCCTTGCCTGTCTATCACCATCGACACGTCATGGGCATGAATGCCTTGCAGCTCGAAGGAGATGATGGCGCCCTTGCCGGGCGCATCGCCGAAGATGCGCAGCGAGTTGATGGCGCGCAGGCGCTCGTGGGCGTAGGTCTTCAAGTCTTCCTCATGCGCGGCGATGCGCTCACGACCGACAGAGTCCATGTAGTCGAGCGCGGCGCCCAGTCCGATCGCCTGGACGATCGGCGGCGTGCCGGCCTCGAAGCGATGCGGCGGCTCGTTGTAGGTGACGATGTCTTCCGTCACCTCCTCGATCATCTCGCCGCCGCCCATGAACGGCCGCATGCCGGCGAGACTATCCTTCTTGCCGTAGAGCACGCCGATGCCCGAGGGGCCATAGACCTTGTGGCCGGTGAAGACGAAGAAATCGCAATCCAGATCCTGCACGTCGATCGGCATGTGCACCGCGCTCTGGCTGCCGTCGACAAGCACCGGAATTCCACGCGAATGCGCGATGCGCACGATCTCCTTGATCGGTGTCACCGTGCCCAGCGCGTTCGACATTTGCGTGATGGCCACGAGTTTAGTGCGATCGGTCAGCCGCTTTTCGAATTCCTCGATGTGGAAGACGCCGAGATCGTCGACCGGCACCCAGACCAGCTTGGCGCCCTGCCGCTCGCGGATGAAGTGCCAGGGCACGATGTTGGAGTGGTGCTCCATGATCGACAGCACGATCTCGTCGCCCTCGCCGATATTGGGCATGCCATAGCCATAGGCGACGGTGTTGATGGCCGACGTGGTGTTGGAGGTGAAGACGATGTTGTCGGTGCTTGGCGCATTGAGAAAGCGGCGCACCGTTTCCCGCGCCTTTTCGTAAGCGTCGGTTGCGGCATTGGAAAGGAAATGCAGGCCGCGATGGACGTTGGCGTATTCCTGGGAATAGGCGTGCTGGATCGTGTCCAGCACCACCCGCGGCTTCTGCGCCGAGGCGCCATTGTCGAGATAGACCAGCTTCTTGCCGTAGACTTCGCGCGACAGGATCGGGAAATCGCGGCGGATCGCCTCGACGTCGTAGAAATCTCCAATCTTGCCCGGTGCGTTCATCAGCTTCACCCGTGCGTCACAAACCACTCGTCGAGCTTCGCTTCCAGCGCCTCGACAATCGTCTCGTCGTCCAGTTCCTCGATCACCTCGGCGACGAAGGCTTTGACCAGCAGACCGCGTGCGCTCTTTTCGTCGACGCCGCGCGCCATCAGGTAGAACAGATGGTCGTGGTCGATCTCGGTCACCGTCGCGCCGTGGCCGCAGACGACGTCATCGGCGAAGATTTCGAGCTCCGGCTTGGTCGAGAACTCGCCATCGTCGGACAGCAACAGCGTGTTGCAGGCCATCTTGGCGTTGGTCTTCTGCGCATATTGATGGACGTTGATGCGGCCCTGGAAGACGCCACGTGCCTTGCCCGTCACCACGTTGCGGACGATCTCCGTCGAGGTCGTGTGCGGCACGGCGTGGTCGAGCACCATGGTCACGTCGGTGTGGGTGTCGCCGGCGAGCAGGTTGATGCCGCGCAATTGGAAGTCGGCGCCCTCACCTGTCGTCTTGACCATGATCTCCTGGCGCACAAGCTTGCCGCCGGCGTTCATGACGAACAGCGTCAGTTTCGCGTTCTTGCCGATATGGGCCTTGAACTGTGCCAGATGCGTCGCCGTCTCCGGCTGTTCCTGCACGATCAGCCACGTTACCTCGGCGCCCTCGCCGAGCACGAGTTGGCTGACAGAACTGACCAGCGCCGCGCCCTCGCCCGCCTGACGCTCGACGATGACGGCCTTGGCGCCGTCGCCGATGCGAACGGCCAAGCGCACATGGGTCTGGCCGCCGGCCTGCAAATTCTGCAGCTCGATCGGTTTTTCCAGTTCGGCGCCATCGGCGATGTCGACAAAGTAGCCGTCGGCGACGAAAGCCGTGTTCAGCGCACCGATGGCATCGTCATTGCCATAGGGATCGAGGCCCGGCGCGATGCTGCCGTCAATCAGCTTTTCCGACAGGCGCTGGACGCTGACGCCTTCGACAACTGGCGCCTTGGCACTCGATACGCCGTTCGACAGGCTCAGAACCGTCGAACCGTCGACGATTGGCGCGATGGCTTTCGCCGTGGCGGCCGGGTCGAACTCCGGCACCGCGTTCAAAAGACGGCGCAGGTCGGTATAATGCCAGGATTCGATGCGTCGCGTCGGCAAGCCGTGCTTGATCGCTTCGATGGCATCGTCGCGCTTCAGCATCACCGCGCCGTCGCCCGGCAACAGCGACAGCCGGTCGCCGAACGCGTCGATCAACGCGGTCTCGGCCGGTGTGCGCTGCGGTTGTGTGTGCATATTCATCAGCTTTGCCCCGTCTTTTGGCACAAAATGACCTGGCATCTCACGCGGCTTCGCCGATCACGCCGGCATAGCCATTGGCTTCAAGGTCGAGCGCCAGCGACTTGTCGCCCGACTTGATGACCTGGCCCTTGTAGAGCACGTGCACGCTGTCGGGCACGATGTGCTCGAGCAGGCGCTGGTAGTGGGTGATGACCAGGAACGCCCGGTCCGGCGCGCGCAGCGCGTTGACGCCATCGGAGACGATCTTCAGCGCATCGATGTCGAGGCCGGAATCGGTCTCGTCGAGCACGCAGAGTTTCGGCTCCAGCAGCTTCATCTGCAGGATCTCGGCACGCTTCTTCTCGCCGCCGGAGAAGCCGACATTGAGCGGCCGCTTCAGCATCGCCATGTCCATGCTGAGCGAGGCGGCGGCTTCCTTCACGCGCTTGAGGAATTCCGGGATTTTCAGCGGCTCTTCACCACGCGCCTTGCGCTGCTCGTTCATGGCCACCTTGAGAAATTCCATGGTCGCGACGCCCGGTATCTCCATCGGATACTGGAAAGCGAGGAAAATTCCTGACGTAGCGCGCTCGGCCGGATCCATTTCGAGGATCGACTGGCCGTTGTAGAGGATGTCGCCCTCGGTCACCTCATAGTCCTCGCGGCCGGCAAGGATGTAGGACAGGGTCGACTTGCCCGAGCCGTTCGGGCCCATGATCGCGGCGACCTCGCCGGCTTTCACCGTCAGGTTCAGGCCGCGGATGATCTCGGTGCCGTCATCGACGATGCGAGCATGCAGGTTCTTGATCTCAAGCATTCTTTGTTTCCTGAATATTTATCTGGGCTGGTCAGCCCACCGAGCCTTCCAACGAGATGCCGATCAGCTTCTGCGCCTCGACGGCGAACTCCATCGGCAGTTGCTGGATGACGTCCTTGACGAAGCCGTTGACGATCAGCGCGATGGCTTCCTCCTCGGGAATGCCGCGCTGCATGACATAGAATTTCTGGTCCTCGGAAATCTTCGACGTGGTCGCCTCATGCTCGAACTGCGCCGTGGAGTTCTTGGCTTCCATATAAGGCACGGTGTGCGCGCCGCACTGGTCGCCGATCAGCAGGCTGTCGCAGTTGGTGAAGTTGCGGGCATTGGTCGCCTTGCGGTGCGCCGAGACCTGGCCGCGATAGGTGTTCTGCGAGAAGCCGGCGGCGATGCCCTTGGAGATGATGCGGCTCGACGTGTTCTTGCCGAGATGGATCATCTTGGTGCCGCTGTCGACCTGCTGATAGCCGTTCGACACCGCGATCGAATAGAATTCGCCCGAGGAATCGTCGCCGCGAAGGATGCAGCTTGGATACTTCCAGGTGATTGCCGAGCCGGTCTCGACCTGCGTCCACGAGATCTTCGATCGGTGGCCTCGGCAGTCGCCGCGCTTGGTGACGAAATTGTAGATGCCGCCCTTGCCCTCGGCGTCGCCGGGGTACCAGTTCTGTACCGTCGAATATTTGATCTCGGCATCGTCGAGCGCGACCAGTTCGACCACCGCCGCATGAAGCTGGTTCTCGTCGCGTTGCGGCGCCGTGCAGCCCTCGAGATAGGAGACGTAGGCCCCCTCCTCGGCGATGATCAGCGTGCGCTCGAACTGTCCGGTGTTCTTCTCGTTCATGCGGAAATAGGTCGACAGCTCCATCGGGCAGCGCACCCCCTTCGGCACGAAGACGAAGGACCCGTCCGTGAATACGGCCGAATTCAGTGTGGCGTAGTAATTGTCGGAGGTCGGCACGACCGAACCGAGATATTTCTGCACCAGTTCGGGATGCTCGCGGATGGCTTCGGAGATCGAGCAGAAGATGACTCCGGCCTGCGCCAGTTCCTTTTTGAAGGTGGTAACGACGGACACGGAATCGAACACGGCGTCGACGGCGACGCGGCCCGACTTGTAGACGTTGTCGCTGGCTTCCTCGAACTCCGAGGCGTCGGTCTTCTGGACGCCTGCGAGGATCTCCTGCTCCTTCAACGGAATGCCGAGTTTCTCGTAGACTTTCAAGATCTCAGGATCGACGTCGCTGAGCGAAGTCGGTCCGGGCGTGCTCTTGGGCGCCGCGTAATAGTAGATGTCCTGGAAGTCGATCTTGGGGTAGTTGACGCGCGCCCAGGTCGGCTCTTCCAGCGTCAGCCAGCGCCGATAGGCTTCGAGGCGCCATTCCAGCATCCAGGACGGTTCGTCCTTCTTGGCCGAGATGAAACGGATAATGTCTTCGCTCAGGCCCTTGGGAGCCTTGTCGACGGCGATCTCGGTCTGGAATCCGTATTTGTATTGGTCGACGTCGATCTTTCGGACCCGATCGATCGTGTCCTGCACAGCAGGCATAAGCGTTCTCCATCCACGCCGGGGTCAAGGCCCGACAGTTTTCAAACTATGGCACCGCCAAATGGACGCCCGAGCAGCATCCGCGGCAGCGTAAGTTCAATATAGTGCGCCTCCACCGGAAATTCACCCGGCCAGCATGAAACGCACGGCTCTACCAGGCCGAAAGGCCCAAATCCGTTTTTCTCAAGCATCGGATTCTCCGGTCCGATTGCTCCAACCGCTAGGCGGCCTTCTCTCTACCCGCCCGACGCGCGGCAATGCTTGCCAGCGCGGCGCGGAACAGTTCGATGTCCTCGGCGGCGGTCGCGGCACCGACCGAGACGCGCAGGGCACCAAGGCTGTCGCCGTGCCCCATGGCCTTCAGCACATGGCTCGGCCCGACCTTGCCCGACGAGCAGGCGGATCCGGCGGAAAGCGCCACGCCTGCCAGATCGAAGGCGATCTGAGCGGTTTCGGCTTTGATGCCGGGAATAGCGAAGAATGTCGTGTTGGCAAGCCTTGGCGCGCCCGTTCCGAAGATTTCCACGTCCGGCACCAGCGTCTTCAGGATGGCTTCGGCCTCATCGCGACGCTGCCGCACGGCACCGACGGCCTTCAGTCCGGCCAGGGCTTCTCGTGCAGCGGCGCCAAACCCGGCAATGCCAGGCAGGTTCTCGGTGCCGCCACGGTGGCCTTTTTCCTGGCCGCCGCCATTGATCAGCGGCGTCGGCATCATCAGGTCGGCCGCGGCGACGATGGCACCGGCGCCCTGGGGGCCGCCGATCTTGTGTGAGGATAGAATTGCATAGTCGGCGTATCCAGCCGCCATGTCGATCGAGACGCGGCCAGCGGCCTGCACGGCATCGACGACAAGAATGCCGCCCTCCGCCTTGACGATTTCGGCAATGCGATCGATCGGCTGGATGACACCGGTTTCGTTGTTGGCGGCATGGATCGCCACCAGCGGCAGACCGTCGGCCTTGTCGTGGCCGGCGAGCGCCGCGGTCAAGGCGTCGAGGTTGACGATGCCATCGGCGTCGACACCGATCCGCGTTACCTGGCTTGCCGGGAAACGTCCGCCATTCAGCAGGCACGGATGGTCGGCCTCGCACACGTAGAGCCGGCTCATGCGAATGGCGCCGCGCCCCATCCGCCAGTCCGGCGTCAGAAGCGCCGAGGCGGCCTCGGTCGCACCCGAAGTGAAGACGACATGTTCGGCCTTGCCGTTGACCAGTGCCGCCACGTCGCGCCTGGCATTGTCGACGAGCCTGCGCGCGGCGCGCCCCTCGGCATGGACCGAAGAAGGGTTGGCCGCATCAAACGCAGCGACCATGGCCTCGCGCGCCGCTGAAAGCAGCGGCGCACTGGCATTATAGTCGAGATAGGCGCGTCTCGCGGCCATTTTTGTCCAGTTCTTCCCGTCAGAAGCCATTCCGCCGACGTATGGCGTTATTTCCTTGAAATTCCAAGGCAAGCCGTCCTATTTACGCGGCTTGCGGCGAGGGCGACCGGGCGATTGCGTTTCGGTCACCCAGTTTTGAACAATTCTAAACTAGCTTCTATGAAGACGCTCGCCCTGCGTCAAGGTCTGTGGAAGCGGGGCCAGAGGAACAGTTTTCCGGGCACCGCGCACTTGTATGTCACGTGGAGTATTTCATGCCTGAGGTCATTTTCACCGGTCCGGCCGGCCGCCTGGAGGGACGCTACCAGCCCTCGCGGGAAAAGAGCGCGCCGATTGCCATCGTGTTGCATCCGCACCCGCAGTTCGGCGGCACGATGAACAACAAGATCGTCTACGACCTCTTCTACATGTTCCAGAAGCGTGATTTCACCACGCTGCGCTTCAATTTTCGCGGCATCGGCCGCAGCCAGGGCGAGTTCGACCATGGAACCGGCGAGTTGTCGGACGCGGCGGCGGCACTCGACTGGGTGCAGTCGCTGCATCCGGATTCCAAGAGCTGCTGGGTCGCCGGCTATTCCTTCGGTTCGTGGATCGGCATGCAGCTGCTGATGCGCCGGCCCGAGATCGAGGGCTTCATCTCGATCGCACCGCAGCCCAACACCTATGATTTTTCCTTCCTGGCGCCCTGCCCGTCTTCGGGCCTGATCATTCATGGCGACGCCGACAAGGTGGCGCCGCCGAAGGATGTGCAGGGCCTGGTCGACAAGCTGCATACGCAGAAGGGCATCACCATCACGCAGAAGACCCTGCCCGGCGCCAACCACTTTTTCGCCAACGACGCCGATCTCTTGATCGAGGAATGCTCCGATTATCTCGATCGACGGCTGGCGGGAGAATTGTCCGATCCGAGGCCGAAGCGGCTGCGTTAAGACATCTGGCCAGGCGTGTTCGTGGGGCTATGAGCGGGCGGACAATGTCCGCTCCTCGCCATTTGGCTTGCCACGATACGGTTCGGCAGCGACTTATTTTTCTGGGGCAATAAGCCGGAACGATGATTTGCGGACCGGCAATCCTGAAGCTGCCGGCCGGAAGATGAAACCGAGCCTGGCAAAGACCAGTCCGCAGGCCACCGCGAAGGCACAGCCGAGGCCGAAGCCGGCGACGGTGTCGCTCGGATAGTGCGCGCCGACGAATATCCTGGTCGAGGCGATGCAGCCGGTGACCACAAGGGCGATATACCAACGCCGCGGAAACAAAAGCAGCAGGATACCGAACACGGCGCCCATCGTCGTGGCGTGGCCGGACGGAAAGCCGGCAAAGCGCGCATCGAAGGCAAAGGGGTGGAGTGCAAGGACGCCAAAATCCTGGAAGTAGAGCGGGCGCGCCCTGCCAATGGCATATTTCAAGACATTGACGGTCAGGCCCGACAGGCCAACGGCGCTCAGCACCAGAAAAGCCAGACAAGTCCAACTGTAGACCAGCATCAGCGCGCGCCGCGAAAGGCTTCGCCAATCCGTCAGATTGGCCGCGACAAGCAGAAGCGCGGACGGGATGAGATACCAGCCGCCCAGTCCGAACTGTGTGAAGAATTCGGCAAGCCTGGCGGCACCCGCCGACCATTGGCCATGGGCTACTCCCGCCGGCGTATCGAGACGAACAAAGGCGGCTGCCGTCAGAAAGACCCAGACCAGTCCCCACGCCCACCATGAGATGTTGGGATAGCGAGCGGGCCGAACGGCGAGGCGCCGCCTTGCGATCCGCAGGGTGTCGCGAAAATTGTCGAGGGACCGGCGTCCTATCCCGAGGAGGGAGCTGGTAACTGGTGGGCGTGATTTCACGAGCATTGGAAACTGGACTCTGTCATCGACCCAGCCGTCATTGGGCCACACGATAAAGGCCGAGCGACAGTTTGTCTCCCGACGAATAGTTGAGGCCATCGATTTCAGCGACGCGGTTCACCGATTTGCCTCGCACCGACAGCATGCCATTCAGCTTCTGCTCATCCCCGATCGGGGCCAGCCCCAAGGCACAGGCAGGATCGGCGAGCAGGTGCTCCGCCACGCCTCCGACATCGGTCAGCACCGTTTTCGTGCCGACCAGAAACACCAGGCTCGGCTCCTGATACCGCGCCGAGGCCAGCACCGTTGTGTCGCATGCCTGGTTGGCAAGCACGGCTTGCCTGATCGCCGGGCTCAGCCACATCGGCTTCAGCGACGGCGCGATGACCCCGAACAGCAAGGCATAGGTGATGCCCGCGCAGGCGGCGGTGGCTCCAATGCGAGGCAGCGGCACCTGCAACTGCCTGGAGAATGCGAGATAACCGGCGCCCAGCGCTGACGCTGCCGCAGGAATGCTCCACCAGGAGAAACTGTGCGTAAGGTAGATCGGTGCCCCGATACAGACCGCCGCCAGCCCGAGGCTGACCACCACCAGACCGAACGCGGTCGACCACCACAACCACTGCTGCCAGCGCTTGAGCGGCGCATTGGCGTCCTGCGGCGACAACGTCAGCAGCCAGCCGATCAGCAGCGCCATGCCAGGATAGGCCGGCAGGACGTAATGCGGCAGTTTGGTCGGGATGAGTTCGAACACCAGCCAGAACGGAATGTACCATGCCAGGCAAAAGCGCAGCCTGAAATCGTCGCGCACACGATTGAGGGCCTGCAGGCCGGCGCCGACCGCGATCAGGCCGAACGGCCACATGAACAGCGAATAGGTCAGCATGTAGAAGCCGGGCGGCAGGCCGTGCGATTCCTCTCCGGATGCGACCTTGTTCAGCATATCCTTGCCGACGGCTTCCTGAAAAAAGGCGCCGCCGCTCTTCCAGCCGATAAAAGCGACCCAGGGCAGCACGATGAGCAAAACGAGCGCGACGCCGCGCACGAGCTTCAGCTTCAAAAGCCAGCGCCAGTCGCGTTCGAAAGCAAACAGCGCGGCCGCCGTCAGCAGTGACAGAAGCGGGGCCACGGGTCCCTTGATGAGGATCCCGACGCCTTGCGCGAACCAGAATATCCACGGCAGATGGCCGGCCACCGGCTCGTTGCGGCGCGACGCCAGGTAGACTTGCGCCAGCGCGCCCTGCGCGGCCACGCAGCAGGCCAGAAGCATGGCGTCGGTTTTGGCGTCGCGTCCCTCGAACGCGGTTGCGAAGATCGCCGCCATCATCAGGCCGGCGGCAAGGCCGGCATTGGCGCCGAACAATTTTGTGCCCGTCCAGCCGATGCCCAGGACAGCGAGCGCGATTCCGAGCATCGAGACAAGGCGGTACACCCAGATCGGTGCGGCCGCGCCCTCGCCGCTCAATGCGACGGCAGCCGATTGCAGCCAGTAGATGCCGATCGGCTTCTTGTAGCGCGAGACATCCTGGAAGCGGATGTCGATATAGTCGCCGGTTTCGACCATCTGCTTGGTCGCCTGGACAAAGCGGGACTCGTCGCGGTCGATCGGCGGAAGGCTCGCCAAGCCGCTGAAACTCATGACCAAGCTGAACAGAAAGAGGAAGAGGTAGTTTCTGTTCATCGCGGGAGCTTTCCGGATCTGATCTGCGGGACGACCCCGTCGCGGCGTGCGGGCGCTGCCCTTGCGCGGCGCCTCATTACGCCAGCGGCATGGATGAGGCAAGGATTCGCAAATGCCATCCGCGCCGGCCGCAAAACCGGAATCCACTTTTGCTGATCATAGACTCCTCTTTGGCGCGCGATCGGGCGCAAAACCGGATTCCACTTTTGCTGATCGCGGACTCCTTGTTGGCGCGCGATCCGACGCAAAACCGGATTCCACTTTTGCTGATCGCGCTTGGGTGCTAAACGCGCGCGTTCACATATGCCCGCGCTGGACGGGCACACGCTTTCGGGAAAAAACCATGCCTGCCTTCAAATCCGATTTCCTGCGCACGATGAGCGAGCGCGGTTTCATCCACCAGACCTCGGATGATGCCGGTCTCGATCAACTCTTCGCCAAGGAGACGGTGACGGCCTATATCGGCTTCGACGCCACAGCCAGGAGCCTGCATGCCGGCTCGCTGATCCAGATCATGATGCTGCACTGGCTGCAGCAGACCGGCCATCGGCCGATCGCGCTGATGGGCGGCGGTACCTCGATGATCGGCGACCCCTCCTTCAAGGACGAGGCGCGCAAGCTGCTGACGCCGCAAGACATCGACGGCAATCTTGCCGGCATCCGCCGCAACTTCATGCCCTACCTCAAATTCGGCAGTGGTCCGAACGACGCGGTCATGGTCAACAATGCCGACTGGCTGATGGAGATCAACTACGTCAATTTCCTGCGTGATGTCGGCCGGCACTTTTCCGTCAACCGCATGCTTGCGTTCGATTCCGTCAAGTTGCGGCTCGATCGCGAGCAATCGCTTTCGTTCCTCGAATTCAACTACATGATCCTGCAGGCCTATGATTTCGTCGAACTCTACAAGCGCCTCGGCTGCCGCCTGCAGATGGGCGGCTCCGACCAATGGGGCAACATCATCAACGGCATCGATCTCGGCCGCCGTATGGAAGATGCGCAACTCTATGCGCTGACCACGCCGCTGCTCACCACCTCGTCCGGCGCCAAGATGGGCAAGTCGGCGTCGGGTGCGGTCTGGCTCGATCCGCAGATGCTGAGCCCTTACGAGTTCTGGCAGTACTGGCGCAACACCGAGGATGCCGACGTTGCCCGGTTCCTGAAACTCTACACCACATTGCCGCTGGACGAGGTCGCACGGCTCGAGCGGCTGGGCGGCTCCGAGATCAACGAGGCAAAGAAGATCCTCGCGACCGAGATTACCGCCCATCTGCATGGCCGCGCGGCCGCCGAACAGGCCAGCGAGACGGCGCGAAAGACTTTCGAGGAAGGCGCTCTCGCCGACACTTTGCCGACCGTCGAGGCGGACAAGGCCGCGCTCGAAGCCGGTGTCGGCATCCTGTCGCTATTGGTCAGCGCCGGGCTGGCATCATCCAATGGCGAGGCACGGCGGCACATCCAGGGCGGCGCCGTGCGCCTGAACGACCAGCCGGTCAGCGACGACCGCCGACTGGTGACACTTCAGGATTTGAGTCCGGAAAACGTCATAAAGCTTTCATTGGGCAGGAAAAAACACATCCTGGTCAGGCCGGCCTAAGGCCCTTGGAGCCGTTTCCCGGAAACGGCTCCAACTATGTGTCTTGAGGCAATTCCGGGCGGAAAACCGTTTCGCTCTAGCGGTACTCGAAGATCGACCTGAATATCCCCGGAGCGATCACCGACAGCGGATTGACGTCGAGCACGGGCTTGTTGGCATTGCCCCTGAGGCGGTAGGTGACGCCGATCAGGCCGCGGTCGCGGCCATTGCCCAGAAGCGCGCCGACGATGGGCAGTTCGCCAAAGATGCGGTTGAGGCCGTAGGCCGGCATGAAGGTGCCGGTCATATCCATATTGTTGTTCTGGTCGTAGAGGATGCCCTGGAAGGTCGTGCCGATGCGCGGACCGCGCAGCACGCCATTGGTCAGCCGGAGATAACCGCTGCCCTTGTCGATTTCGGCGTAGCCGCGCTCGAACTTCACCCGCGACGTGTCGAGCTTGCCCTTCACCGCCTGGTTGAGGCTGCGGCTGTCGCCGGCCGGCGTGGTCGAGACGATGGAGGCGAGCTTGGGTTCGTTGACGATGAAGAAGTTGCTGGTGTCGACCTTGCCCTTCATCGGCCCGTCGCTGCCCCCGGTCAGCGCCAGCGTGATCGATCCGCCTTCCATGTGCTCATAGATGTTGAGGAACCGCAGGATGGCGCCGGCGTCCGCCGACTGCACATTGAGCGAACGCCTGCCGTCGCCGGTGGTGTTGCTGATGGCGATGGCGGCACCCGAACTCGCCGTCGCGCTGACCTTCAGTCCGTTCACCCGCGAACCGGCCGCACTGTAGTCGAGCTTCAGGTTGGAGAGTTGCTCGTCGTGAAAACCGGTGAGCTGATTGACGTCCGCACTGACTGAAATATTGTCTGTTCCTGTCGTTTTGGTCGCCGTGTCCACATCGGACGTGAACTGCTTGATCAGCGAACGAGCATCAAGCGCATTGCCATTGATGCCGACCGCATAGCCCTTGCCCGATCGCTTCACCGACACGGAAACATCATCGCCCCGGTTCAGGGTGACCCTGCTGAATTTGGCCGACGACAGCGCGCCGTTGACCAGCACGATGCCGCCATCGATGGAGAATGTCTTGCCACCGAGGTCGAAGTCGGACAGCGTCGTGGTGTCGCCGGCCTTGGTCATGACGAAGGTGGCGCTGGCGGGAACCCCCGCCCCCTTGCTCCAGCCGGCCCAGGGAATGTCCAGCCTGGCATTGGTCAGGTCGACCGAAACGTTCTGGTTGCCGCTACCACTCTTGTCGATCGCGACCTTCACCGTTCCACCAAGCAGCGGCGTCAGGCCGGGCATGGCGGCGGCGCGGATCTTGTCGTCGAGCACAAGGGCGACTTTGCGGCTGCGCGGCGGCCCGTCATCCACCAACGGCTCGACGAGATCGAGTTCGGCCGGAATGCCGTTCAGCGATGCCTTGGCCGAAATGACAGCCTTTTGCGGGTCGACCGTGATCGAGCCGTCCGCGTCCGTCACGGCCTGCCCCTCGAACGGCTTGGCCAGGGACAGGCCGGTGTAGTCGAGCGACACCAGCCAATCGAGCTTCGCCGTATCGACGCCCGACTGCAGCGGAATATCCGCCTTGACGTGGCCGGTGACGCTGCCGGAAAGATCCTCAGGCAGGATGCCGACATGGCGCATGGCGTTGATCGGTTCGTAGGAGGCAAGCTCGGCGACGGCCGGCGCCTCCCCCTCCACATCGATGTCGAGTGCGCCGATGACCGGCGGACGGTTGGCGGCCTTGACCGTCAGCGTGCCATTGCTGGCCGCCACCGTGCGGCCGCTAGGCATGAAGACGGTGCCCGACGACAAGGAGACGTCGACGTCGTTGCCGTGGAATCCGACCACGCCCACCGCGTCGCGGATCGGCGGGATGCGGCCGGCAGTGTCGAAACGCGCGCCTTCGATCTGGAAGCGGCCGAAGACCTCGTCGGCGGAAAGCGGCACGCCATTGCCGAGGCGATCCGGCACCACCTGGAACTGGAGGCTGGCATCGACCACGCGGCCGCCGAACAGATTGTTCAGCACCCAGAGCCGCGCATTGCGCGCCGAAAACCACGGCCACAGCTGTTTGACGTGCGAGACCGGCATGTCATGGATGTTGAGCGCCAGATTGATCCCGGGAGCCTTGCCCTCGACGAATTCCACAGCCGCGGTGCCAAGCACCTCGCTGCTCCCGGCGGACCGAACCGCGATCTGCTCGGCCACCAGTTTATGGCTTTGCGGCTGGTAGACGCCGGCGATGCGCGCCAGGAACATCAGCGCGGGCTCAGGCGATTCCGATGGCGCCAGGGTCGAACCGTCGCTGGTCAGATCGTAACGGTAGGAGGGTTCCTCACCAGCCACCCCGGTTGCTGGTTTTGGCCCGATCGAGCCGCCGAAATCGAATGAAGACCTGCCGGTTTTCAAGAGCAGCCTGTCGACCTGGATCTTGTTGGAGCCATAGACAAGCGTCGCATTGACATCGGCATCCGCCGGCAGCAGCCCGCGTGTGCCAAGATCCAGCACGGACCCGGTGGACGAAAGGGCGGCGGTCAAGCGTGATGCGGTGGCACCTGACCCTTCCGATCCTGTCAACTTCAGCGCGACGGCACCAAGCTTGCCGGAGCCGGCAGCGGTGGCGCCGGCATCCGCCAGATTGATGCTGGCATCCAACGCCGTCACCCGATGCGCCGCGATGTTACGGGCGGCGGAAGCTACAACGGTGACTGTCCTGCCGTCGACGTCCGCGTCGGAGGTGAACTCCATGCCGCCCGGCCCCGACTGAACCACGGTGGCGTCGGCGATCTTGACCAGCTTGATCGATCCAGCGTCGGGCAACACGAACTCGACATTGCTGAGATCGATCCGGCGCATCGAATCTTCCCGCACGGCGTCGAGCGCACGATGGATGTAGCCGAACACCGCGTCCGACAGCTTCTCCGGATCGACGAGGCCGTTCTCGTTGCGCAGTGCCGCCGTCCAGTCGCCGCCGGACGGCATCGCCGCCATGACGATGCGGGCATCGGAGATCCTGGCGCTGGTCAGCCGCACCTCGCGCCACAAAAGCGGCACCAGGCGGATGCCGAAGCGCACACGCCCGGCATCGGCCATGGGTTTGCCGTCCGATGTCTTCAGGCTGACATCGCTCACCTGCAGCGCCACGAAGCTCGAACTGTCGAGCGTGATGCGGGCGGGCCCGACAGCGACATTGACGTCGACGCCCGCCAGCCTCTCGATGGCGCTCTCCGCCTCGACGCGCAGCCGGTCAGAACCAATGCCGGAAAGGCCGATGAGATAGACCGCCGTCGCGGCCAGCAGCATGAACGCGACCACGCCGGCAAACACGCGCGAAAGGATGCGAAAGCCGCGGCCGATCGCCGCCTGGCCAAGAGGCGGGACGCGGCACGCGGACGGCAGGGCGCCCAGGTCGGTGATTTCGTCCCGCCTGAACCGGATCTTCTCGTGCTGCGGTTGCTCCTGATCCACGCAATCTTCCGTTGTACAAACTCGCTCGTGGACGAATCCCCGGTCGACACTATATCGGTGTGGCTTCGCGCGTAACCTCAAACAAGGGCATCGATATGGCTGACCTCGAAGTAGGCGATCCCGCGCCGCAATTCGATCTGCCGCGGGACGGCGGCGGATCGCTCAGCCTGGCCGCATCCGCCGGCAAGCCAGTCGTGCTCTATTTCTATCCTCAGGATGACACGACAAGCTGCACGCAAGAGGCGATCAGCTTCTCGCGGCTGAAGCCGGAATTCGAGAAGGCCGGCGCTGTCGTCATCGGCCTGTCGCCCGACAGCGCCAAGAAACACGACAAGTTCAAATCGAAATACAATCTAACCATCGATCTTGCCGCCGACGAGGAGCGCAAGGTGATCGAGGCCTACCGCCTGTGGGTCGAGAAATCGATGTATGGCCGCAAATACATGGGCGTCGAGCGCGCGACATTCTTGATCGGCCGTGACGGACGGATCGCCAAGATCTGGCGCAAGGTCCGGGTCAAGGGCCATGCCGAGGCCGTTCTGGAAGCCGTTCGCGCGCTTTGAGCGTCGCCAAAGCACACGACGCAAACGACGATCGTGGCGCTATTCGTCAGGCACCGCGTCGGCTTTCGGCTGCCGCCGGGTCTTCCAGGACTTCGAAACATGGTCCACATGATCGGCCAGTGCGGCGAGATGACCGCGCAAGCCGCGCGCACCCATCATCGACGACAGCGCGACTGATTGCGTGGCGAAGCGGCGCTTGAAATCCTCGCCGCCGCAGAGAAAATCAATCGTGGCAAGGCCACGGTCGAGCGACCACTGGATATAGTCCATCATCAGCACCATACCCGGCGAGGCGCGCTCGTGTTCGGGATCGTAGGTGGTGACGAAAGCCATCATCGTGCCGTGCTGCTCGAAGTTGATCGAGACCGCGATGATCGTGTCGTCAAGCTCCAGCACGAAAATGCGCAACAGCCCGAGGTCGGCCAGCACGGAAATAAGCGCGGCGAGAACCGGCGAGCCCTCATCGAACAGATCCGAAGCGCGGCCATGCCGAACGAGCCAGAGCCGCTTCAGCGTCGCGACCCGCTCGAGCACCGGCTCGCGCGGGTCATCCGCATCCAGGAGGCGGAAACGCAATGCGCCGCTCTCTTCCATGAATTTGCGGCCGCGACGATAGTTCTGCCGGCCCTTTTTCGACAACGTCTCGAACCATTCCGCCCCACTCTGCCAGGGACCAGTGACACGATAGCTGATTTCACCGCGGTGGTTGGGCCGAAGCGCTTTGCCATGGGCCGGGTGCAGCAGGGCATGAACCCCGGCATCCGGCAGCAGACGGTTGAGGTAGATCAGGTCGAAGCCGCCCTGATCGAAGACATGCTGCCAAAGGCGGGAGATCGCCTGCGGGTCGCTGTCGGGTGCAACCAGCGCGTCGCCATAGTCACTGTGATCCTTCGCCGCCCATTCGAGCATGCGGATGCCGGAGCGCCTGAAGGTCGCGAGCGCTATCACGCCCTCGAGCCGGTCGCCGTTCCAGGCAAGCCCAATCCTGAGGGCGCGCCGCTCCTGATGCGGGGTGGTGCGCCACCAGGCCGCGATCCAGTCGGGATGCTGGAAGACAAGCCCGCCAGCCCGCTGCCAGAGCGCGCTCCAGGCCGGTGCGATCTCGGCCAGGCGCACCGCCGATGTCACGATTTCGAAGGTGCGTGTCCGCGGGATGGAGAGCGTGACGGGAGCGTTCATGGCCGTGTCCCTTCCGATGGTCGCTCGGTCCGTGGCTGTCGCTTTCCAGGCCGGATGCGCCTGGCAACATGGCCCCACATCCGCTTCAGCGGCATGACATAAAGGCCGGCGAGCGACTGGTAGTCGCGCACATCGCGGTCGACCAGTCCGAACTTGAAGTCCTCGTCGGGCCTCGGCACGCACAATGTTCCGAAGAGCCGGTCCCAGAACGAGAAGAGCAGTCCGAAATTCTTGTCGTAGTGGCGCGGATCGACGCTGTGATGCAGCTGGTGCCAATGAGGACACAGGATCAAGTTGTTGAGCGGGCCAAACGAGATCTTGAAATGCGTGTGCCTGACGAAATCCATCATCAGGATGTTCCGCATGACATAGACGTTGACGCCAAAGACGGTCAGTTCGACAAGGTTCAGCGAAATCAGCGACCAAATGCCGAAGCACAGCCCCACGATGAGCCCGTCCCAGGCTCGGTTCATCAACTCGTCGAGCGGATGGACCCGGTCCTTGGTGATCCCGACCAGCACCTCGGCCGAGTGATGCACCTTGTGCAATTCCCAAAGCAGGGGGTAGCGATGCTGGGCGACGTGATAGAGATAATAGGAAAAGTCGTAGGCGAGCAGCATGCTGATGGTGAAGATCAGCACCGTCACCGGTCCTGCCGGCCCCTCGATCAGAGGCGGCTGAAACTGGAACAGTGTCGAAAACAGCCAGTTGGTCCCGTAGCCCACCGCCGTGACGAAGACAATTCCGGCGGGCAGCATCAGGAAAGGCATCAGGGCCTTCCTGGTGATCCAGAACAGCAGGTCGGCCTTCGCGGAGGGATGGGTGATGACCTCATGGGGGACGACGAACTCGAAAAATTCCTTCCAGCTCTTCTCCTCGACCGTGCGCCAATAAGCCACGAGCGCGCTGACAAGGGCCGTCAGCAGCAAAAGCCCGGTCGCCAGCAGACTGGTGCCCGAAATCTTGTCGAGGATCTTGCCAACCAGGTCGTCCAGCATTCCTACCGCCACGGTGAATCCGAAATACCAGCAGGTCTTTACTCGAAAAGAGTCAATTAAATGCAATCGAATACAGTTAAGAAACCTGGAGCTTGCTCAGCGCGTGACTGACCGCTGCTGGCGGAACATTGGTGCTCCTCGCCAACGATTTCGCGACGTAGCGGCCGTAGCTGGCGATTTCCATGCAACCTCTCGCCTGCATTGCGTGCATTCGGCGTCGCGCTGCCGATACGGCAAGCCTTTGTTAACCCTAATAATGTGTAATCAGGCGGTCGTGGTGTCGTAACGAAAGCTTGGTCCCGTGAACGCAACCGGTCAGTCCGCAGTCTTCGGCAGGCGCAAGGAACCGCACACGATCATCATCGCCCGGGGCAACGAGATCAGGCACTTCACGATCCGCCCCTGGCTGGCGGCATTCATCGGTTCAGCACTCGCCGCCATTGCCATCGGCTACCTCCTGGCCACATCCTATCTCGTGCTGCGCGACGACCTGATCGGCGCCACCACGGCGCGCCAAGCGCGCATGCAGCAGGCCTACGAGGACCGCATTTCGGCGCTTCGCGCCCAGGTCGACCGCATCACCAGCAGGCAGTTGCTCGACCAGCAACTGATGGAGACCAAAGTCAGCGAATTGCTCGAGCGCCAGACGCAGCTCAGCCAGCGGCATGGCCGTCTCGGCCCACTGCTCGAACGCGCCGAAAGTGACGTTGGAACGGTGCCCGCCGAAGATCCGGCCGCGGCCGCCAAGCCGGACAAGCGCGCCGAGGTGACCGGCGGCATCAGCCAGCCAGCGCGGAATTACGCGATTGCCAGCCTGGGCGCGGATCTCGGCACCGCCGACACAAGGCCCTTCTCCTTGTGGTCGACCCGCACCGATCCGCTGCCCAGCGACTCAGCCGCCGATCGCGCCGACAGGCTGTTCGTCTCGATCAACCAGTCGCTGAAATCCATCGAGAATGAACAGCTCAGCCGCATCAACACGCTCGCGGACAACGCCTACAAAAGCGCCGATGCCATCCAGCAGGCGCTGCAGACGGCCGGATTGCCGGTCGACAGTGATTTCGGCAAGAACGAAAGCGATGTCGGCGGACCGCTGATTCCGCTCGACTCGTCGATGATCTTCGACAGCAAGGTCAAGGAACTGGACGAGGCGCTGGATACGCTCGATCACCTCAAGAAGGAAGCGCGCCGGTTGCCGCTTGCAAACCCTGCCCCTGGCCACTCCGTCACCAGTCCGTTCGGCGTGCGCACCGATCCCATTCTCGGCACGGCCGCGTTGCATTCGGGCATGGATTTCAGGGCGCCGATCGGCATGGCGGCCAAGGTCACCGCGCCCGGCATCGTCACCAAGGCCGGCTGGAATGGCGGCTATGGCCGCATGGTCGAGATCGACCATGGCAATGGCTTTGCCACGCGTTACGGACATCTCAGCGAGATCGACGTGACGGTAGGCGAGAAAGTGGACGCCGGCGCCGTCATCGGCAAGACCGGCAGCAGTGGGCGCTCGACCGGCCCGCATCTGCACTATGAAGTGCGTCACAATGGCGAGGCGATCGATCCGCTGCGCTTCTTGACCGTCGGCAAGAAAGTCGCCCAGTATCTCTAGCAAGATCAACCGCTCGCTTGCTGAATCCGGAGCCGTCGGTCCCGGTCGAGCACACCTCTCCTCGCCATGCGGTATCCCGCACCCCGTAAACCGCCATAGGATCGCGGCTCCAGCTTCCGGATTATTTTTGAATTCCATTTGACTGAATAAATGTTTGATGCGAACCTTACGTCAAGTGGGGGCGCAAGGCATGGCATTGCGGGGGACCAATCAGGAGTTCGGGCGGCCATACAATCGGCGCATCGTGCTTGAGTCCATCCGCCGTCATGGCCCGATCGCACGAGGCGACATCGCCAGGCACGTCGGGCTCACCGTGCAGACCGTGTCGACCATCGTTCGCGAACTGGAGGAACAGGGCTACATCCTGTCCGTGCGCGAAGAGCCGAAGGGACGTGGCCTGCCACCGGCAACGCTGCGCATCAACCCGGAAGGCGGCTATGCCGTCGGCATCCACCTGACGCCGCTTGGAATAGACGCCGCGCTGATCAATCTCAGCGGCGACGTTATCGAGAGTTCACGCCGCGAAGCGTCCAACGCGACGCCCGATCACGCGTTCGACCAGATCGGCGCCATGGTCCGCGACCTCACGGGCAAGCGGCCCGGCGGCCGCGTCATCGGCGTCGGCATGGCGCTTCCCGGCCCGTTCGACGTGGACTCCATGAGCTTTGTCGGCCCGACCACAATGACCGGCTGGAAGCATGTGGCGCTGCGTGAGCGGCTGACCGCCGCGACGGGATTGCCAGCATTCTTCGAGAGCGACATGGCCGCCGCCGCGATGGGCGAGCGGCTCTATGGCATCGGAGCCCGCCATTCCGACTATTACTATATCTATTTCGGCGTCGGGCTTGGCGGCGCGATGATGCATGATGGCAGCGTTCTGCGCGGCGCCTGGGGCAATGCGGGCGAGATCGGCCACATTCCCGTGGTCCCCGATGGCGAGCTTTGCCCCTGCGGCAACCGAGGCTGCCTCGAGCGCTACCTCTCGCTCGAGGCGCGGGGCCGCCGGGCCGGCAGCGACGCCGATTGGGTAGCGCAAGTCGGCCCGATCTTCCGCAACACCATCGCCATCATCGAAAACCTCTTCGATCCAGAGACGGTCGTGCTCGGCGGCCTGGCGGCATCGGAACTGCTCGAGCGCCTGGCGGACGCGGCCGAACCGCTGCACAATTCGGTTTCGGCCCGCGCGGACCGCAAGACGCCGCGCGTCATCGTCGCCAGCGGCGGCCAGCATGCCGTGCTGCGCGGCGCGGCGGCGCTCGCCGTTTCAGGGGTGTTGTCGCCACGCTTCGGGCAGATGTTCGCCGCCGAACGCGAGCGCGGCCGCGACATACTTTCGGGCAGGGAGATTGCCGCATGAGCGAACCCCTGCTGGTGCTCGACAACGTGACCAAGAACTACGGCGCGATCGAAGCGCTGAAGGGGATCAGCTTTTCCATCGGCAAGGGCGAAGTGGTGGCGCTGCTCGGCGACAACGGCGCCGGCAAGTCGACGCTGGTCAAGATCATAGCTGGCGGTCTCGAACCGACCTCCGGCCGCATGCTGTTCGAGGGCAAGGAATTCCTGGCCCGGTCCCCGGCGGAAGCCAAGGCGGCAGGCATCGAGACCGTCTACCAGGACCTATCGCTGTGCACCAATGTCGATGTGGTGGCCAATTTCTTCATGGGCCGCGAGATCACCAGAAAGGTGCTCGGCATTCCGGTGCTCGACGAGCGCGCCATGGAAGCCGTCGTCGGCAAGGCGCTGGCCAGCGCCGGGACCCGCATTCCTTCACTGCGCACCAATGTCGAGCATCTCTCGGGCGGCCAGCGGCAGGCCATCGAGCTGAACCGCTTCGTGCATTGGGGCGGCAAGCTGGTGCTTCTCGACGAGCCGTTCGCCGCACTTGGCGTCGAGCAAACCCGGCGCGGTCTCGAAATGATCCGCCAGGTGGCGAGCCAGGGCATCGGCGTCGTCATCATCACCCATATCATGCAGCAGGCTTTTCAGGTCGCCGACCGGATCGTGGTCATCCGGCAAGGCGTCGTGGCGGGCGATGTCGCCCGCAACAAGACAAGTCCCGATGCGGTGATCAACATGATCACCGGAGAGACGCTTGCCGGTGCCGGACCGGCGGGCTGAGGGACAAAGAGGGGTCCGGCTTAACAGGGAGCCAACGACATGAAGCGAATACTTCTTGCTGTCTTCGGTATCCTGGCACTGGCCTTTGCCACGCTCACGCCGGCATTCGCCCAGTCCAAGGGTATTGTCTACTACATGGTGCCGACATTGCTCGACGAGTTCCAGACCGGCTCGGTGAGCGCGCTGGAGCTGTTCCTGAAACAGACCGGCTACGAGATGAAGACGCTGAACGCCGACAACAAGACCGACGCGCAGCAGTCGCAGATGAACGACGTCATCGCGCTGAAGCCGGCGGCGATCATCCTGGCCGCCGTCGATTTCAATGCGCTGAAACCATCGATCGAGGCCGCGCGCGCCGCCGGCATTCCGGTGGTTGAGTTCGACCGCCAGATCACATCAACACCGTCCGACTTCACGTCGGTCGCGGGCACCGTCGAGATCGGCTACGTCGCCGCCGAGCAGGCCGAAAAGCTTTTGAAAGCCAAGAACGGCTCGGTGAAGGGCAAGGTCCTGCAGGTACTTGGCGATCCCGGCGATCCCTACACGCTCGACATCCAGAAGGGTTTCGAGGAGAAGATGAAGGCGTTCCCGGACGTCAAGATCATCTCGCTGCCGGCCATGCAGTGGGAGGCCAGCAACGCCGGCACCATCGTTGCCGACCAGATGCTGGCCAATCCCGACATCGACCTGATCTTCAGCCATGCCGCACACCTGTCGGTCGCCGCCGTCGCCTCGCTCGAGGCCGCCGGCAAGAAGCCGGGCGACGTCATGCTGATGAGCTCGAACGGCGCACCGGTCGGCCTCGACCTGATCCGCAAGGGCTGGCTCAACGTCGAGGTCGAGCAGCCGCTTTACGCACAGGCCGCCGCCGTCGCCATGTTCATGGACAAGGTCGTCAAGAAGGAAGAGATCAAGCCCGGCGAATACGATGTGCTTGGCCTGAAATCGACCCTCACCAAGGAAGCCTGGGGCCCCAACATCAAGATCCCGGGTGCCGCCATCACCAAGGAAAACGTCGACAACCCGGCTTTCTGGGGCAACCAGAAGCCGCCGACGGATACCGTCAAGCCGGTCGAATAGACAGGCGGCCCGACCGCTCCGGGCCATACCAGGCCCGGAGCCCTGCCCTGCCCGCATGAAACGAGACGCAGGCAACCTGCCGCGGCCTTGATCCCGCACGCCAACCGGATCGACACATGAACCCTCGCACACGCCACGCCCTGGAGTTCGTCCTCGACAACCTCGTCTGGTTCATGCTGCTTTTTGTCCTGGTCGTCTTCTCGCTGTTCATCCCGAACTATTTCCAGCTCGGCATCTTCGCAAACATCATCGAGGCGTCGAGCGTGCTCGGCGTGATGTCGATCGGCCTGGCGCTGGTCATCATTGCCGGGCACATGGACCTGTCGGTCGAATCCGTCGCCGCTCTCAGCGCCATGGCGGTGGGCATCCTGTTTTGTTCCTCGGGCATTGGCCTCGGCGTGCAGTTGCACCCGGGATGGCTGATGGTTCCGGTCTCGCTGCTGCTGGCGCTGGCCGTCGGCGGCCTCATCGGCGCCTTCAACGGCTATCTCGTGGTCAAGGTCAAGATGAGCGCCTTTATCATCACGCTCGCCTCCTACATCTGGGTGCGCGGCCTGGTGCTGGTCATTTCGGGCGGCCGCTCGGCGCAGGATCTGGCACCCGCCATCCGCTGGTTCGGCATCCAGCGCCTGATCGGTCTGCCGCTTACCGCCTGGATCGCGGTGGCCTGTTTCGTCGTGTTCTCGCTGATCATGGCCAAGACCCCGTTCGGCAGGCACCTGGTGATGATCGGCGGCAATGAAACCGCGACCTTCCGTGCCGGCATCCGGGTGAACCGCAACCTGATCATCGCCTTCGTACTCGCCGGCGCCATCGCAGGGCTGGCCGGCTGGCTGCTGGCGATCCGCACCTCGGGCGCCACCGCCAATCTGGGCGTCGGCCTTCTGTTCAACGCCTTCGCGGCCGTGGTTATCGGCGGCGTCAGCCTGAAGGGCGGCGTCGGCACCTTGCCCGGCGTGTACGCCGGCGTGCTCCTGCTTTCGGCCATCAACACGGCGATTAACCTGATGGGCCTGCCCGCCAACTTCACCCAGGTCATCCATGGCCTGCTGGTGCTGGCGGCCGTGCTGCTCGATGCATTCAAGCAAACCATTCGCCAAAGATTGGCGTGAGACGGGGATTGGCGTGACAGGACGGCTCGCATGACAGGACGACTGGAAGGCAAGGTGGCGCTGATCGTCGGCGGCGCGCGCGGCATCGGCAAGGGCATCGCGCTGCGCTTCGCCGAGGAAGGTGCAAGGCTGGTGCTCGCCGACTCCGAGACCGAGGCCGGGCGGGCAAGTGCGGATGAGCTTGGCGTCCCCTTCATCCGCACCGACATCTCGCAAATGAGCGACGCCGAGGCCGCCGTGGCGCTTTCGCTGAAACACCATGGCCGCCTCGACGTCATCGTCCAGAATGCCGGCATCTATCCCTGGCAGTTGATCGAGAACACCAGCGCCGACGACTGGGACCGCGTCATGGCGGTCAATTTGCGCGGCACCTTCAACGCCAGCCGCGCGGCCCTGGTGCCGATGAAGGCGCAGCGCTTTGGCCGCATGCTCTACACCTCCTCCATCACCGGCCCGCATGTCACCAGCCCCGGCCATGGCCACTATTCGGCGACGAAAGCAGGCATCAACGGCTTCATTCGCGCCGCAGCGCTGGAATTCTCCGGCTACGGCATCACCGTCAACGGCGTCGAACCCGGCAATATCCTCACCGAAGCCATCCAGGAGCATCGCGGCGCCGCCTATATCAAGAACATGGAAGATTCGATCCCGCTCGGCCGGCTCGGCAGCCCACGCGACGTGGCCAACGCCTTCCTGTTCCTCGCCTCGGACGACGCCAGCTACATCACCGGCACGACCATTGTCGTCGATGGCGGACAGTTGCTGCCCGAGGGGAAGGATTTCCGTATGGTGCCGCCGTGATACCGCGACGCGCCAGCGGCCGGCTCTCAGCTGACTTGAAATGTGAGTTTGAATGGTGGGCGATGACGGGCTCGAACCGCCGACATCTTCGGTGTAAACGAAGCGCTCTACCAACTGAGCTAATCGCCCGCTCCGGGCCGGACCTTTAAGCGGTCGGGACCTGCTTCGCAAGGCCAAATGAGTGCGGGATGCCCTGTTCGCAGGCCGGATTTGCGAACAAAATGCCGGCTGTCAAAAAACCTTCTCCTGTTTGGCGTTATGATGGTTTGGTGCGCTTGACACCCGGTAGCGAACCCCTTATCCAGCGCCCCAACGACGAACACGGCTGACACGTGCTCGTCAATGCGCGGGTGTAGCTCAGTTGGTTAGAGTGCCGGCCTGTCACGCCGGAGGTCGCGGGTTCGAGCCCCGTCACTCGCGCCATTTCCCCTCAAGGATGATGATCCTTGGCTCCGGGGAAATGCCGACAAAATTGTCAAAGATCTCTCCAGGAACAGCGTCCGAAGACCTTCTTCGGCCCGGTTCTTCTCGGCTCCAAAATCACTCTTGCATGAGCGATGCCTTGGAATCCACGACGCGATTCGTGTGGGTCGCCAAGCAACGGACGAAGAGGCCCTGCGGACAGCGGACGACTTGGTCATTGCGAATCTGCTTGCGCAATCGCCCACAAAACGCTCGATTCATGCCGCAGGCAGCCAGATTGCAGTATGCTGCCGGAATGGCATGGAGGACGTAATGTCAATTGCACCGAACATTTCCACGCGCACGATATTCACGCTGATTTGCCTGGGTGGCGCGACGACGGCCGCATCCGTCCTTTTTCCCGCCGCCGCGTCGGCCGACCGGCTGCAGCGATGCGCTCGCGAGGGTGAGATCTGCCGCCTGCCCTATCCCGCCGAGGTCGTCTACGGCGCCAGGGGCCGCACGACCTCGCGTTACATCGAGCGCAACGCGGTACCCTGTTCGAACCGCGTTTTCGGCGATCCCGCGCCGGGCAAGGAAAAGTTCTGCTTCATCGTGAAGCGCGACCGTGACGAGTCGAACGACGACTACGATCAGCCACGCCGCGAGAAGTGGGCGGTCTGCGCCGAGGAAGGCGAATTCTGCGATTTCTATGGCCGCAAGGTGGTCAGGTATGGCGCCCGCGGCCGGTTCACGCAGGACGTGTTCCGCAATGGCGTCCAATGCGACAACGATGCATTCGGCGATCCCGCTCCCGACCAGGGAAAGCGCTGCTACGTCATGCAGTAGCTTCTCAACGCCCACTGACCCGGAGGCCAGAACGGTCTGGGCTCCGGGACCCCGCGAACCCTGAGCAGCCTCAGCGCTTGGCCAGCAACGCCTCGACCTCCTGCGATGTCGGCATAGACGGTGCCGTGCCTGGACGGGTCACCGAAATGCCGGCCACGGCGCAGGCGAAGCGCACCGCCTCCAGCGGCTCCACGCCGCGCGAAAGTGCTGCGGCCAAGCCGCCGTTGAAGGCGTCCCCCGCGCCGGTGGTTTCGACGACAGGGCCGGCACTGATGGCGGAAACATGCTCGGAGCGATCCTTCGTGTGCAGGAGCGCGCCCTTTTCGCCCAGCGTGACGATGACCGTGCCGACGCCCTTTTCGAGCAGCTTGCCGGCGGCGGCACGAGCCTCCTCGACCGAAGAAACTTTCAGCCCGGTCAACTCCTCCGTCTCTGTCTCGTTCGGTGTAAGATAGTCGCAGAGCGCGTAGATGCGGTCGGGTAGCTTTGCCGCCGGTGCCGGGTTGAGGATGGTCGTCACCCCGGCCCCGCGTGCGATCTCCAATGCCCGCAGCGCGGCATCGATCGGCTGTTCGAGCTGCGTCACGAAAACACCGGCACCCCTGATAAGGTCGGCATTGGCTTCGATGTCCTCGGGCGTGATCAGCATGGCAGCGCCGGGGCTGACGATGATGGCGTTGTTGCCGCTCCCCTCCTCGACGAAGATGTAGGCGGCACCGGTGTAGCTGTCCGGCGTGTCGATGGCGGCGCTCTTCACGCCGGCATCCTTCCAGGTCCGCTTGGCCATGTCGGCGAAGGCATCGACACCGAGGCGGGTCAGGAACGCGACGTCGGCCCCCAGCTTGCCAGCGGCCACGGCCTGGTTCGACCCCTTGCCGCCTGGCCCCAGCTTGAAGGAATTGCCAAGGATCGTTTCGCCCATGCGCGGCTGGCGCTGGGCCCTGTAGGCCGTGTCGGCGACAAACACACCGAGGATGACGACCGGCTTGCCCGAGGCCATGCCGCTACTCCGCATCCGGCGGCACGACGCCCTTGCGGAAGGCAAAGCAGCCGTAGAAGCGGCGTTCGCCGGTCTGGATGACGCAATAGGCCTGCTTGGCGCGCTCGTAGAAGGCGTAACGCTCGACCGGCACCATCGGCCAGGACTTGCCCTCCGCGGCGTCGATCTCTTTCTGCACTTCCTTCTGCACGGCTGGGATCTCGTCCGGCTTTCCGACGATCTCCATTCGGGCGGCGGAATCATCGACGAAGGTGTCCAGCGGGTAGAGCGACAGCACCGCCTTGACCACTTGCGCCGCCGGCGCATCGATGCGGAGCACCCGACCGAGCGCCGTCTGGCGCGCCACCGAATCGGACGGGAAGTTGGTGTCGGCGATGATCAGGTCGTCGCCATGCCCCATCGCCCGCAATGCCTGGAGCACGTCGGCATTGAGCAACGGATCGATCCCTTTGAGCATGATGGTCCTCGTGGAGTGCGTTTGAGATCAGAGACGCTTGCCGGTCTCGGCGTCGAACAGATGGATATGGTCGAGCCTTGGCCGGAGCTTCAGCGTATCGCCGGGCTTGAAGTCATGGCGCTCGCGAAACAGCGCCACCATCTCGCCGTCGCCGAAGCGGAGGAACACCAGGGTTTCCGAGCCGGTCGGCTCGACCACGGAAATCTTCGCCGGCACGCCTTCGGGATGGATTTCGAGATGTTCGGGGCGCACACCATAGACGACGGAGCGCCCTTCCTCGACGGTGTTGTTCGGAGCGACCGGGAATAGCGTTCCGGCAATCTCGACGCCGCCCTTGCGCCCGGTACCCTTGAGCAGGTTCATCGACGGCGAGCCGATGAAGCCGGCAACGAAAAGGTTCGCCGGCCGGTCGAAAAGCTCCAGCGGCGCGCCGACCTGTTCGATGCGGCCATCGCGCATGACGACGATCTTGTCGGCCATCGTCATGGCTTCGATCTGATCGTGGGTGACATAGATGGTGGTGGTCTTCAGCCGCTGGTGCAGTTCCTTGATCTCGGTGCGCATCTGGACGCGCAGCTTGGCGTCGAGATTCGAAAGCGGCTCGTCGAACAGGAATACCTGCGGATTGCGCACGATGGCGCGCCCCATGGCGACGCGCTGACGCTGGCCGCCGGAAAGCTGGCGCGGGTAGCGCTTCAGATAGGGGCTGAGGTCAAGGATGTCGGCGGCGCGCTTGACCCGCTCGGCAACCACGGCCGGATCGGTCTTGCGCAGCTTGAGGGCGAAGGCCATGTTCTGCTCGACCGTCTTGTGCGGGTAGAGCGCATAGTTCTGGAACACCATGGCGATGTCGCGTTTTGCGGGCGGCAGGTGATTGACGACACGGTCACCGATGGCGATGGTGCCGCCGGAGACGGTCTCCAGCCCCGCCACCATCCTGAGCAGCGTGGACTTTCCGCAACCGGACGGGCCGACAAGCACGACGAACTGGCCATCGGCAATGTCGACGCTGACTTCGTGCAGAACCTTGACGGTTCCAAACGCCTTGGCCACATTGCTGATCGCGACTTGAGCCATCGTTCCCCCATCGGCTCCACTGGCCGCAGGCGCAGAAGCTAACCAACGCGACCGGTCAGGGCAAGTCGGTCTCTTATAGATAAAAACCCGTCCTCGTTGACACGGCGTTTGGTTGTGAGAATAGTGACGAGCGCCAATCCGAACGCTGGTACTCTACCCGAAAAAACGGAACGCGAAGCGACGCAGGTCGGGGTCCTGATTTCGCTTCTAAAAGGCCAGCGCCCGGCACGATTGGCACTTTCGATTCACGACTAACGTTCTGGGAGGAAATAGTCCATGCGAGTAGGTCTTTACGACAAACTGGTACGTGCCGGCGCCACAAGGCGCGACATATTGAAGGGCGCGGCCTCGATGGCCGCGATCGCCGCCGCATCCGGCGCCGGACTTGGCGCGCTGACGCGCCCGGCTTCCGCCGCAAGCGAACTGCGCTCGAAAATCCTGCAGATCCCCGGGGTTGGCAAAGGCCAGCCGACAGACGCCGACTTCCAGAAGGTCGGCGAGCTTTGCCTGGAGGCGACCAAGGCCAATGTCAAGGAAGGCGAGTTCGCCGGCGTCGAGCTCACCTTCATGGGCCTCAACAACCAGAACCTGCACAATGTGCTGTTCCGTGGTTTCCTGAAGCCATGGGAGACCTATACCGGCGCCAAGATCAGCTGGATCGACCTGGCGCAGGCCGACTACAACGCCCGCCTGCAGCAGTCGATCGCCACCGGCACCGTCGACTTCGACATTATCGAGATGGGCGCGCCGTTCGAGGGCGACGTCTGCGGCAAAGGCCTGACTTCGGAGATGCCCGACTGGGTCAAGAAGCAGATCGACTTCGACGATCTCGTCAACTACCTCAAGCCGCCCGTCGGCACGTGGGATGGCAAGCAGTACCGGGTCACCATCGACGGCGACGCGCACAATTTCAACTACCGCACCGACGTGTTTGCCGATGCCGACCTCGCCAAGCAGTGGAAGGATGGCGGGGCGACGAGCGAATGGGGCGTGCCTAAGACCTGGCAAGAGGTTCAGGCCGTGACCAAGTTCCTGAAAGGCAAGAAGTTCAAGGGCCAGGATGTCTACGGCTACCTCGACGCGCCCAAGCCCTGGGGCGGGTTCGGCTTCTACTTCCTAGGCAGCCGTGCCACCGCCTACGCCAAGCATCCCGACGACAAGGCCTGGCTGTTCGACGCCGACACGATGAAGCCACGCATCAACAATCCGGCCTGGGTACGCGCCATCCAGGACGTCATCGACGCCCTGCCGTCGGAGCCGGCCGACCAGATCAATGCCGACCCGAACACCACCGCCTTCCAGCAGTTCCTGGCCGGCACCGGCTCGATGATCCCCTGGTGGGGCGACGTCGGCTCGAACGTCAAGACCAATGACAGCTCGGTCATCGGCGATGTCACCGGCTTCTCGATCCTGCCGGGCTCCGACGATGTCTACAACTCCAAGACCGGCAAGTGGGAGAAGCTCGCCAGCGGCCCGAACTATTCTCCCAACTGCGCCTATCTCGGCTGGGGCGTCTATGTCATGGCCCGCGTCGATAGCGACGAAAAGAAGAAGAAGGCGGCATGGTCGGCCGCCGCCCATCTCGGCGGCAAGGACCTGTCGATCTGGACGGCGATGTATCCGTCGGGCTTCCAGCCCTACCGCAATTCGCACTTCGACATTCCGGAGTGGGTGGCGGCCGGCTACGACGAGGCGTTCATCACCTCATACCTGAAGTCGGAAGGCGACAGCTACAACCATCCCAACGCGGCGATCGAGCCGCGCATCCCCGGCATCTTCCAGTATTACAGCGCCGCCGAGGATATCCTGGCCAACACCTTCGCCGGCAAGATGAAGGCGCAGGAAGGCGCCGATGCCATCGCAGCCGCCTGGGAGAAGCTGACCGACCAGATTGGCCGCGACAAGCAGATCAAGCTCTACAAGGCCTCGCTCGGCATGTAGGCTGCCCTGTGAACCGTGGTCCGGCGGCAACGCCGGGCCACAGCCTTCCCTTCCAAACGGGCGAGATTTGTGACTGACCAGACTTCGACCGCGACCCGGTGGCCGGCAGACGCCGCCCCCTATGATCTGATCCCGCCGGGCCGCAGGCGTCTGGGCTGGGCGCTGATGGCGATTGCCACGCTCGGCCTGCTGGCAACGATCGTGGTGCAGATCCTCTACAAGACCGAGGTCGATACGATCGGCTTCGAGACATGGCGGCCCGTGGTCTACGCCTATGTGCTGTGGGGTGTGGCGATCGGCATCGGCCAGGTTCTGACACGCGGCGAGGACGGCCAGCGCGCGCTGTTCCTGCTGCCGGCCCTTTTGTTCACCATTGCGATGGTGATCTTCCCGACCCTGTTCGGCTTCTACATCGCGCTGACCGATTGGAACCTCTCCTCCTTCAGCGGCCGCAGGTTCAACGGGCTCGACAACTTCTGGCAGATGCTCGCCGACCCCTACTACCGCAACGCCCTGTTCAACATGGTGCTCTATGTGCTGGCGGTGCTGGTCGAATATGTCATCGCCTTTGGCCTGGCACTGCTCCTCAACGCGCAGATCCGGGCTCGAAAGTTCTTCCGGGTGGTGTTCCTGATGCCGCTCATGCTGTCGCCGGTCGCGGTGTCGTGGATGATCGGCAAGTCGCTGATGGAATACCGCTTTGGACCCGCTGCCACGCTGGCGCGCCATCTCGGCTGGGAAGACCCGGCCTTCTTCTCGAACCCGATCACCGCCCGCATCTCGATCATGCTGCTGGACGCCTGGACCTTCATTCCGTTCATGATGATCATGCTGCTGGCGGGGCTGCAGGCGATGTCGCGTGAGGTGCTGGAGGCGGCACGGGTCGACGGCGCCACGGCCTGGCAAACCTTCTGGCAGGTCACTTTCCCGCTGATGCTGCCGGTGTCGGTGACGGCGGTGATCCTGCGCATCATCTTCAAGCTGAAGCTTGCCGACATCATCATCACGGTCACCTCGGGCGGTCCAGGCGGCGCCACCGATTCGGTCTCGAGCTTCATCTACCGCGAGTACCGCGACCGCTCGAATGTTGGCTATGGCACCATGCTGGCGATGGCCTATCTCGTCATCATCGTGGTGTTCGTGACCTGGCTGTTGAAGTTCGCCAGCCGTTTCGTGCGCAATGTGAATTAGGTAGAGATGAGCGTTCAGACCACCGACTACGTCGCATCCGAAATCCGCTCGCCGGCGAGCTTCCTCGCCAGCCGCGTCTTCATCTATGGTGCGCTCGCCTGCTGGGGCTTCATCTGCCTGTTTCCGATCTATTGGACCATCACCACATCCTTCAAGACGGCGGTGGATGTCACCCAGGGCCACCTGATCCCGTTCGTCGACTTCCAGCCGGATTGGAAAGGCTGGCGATCGCTCGGCCTGTCGCCGGACTCGATCTTGCAGACATCGACGGTGCGCGACGAATTCCTCAAGCGCTTCATGAATTCCGTCATCACCTCGGTTGGCGCGTCGAGCCTGGCGATCATCATCGGCAGCCTCGCCGCCTATGGCCTGACCCGCTACCGCTACCATTTCGCCTGGTTCAAGAACGAGGACATCTCCTTCTTCTTCCTGTCGCAGCTCATCCTGCCGCCGGTGGTGCTGGCCCTGCCCTTCCTGGTGCTCTACCGTGAAGTCGGATTGCTCGATACCCGCGTCGGACTGATCCTGCTCTACACGCTGATGGTGCTGCCGATCGTCATCTGGATCATGCGCGACCAGTTCAATTCCATCCCCGTCGAACTCGAGGAAGCAGCCCTCGTCGACGGCCTGTCGATCTGGGGCGCCTTTTTCCGTATCGTCATGCCGATCGCGCTGCCGGGCATGGTGGCCGCCTTCATCCTGGCGATGGTGCTGTGCTGGAACGAGTACTTCTTCGCCGCCCTTTTGACCTCGACGGACGCCAAGACTATTCCCGTCATGGTCGCCAGCCAGACGGGCTCGCAAGGCATCAACTGGTGGTCGATGGCGGCGCTTGCCACGGCCGCGATCGCGCCGCTTGCCGTCATCGGCATCGCCCTGGAGCGCTACCTGATCATGGGCATGACCGCTGGCGCGGTGAAGTGACCGGGCGTCTTCACCTCCCCTCGGTCGGAGAAAGGTCGCGCTAATCTAAGCCTTCAGGATCGCGCGCAGATGATCCATGATCATGGCGACGCCCTTCTGTCCAAGTGCTGCCGAGGCTTCCGCCGCAGTTGCCGTATACCAGCTTTTGTTGTCCGCGAAATGCGCGGCGTCCACCGCTTCCGGGCATAGCGCCAGCATCAGCGATGTCTCGCCGATGCCGGCATGGTCGAACGGATATTTGCCGTTCATGGCGGTCGGCATCAGCGGGTGCACCTGCACCCAGTTGAAGAAGTTTTCGCCCTCGGCATGTCCGGCATAATAGTCGGCCATCGTCTCTGAACCCCACCAGCCCTCGCCACGCTGCTTCTCGAGGAAGCGGAAGATCGCCTGTCTGCCTGCGGTCTTGAAGGCGAGATCCGTCGGCATGCCGGCGGCGAAATTCTCGGTCTGGTGATGAATGATGGCGTGGATGTTGCGAAACCCAATGCGCAGCAGGCTGTAGAACAGCGCCTCGCCGAATGGCGCCAGTTGATTGCCGCCGACCTGGACGGAGCCGCTGCCTTCCGGCGGTGCCACCGCGTAACTCGCCGCGCCATAGTAGAAGGGCGGCAGGATGACGACATCGCTCTCTTTTTCGAACAGCTCCAGCGTCTTGATGACTGCCAGCGTATCCATGCCGACGGCCATGTGCTCGCCATGGTATTCCAGCACGCCGAGCGGCAGCGCGACCGGCCAATTCTGGGCGATTGCCTTTCGGATCTGGTGCGGCAGCATCAGTTCATAGCGCATGATCTATTCCATGTTGGTGTGGCGGGCGCGCATGGCTTCCGGCGACGCCGCGGTCATCTCCCTGAGTTTCAGCACCATGATCTCGAACAGCACGAACAACGCGCCCTCGAACACCGAGCCCATCGGCAGCACCGACGTCTTTTGCGGCCCCTGGTCGTCGGCCATGGTTCTGCGCCGGGATCAGCAGCGTCAAATCGGCCAGCCCTGCGGCGCTGCCGCCTGCCTGGGCGGTCAGGAGCAGGACGGTGGCGCCTGCCTCGCGCGCGATGCGCATCAGGGTGAGTACGGTCGAGGTTTCGCCGGGTCCGGAACTGACAAGCAGGACATCGCCCTGCCCTACAGGCGGGGTGGTCATGTCGCCGACGACCGAAACCGGCAGGCCCAGATGATAGAGCCGCATGGCGAAGCCCTTCACCTGCAAGGCCTCGCGGCCGCAGCCATAGACGACGATCTGTCTGGCACCGACCAGCATCCCACAGGCGGCGTCGATCCGATCGCCATCGACGCGCGCCAGCACCGCGCCAAGCTCGTCGAGCGCAGTCTTGAACATCTCCGAGCTGGAGTTGCTCACGGTCGCGCCGCCTGCGCGCCGGCAATCGAATTGGATTGGCAATTCCTGATCACGCTTTTCCCCGGAACAGCTTGATTTCGTTCATGCTAGCAACCGGGAAAATGCGTGTCCAACGCTCAGCGGCGCTTTTGCCAAGCCACGAGCGTGATAGTGTCATGTCAGACAAATCAATCCGGGAAAATTTCAAGACATGAAGACACGGCATTTCGACCGCATCGGCAATGGCGGCATCACCTTCACGGAGCTGGGTTTCGGTACGGCGCCGCTCGGCAATCTTTACCGCGCCGTCTCCGACGAGGACGCCAATGCGACGCTGGAGGCCGCCTGGGCGACCGGCTGCCGCTACTATGACACCGCGCCCCTCTACGGGCTCGGCCTGTCGGAAACGCGTCTCAACCCGTTCCTGCGCTCCAGGAAGCGCGACGACTACGTGCTGTCGAGCAAGGTCGGCCGCATCATGCGCGCCTGCCCGCCAGAAGAGCGCACCGGCATCGGCAAGTTCTTCGACACGCCGTCGCGCAAGGAGGTCTACGATTACAGCTATGACGGCGTCATGCGCTCGTTCGAGGCCTCGCTGGAGCGGCTTGGCGTCGACCGCATCGATATCCTGTTCGTGCACGATGTCGATATCTTCACCCACGGCAGCAAGGAGGCGTCCGACCGGCGCATCGAGGAGTTCATGCGCTCGGGCTATTATGGCCTGCTCGCCTTGCGCGACCAGGGCGTCATCAAGGCGTTCGGTGGCGGCATCAACGAATGGCAGGTGGCCCAGACCCTGGCCGAGCGCGGCGATTTCGACCTGTTCCTGCTTGCCGGGCGCTATACGCTGCTGGAACAGGAGGCGCTGACATCGTTCCTGCCGCTTTGCCAGAAACGCTGCATCGGCATCGTTCTCGGCGGCCCGTACAATTCCGGCATCCTGGCCACCGGACCGAAGCCCGGCGCTTACTACAATTATTCCGAGGCGCCGCAGGATGTGCTCGATCGCGTGGCGCGCATCGAGGCCGTCTGCAAGCGCCATGGGGTCAGGTTGATCGAAGCCGCCCTGCAGTTCCCGCTGTTGCACCCGTCGGTGGTTTCGGTCATCCCCGGCGGTCAGCGGCCTGAAGAGGTCGAGAGCAACCGCTCGCTGCTGGACGCGAAACTCCCTGCAGCGCTCTGGGCCGACCTCAAGAACGAAGGCCTCATGCGCGCCGACGCCCCGACAGCTTGAGGAGCTACCGTCCGGCCCAATACGCCGAAAAAAGAAAAGCCGGGCAAGCCCGGCTTTTCTGGTTTTTTCAAAAATAAAAAACGCGCTTAGTTGACGGCGTCCTTGAGACCTTTGCCGGCCGAGAACTTCGGCACGGTGCGCGCCGGGATCTTCACTTCGGCGCCGGTCTGCGGGTTGCGGCCGGTGGATGCGGCGCGCTTTGACACGGTGAAATTGCCAAAGCCGACAAGCCGGACATCGCCGCCCTTCTTCAGTTCGCCGGAGATGACAGAAAACACTGCATCGACCGCAGACTGCGCGTCACCCTTCGAAATGCTCGCGGCGTCGGCGACAGCGGACACCAGTTCGTTCTTGTTCATAAAAATTCCCTTCCATGAGAACACCGGAACTCACGACTCATCCGGCAGGAAACGGACTTTAGAAAGAAGCGTTCCCGCAACCAAGTCGAAAAGGCAGGAAAAAAGCGGAAAAAGCCCGGAATTCCGGGGTTTTTCACATGAAAAAGCCGGGCGCGAGGCCCGGCTTTCTGTTTGTGCGCTGCAACCTTAGAAAAAACTAATGCGCAAGCGACTTTCCAGCGTCATCGCTCGTGTCCGTGGAAGCCGGCGGATTGACCGGTTCGACCCATTCGATCGGCTCCGGCATCCGCACCAGCGCGTGGCGCAACACCTCACCGACGCGTGAGACCGGAATGATTTCCATGCCGTTCTTCACGTTGTCCGGGATCTCCGCCAGATCCTTGGCGTTGTCTTCCGGGATCAGCACCTTCTTGATGCCGCCGCGCAGTGCGGCGAGCAGCTTCTCCTTGAGGCCGCCGATCGGCAAGATGCGGCCGCGAAGCGTTATCTCGCCAGTCATCGCCACATCCGCCCGCACCGGAATACCCGTCAGCACCGACACGATGGCCGTGGCCATGGCGGCACCGGCGGACGGACCGTCCTTCGGCGTGGCGCCTTCCGGCAAGTGCACGTGGATGTCGCGCTTGTCGAACAGCGGCGGCTCGATGCCGAAATCGATGGCGCGCGAGCGGACATAGGAGGCCGCCGCCGAGATCGATTCCTTCATGACGTCGCGCAGATTGCCGGTCACCGTCATGCGGCCCTTGCCGGGCATCATGACGCCTTCGACCGTCAGCAGCTCGCCGCCGACTTCCGTCCAGGCAAGACCAGTGACGACACCGACCTGATCGTCAGCCTCGACCTGGCCGAAGCGGTAGCGCTGAACACCGAGATAGTCGGCGAGGTTCGCCGCCGTGATGCTCACCGTCTTCTTCTTCGTCTTCAGGATCTCGGTCACCGCCTTGCGCCCGAGCTTCATCAGCTCGCGCTCCAGGCTTCTGACGCCCGCTTCACGGGTGTAGGTCTGGATGATGGCGCGGATCGCGTCCTCACCGACGGAGAACTCCTTTGGCTGCAGCGCGTGATCGCGGATCACCTTCGGCATCAGGTGCCGCTTGGCGATTTCGATCTTCTCGTCCTCGGTGTAGCCGGCGATACGGATGATCTCCATGCGGTCCATCAGGGGCGCAGGGATGTTCAGCGTGTTCGCCGTCGTCACGAACATCACGCTCGACAGGTCGTATTCGACCTCGAGGTAGTGGTCCATGAACGTCGAGTTCTGTTCGGGGTCGAGCACCTCGAGCAGCGCGGACGACGGATCGCCACGGAAGTCCTGGCCCATCTTGTCGATCTCGTCGAGCAGGAAGAGCGGGTTGGACTTCTTGGCCTTCTTCATCGACTGGATGACCTTGCCGGGCATCGAGCCGATATAGGTGCGCCGGTGGCCACGGATCTCGGCCTCGTCACGCACGCCGCCAAGCGCCATACGGATGAATTCGCGACCGGTCGCCTTGGCGATCGACTTGCCGAGCGAGGTCTTGCCGACGCCGGGAGGGCCGACGAGGCACAGGATCGGCCCCTTCAGCTTCTTCTGGCGGCTTTGCACGGCAAGGTACTCGACGATGCGGTCCTTGACCTTGTCGAGGCCGAAGTGATCGGTGTCGAGCACGTTCTGCGCGTAGGCCAGGTCCTGCTTGACCTTGGAGTTCTTGCCCCACGGGATCGACAGCAGCCAATCGAGATAGTTGCGCACGACAGTCGATTCGGCCGACATCGGCGACATCGTCCTGAGCTTCTTCAATTCGGCATCCGCCTTTTCGCGGGCCTCCTTGGAGAGCTTGGTCTTCTTGATGCGAGCCTCGATCTCGGCGGCCTCGTCGCGGCCGTCCTCGCCCTCGCCGAGCTCCTTCTGGATCGCCTTCATCTGCTCGTTGAGGTAGTATTCGCGCTGCGTCTTCTCCATCTGGCGCTTGACGCGCGAGCGGATGCGCTTCTCCACCTGCAGGACGGAGATTTCGGCTTCCATGAAGCCCATCGCCTTTTCCAGCCGCTCCTTGACGGAAAGCGTGGCCAGCATTTCCTGCTTTTCAGGGATCTTGATGGCAAGATGCGAGGCAACCGTGTCGGCGAGCTTGGAATAGTCGTCTATCTGGCTGGCGGCACCCACCACTTCGGGCGAGATCTTCTTGTTCAGCTTGACGTAGTTCTCGAAGTCGGTGACGACCGAGCGGGCCAGGGCCTCGACCTCGACCTCCTCCTCTTCCGGCTCGACCAGAGCCGTGGCCTTGGCCTCGTGGAAGTCGGGACGGTCGGTGAAGGAGACGATTTTCGCGCGCGAGGCGCCCTCGACCAGGACCTTGACGGTGCCGTCGGGCAGCTTCAGCAATTGCAGCACATTGGCGAGCGTGCCGATGTCGAAGATCGCATCGGGCTCGGGATCGTCATCGGCGGCATTCATCTGGGTGGCAAGCAGGATCTGCTTTTCCTGACCCATCACGTCTTCCAGCGCCTTGATCGACTTTTCGCGCCCGACGAAGAGCGGAACGATCATATGCGGGAACACCACGATGTCGCGCAGTGGGAGGACCGCGAAGACGCCGTCGCTGGGAGCCTTGGATATTTTGGCCATTGTCCAACCTTTCATGTCGCGGCCACCATCAGGCCAACCGCGAATCTCATATTAACGACCGGGGATCGTTCCGCCTACCACCGTTTATGACGGGAGTTTTACAGCACAGAAATCGGGCACCTCGGCCTTCTCGTGTTAGGTGGAGGCAGGCAGGGCAAAGATCAAGAGTTAACATCGTCCCCAATCCACTCCATCGCGACGCTGTGCCGGTTCCTCACAGCAAAACGGCGCCGCAGGGGCGCCGTTCCATAAAAATATAGGGCCAAGTGCCATATCAGGCGCTGACATTGCCCTTCTTTTCCTTCTGTTCGGAATAGATGTAGAGCGGCCGGGCACTGCCGGTCACCACCTCTTCCGAAATCACAACCTCGCGCACGCCTTCGAGCGCGGGCAGTTCGAACATCGTGTCGAGCAGGATCGCTTCCATGATCGAACGCAGGCCGCGCGCGCCGGTCTTGCGCTCAATGGCGCGCTTGGCGATCGCCGAAAGCGCGTTCTCGTGGAAGGTCAGATCGACATTTTCCATCTCGAACAGGCGCTGGTACTGCTTGACCAGCGCATTCTTCGGCTCGGTCAGGATCTGGATCAGTGCCGGCTCGTCGAGATCCTCCAGCGTCGCCAGGACCGGCAGACGGCCGACAAACTCCGGAATGAGGCCGAACTTCAACAGATCCTCGGGCTCGACCAGGCGGAAAACATCACCCGTGCGGCGATCCTCCGGCGAGGCGACGACAGCTCCGAAGCCGATCGAGGTTTTCCTGCCGCGATCCGAAATGATCTTGTCCAGCCCGGCGAAGGCGCCGCCGCAGATGAACAAGATGTTGGCGGTGTCGACCTGCAGGAACTCCTGCTGTGGGTGCTTGCGGCCGCCCTGCGGCGGCACGGAGGCGACCGTGCCTTCCATGATCTTGAGCAGCGCCTGCTGAACGCCCTCGCCCGACACGTCGCGGGTGATCGAGGGATTGTCGGACTTGCGTGAAATCTTGTCGATCTCGTCGATGTAGACGATGCCGCGCTGGGCGCGCTCGACATTGTAGTCGGCCGACTGCAACAGCTTCAGGATGATGTTCTCGACGTCCTCGCCGACGTAACCGGCCTCGGTCAGCGTCGTGGCGTCGGCCATGGTGAAGGGTACGTCGATGATGCGGGCCAGCGTCTGTGCCAGCAGCGTCTTGCCGCAGCCGGTCGGGCCGATCAGCAGGATGTTGGACTTGGCCAGCTCGACATCGTTGTTCTTGCCGGCATGCGCGAGGCGCTTGTAGTGGTTGTGGACGGCCACCGACAGCACGCGCTTGGCGTAGGGCTGGCCGATGACATAGTCGTCGAGAACCTTGAGGATCTCCTGCGGGGTCGGCACGCCCTCGCGCGACTTCACCATCGAGGTCTTGTTCTCCTCGCGGATGATATCCATGCACAGCTCGACGCACTCGTCGCAGATGAACACCGTCGGACCGGCGATCAGCTTGCGCACCTCGTGCTGGCTCTTGCCGCAAAACGAGCAATAAAGCGTGTTCTTGGAATCACCGCTGTTGTTGCCGACCTTGCTCATTTTCATGTCCTTTCATGGCCGCCCGCCGATGGTCTGGCTGAAAGGGCGCATACTCTATTTATCGCGGGAATCCGCCGCCGCCAGTCTTCCGGCTCCCGCAACGTATTCCGTACGAAACACAAATCAGAAAACGTGGCAATGATTCGCAGCTTCCCCACGCAAAGCTAAGCCGTCGAAAATCAACATAGCCTTAACGTAGGCAATCCCGACCTCCGAGGGAACAGCCAATTGTGGCCGAAATGACGCAAGACACGCCAAAAGCGCGTGATGGTGCCATCCAACTGCCAACTAGCCTTTATGCCAACGCCCCCTCGGCCGCCTCGCGCGACGAAATGACCTTGTCGATCAGGCCAAAATCCTTGGCCTCGTCGGCGGTCATGAAATGGTCGCGGTCGAGCGTCTTCTCGATGTCCTCATAGCTCTTGCCGGTGTGCTTGACATAGACCTCGTTGAGGCGACGCTTCAGCTTGATGATGTCCTGGGCGTGACGCTCGATATCGGACGCCTGCCCCTGGAAGCCGCCGGACGGCTGGTGAACCATAATACGGGCGTTGGGCGTGGCGAAACGCATGTCCTTGTGGCCGGCGGTCAGCAGCAGCGAGCCCATCGAGGCCGCCTGGCCGATGCACAGCGTCGACACGGCCGGTTTGATGAACTGCATGGTGTCGTAGATCGCCATGCCCGAGGTGACGACGCCGCCCGGCGAATTGATGTAGAGGTTGATTTCCTTCTTCGGGTTCTCCGCTTCGAGGAACAGGAGCTGCGCGCAGACCAGCGTCGCCATGCCGTCCTCGACCGGACCGGTGATGAAAATGATGCGCTCCTTGAGGAGGCGCGAGAAAATGTCGTAGGCCCGCTCGCCGCGATTGGTCTGTTCGACCACCATCGGAACGAGGTTCATGTAGGTTTCGACGGGATTCTTCATCAGTTATCTCTTGTCTCGCGGTGGGATTCCGGCGCCGGACAGCTGGCAGCTCGGGCAGAATCGGTTCTGGATCGTTAAGATGTAAATAGGATGCCGGCTCATCCTTGTGCAAGGCCGACCCGTCCTAGCCATCTGGGTAAGTCGAATCAAGCTTCCGGGCAAGAATTAGCAGCAGCTGATGCCACGCCGACCTCAAATACCGACCGGCCCCGCCAGGGTAGCAGTTTCTTAACCTCGTCACTTAACGAAATGCGCCAAAACCGCTTTTCTCCGCAACGGCTTCCCCTACAATTCAACGTTGAACTTGTGCCTACAGTTCAGACGGGGAGTGCCATGTCCGGGAAAACCGCATGCTTCACCATTGCAGGGATGACCATGCTCGGCTCGATTTCGCAAACGGCGGCCGGTGGTCGCGCCGTCGAATGTTACGAGCCCGTCCACACACCGGCCGTTTACGACACGGTCTACGAAGACGTCATGGTCAGCCCTCCCGGCCAGCAGATCGTCGACTATGATCCGCCGATCTATGGCACGCGCGAGCGAGTGGTGGTGACTGTGCCGGCCCAGGTTCGGTATGAAGTGGTGCCTGCGGCCACCAGGACCGTCTACCATACCGTCAGGGTCGATAGCGGCGGCTATTCCTGGAAATGGCGCGTCATCCATGGCCGCCGCGTGTTGTGCAAGGTTTGGCACAAGGCACGCTTTGAACGCGTCGCCGAGACGGTGGTGATACAGCCCGAGCGCACGCGGCGCGTCGTCATTCCGGCGCAATATGACAGCATCGCCGAGGAGGTGCTGGTGCGGCCCGAGCAAAGGCGCGTCATCGATATTCCCGCCGCGTACCAGACCGTCCCGCGCCGCGTGCTGGTGCGCGAAGGCTCATCCGGCTGGCGGCGGGTGCATATTCCAAGGCACTGCCAGGACTAGGCTTAGGCCACCTCGGCCCGCAGCCAGGCCTTAAGACCGACGACATCGCCATCGCCAATGGCTTTGGCCACACGACGCCCGACCGCCGCGCCGAACTTGTAGCCGTGACCCGAGCACGCCGAGACGACCAGGCACTTGCCGGTCTCATGCGCCAGGAATCTCTCGTCATCGGTGAACGTGTAGGCGCAGGTGACCACTTCGGTCACCTTGTACTCCTCGATGCGGGCGATCGGCGGCGAAAACAGGTTGCGGATCGCCTCGCCCTCGCCGGGCACCGGCTCGCGGTTCCAGTCGGCGTCGCTGGTCGGCACCTTGTGCAGGCCCGAGCCGAATTTCATGCCGGCGCCCCGCGTAAGCGGGATCATATAGCCGTCGGTCGTGCCGCCGACATCGAGAATGACGGGCGCCGCCTCCCAAGCGGCCCTGAGATCGGCCGGCGGCTCGACATAGGCGAGCGCGGTGCGAAAGGTCTTCAATTCGCCGCCGAGTTCGGGGAACAGCTTCAGCACCCAGGCGCCAGCGGTAACGACGATGCGGTCGGCCTGCATCGTCTCGCCGGATTCGAGCACGATATGGCCGGCCTCGGCATCGATCTCCGTCACCTTGCTGTGCTCGTAGACGTTGGCTCCATTGGCACGCAGCCATTTGGCCAGCCCGGCCGCTATTTTGCGGCAATGCAGCGCGCCGCCCTCGGGCGAAAAATAGGCGTAGCGGAACGAGCCGGCCTCAAGGAACGGCCAGCGCTCTACGGCTGCCTCCGGTCCCAGCAATTCGAAAGGGAATTTTCCCTCTTCCAGGCCCTCGCGGTATTCCTCGGCCTCGTCGCCGGGCTCGCGCGAAACACAGACGAAGCCCCGCGCGTCGAGGTGGTTCTCGCCGAGATCGGCCCACAGCTCGTCCCAGGCCTCGTAGGCTTCGGTGATCAGCAGCCCATAGCCGGTTCCAGCGCGGTAGGCGCGGCGGATGATGCGGTGATGGTCGCCCGATGCCGCCAGCGGATTGGGGATCGGCCCCTGCTCGACAACCGACACGGCGTGGCCCGCCTTGACCAGCGACCACGCCGTGGACAGACCGGCGATACCCGCGCCGACAACGATCACATTCATCCGTTCAGACCTTCCGCAACCCTGCTGCCTGGCTCAATGCATCGGGCTGTCGGACGCAACATACGGTCTGGAACCGGGCTGGCAAGCCGCGCTATGGGTCTGGCATGACCAAATCGACGCTCTCCTACCTGGCCTTTGATCCAGCCACTCGCCAGCTCAGACTCGACCCGCGCGAACCGGCTTTCTTCCTGAACCCTTACGAGGCCTACGGCTTCCTGCACGAAGCTTCGAATGCGTTTTTCTGGGAAGAGTTCGGCTTCTGGTGCTTTGGCGGCTTCGGCGATGTCAACCGGCTGTTGCGCGACCGCCGTTTCGGCCGCCAGAACCCGGCCGGCATCCCCGACAGCCGCGGTGTCGGACAAGACAGGACCCATCTCAAGGCATTCGACGGCATCGAAGCCAATTCGATGCTCGAGCTGGAGCCACCGGTCCATACGCGGCTGAGAACACTGGTCAACCGGGCTTTCGTCTCCCGTCAGGTCGAACGGTTGCGGCCGCGCGTGGAGGCGCTCGCCAACGAATTGATCGATCGTTTCGAACCAAGCAAAGCCGTCGACCTCCTGCCGGCCTTCGCCTCCCCGCTGCCGATCACCATCATCGCCGAAATGCTTGGCGTGCCGGTGGAGATGGGGCCGCGACTGCTCGACTGGTCGCATCAAATGGTCGCCATGTATATCCATGGCCGCACCCGTGAGACCGAGGAGACGGCCAACAGTGCCGCGGGCGAATTTTCCGATTTCCTGCGCGGCTACGTCGCCGAGCGGCGCAAGAAGCCGGGCGATGACCTGCTGTCACTGCTGATCTCGGCCCAGGAGGACGGCCAGAAACTGTCAGAGGACGAGCTGGTCTCCTCGGCCATCCTGCTGCTCAACGCCGGCCACGAAGCAACCGTGCACCAGACCGGCAATGCCATCCACTCCATCCTGGCACAAGGCGGCGACCCGCGCCGCTTCTTTACCTCGCCAGAGGCGACGGCGGCGACGGTCGAGGAATGCCTGCGTTTCGACGCGCCGCTGCACATGTTCATGCGCTATGCCTATGAGGAAATCCAAATCGCGCCCGGCATCGTCGTGGGGCCGGGCCAGACGATCGGACTTCTGCTTGGCATGGCCAATCATGATCCGCATGCCTTCGCCGAACCGCAGACCTTCCGGCCGGAGCGCACCGACCAGAAGAATGTATCATTCGGCGCCGGCATCCATTTCTGCATCGGTGCGCCGCTGGCCCGCCTCGAACTGCAGGTTTCGCTGAGGACCTTGTTCGAGCGGCACCCGCAACTGCATCTCGCCGAACAGCCACGCTTCCGCGACACTTACCATTTCCATGGGCTGGAACGACTTGCCGTCGATTTTTAGCTAGCGAGTTGCCCGGAAATCCGATCGGATTCTCGATATGTGATCAAGCTTCAAACCTTGATCACATACTCCTTGCGAGTCGTTTCAAGCACTTCCCAGCTTCCCTTGAAGCCCGGCCGCAGCACGAAGCTGTCACCGGCTTTGACGGTGCGCGCTTGGCCGCCCTCTTCGGCGATTACCGAAACACCTGAGAGAATGTGGCAGAACTCCCATTCTTCATAGACGATGCGCCACTTGCCCGGGGTCGATTCCCAGATGCCGGCATAGAGGCCGCCGTCGCGCTCCTCGACGTTCCAGGTGCGGAATTTCGGATCGCCCGAGATCAGGCGATCCGGCGCCGGCGCGCCGGATTCGGGTTCGACGCCTTTGGTGTCGACGGAAAGAAACGCGGTCATATCAGGTCAGACCTTGGCGAGCGCCTGTTCGAGGTCGGCGACGATGTCGGTGACATCCTCGATGCCGATGGACAGCCGCACCGTGTCGGGTCCGGCACCAGCCTTGACCTTCTGTTCGTCGGAAAGCTGGCGGTGCGTGGTCGATGCCGGGTGGATGACCAGCGACTTGGTGTCGCCGACATTGGCCAGGTGCGAGAACAGTTCGAGTGCCTCGACGAATTTGATGCCCGCCTCGTAGCCGCCCTTGAGGCCGAAGGTGAACACGGCGCCGGAGCCCAGCGGCGAATATTTCTTCTGCAGCGCGTTGTTCTTGTCGCTGGGCAGGCCGGGATAATTCACCCAGGCGACCTTGGGGTGGTTGGACAGCCAGCCGGCGACCGTGATCGCATTGTCGCAATGACGCTGCATGCGCAGCGGCAAGGTCTCGAGGCCGGTCAGGATAAGGAAGGCATTGAACGGCGAGATCGCCGGGCCGAGATCGCGCAGACCGAGCACGCGCGCGGCGATGGCAAAAGCGAAATTGCCGAAGGTCTCGTGCAGCACGAGGCCGCCATATTCGGGGCGCGGTTCCGACAGCATCGGGTATTTGCCCGACTTCGACCAGTCGAAGGTGCCGCCGTCGACAATGACGCCGCCGATCGAATTGCCGTGGCCGCCCATGAACTTGGTCAGCGAGTGGACGACGATGTCGGCGCCATGCTCGATCGGCCGGATCAGATAGGGCGAGGCCAGCGTGTTGTCGACGATCAGCGGCAGGCCGTGCTTGCGGGCGATGTCGCCGATCTTCTCGATATCGACGAAGGTGCCGCCCGGATTGGCCAGGCTCTCGATGAAGATCGCCTTCGTCCTGTCGTCGATCTGGCTCTCGAAGGTCGAGATGTCGTTGGTTTCGGCCCAGCGCACCTCCCAGCCATAATTTTTGAAGGCATGGCCGAACTGGTTGATCGAACCACCGTAAAGCTTGTTGGCGGCGACGAAATTGTCACCGGGCTGCATCAGATTGTGGAACACGATGACCTGCGCGGCATGGCCGGAAGCGACCGCAAGGGCGGCCGTGCCGCCCTCGAGGGCCGCGACGCGCTCTTCGAGCACTGCCTGGGTCGGGTTCATGATGCGGGTGTAGATGTTGCCGAAAGCTTTTAGCCCGAACAGCGAAGCGGCGTGGTCGGCGTCATCGAAAACAAAGGAGGTCGTCTGGTAGATCGGCGTGGCGCGCGCGCCGGTGGCCGGATCGGGCTTGGCGCCGGCATGGACGGCGAGCGTGTTGAAACCTGGCGAACGGGTCACTGAAACCTCCCTTTGAACTTCCTAAATTGGCCGCGCATTCTTGGCGATGGCGACGTGCGAATGCAAAGAAGAAAATACCTTTCGGCGCCGATCCTTCGATCACACCGCAGGATAATGCGGCGTTCCGCGGAATAATTTTGCGCCTCTGCGCCGCGCCTATTTCTGGCGCACGCCGAAACTCTGAAAACCCTGGCGCATCAGCGGCTTCTTGGACGACAGCACGCCGGAATTGACGCCGGTCCAGCCGATCTCGCCGGAGAGCTTGCCATACTCGATCTTGGGGCAGCGGTTCATCACCACCTTGATGCCGGCCGCTTCGGCACGGGCGGCTGCCTCGTCATGGCGCACGGCAAGCTGCATCCAGATGACTTTCGGCAAGGGATCGAGTTGCAACACCTCGTCGACGATGCCGGGGACCGCCGCGGCATTGCGGAAAATATCGACCATGTCGATCGGCTCCGGTATGTCGGCCAGCCTGGCATAGGTCATTCGGCCGAGGATTTCCTTGCCGGCCTGGCCAGGATTGATCGGGAACACCGAAAACCCCTTGGCCAGCAGGTATTTCAGGACGAAATAGCTCGGCCTGACATCATTGGCCGACGCCCCGACCATGGCGATCGACTTCACCGAATTGAGGATGCCGGCAATGTAGGCATTTTCGTAAGTGTCGTGGTTCATGCGGCAATCATCTTCCTGCGGTAGTGGTATCGGTAGAGTTCGCGATTGAAACCAAGCGAGGCATAGAGCGCGCGGGCCGGAGAGTTGTCGACAACCACTTGCAGACACGCCGCCTCCGCCCCCGCCTGCCGAGCCCAACCGATCAGACCGCCTACGGTCTTGCGACCGAGGCCTTGCTGCCTGAAATGGCCGTCCGTTTCAACCGATTCCACGACGAGCATGCCATCCCGGATAACGCCAAAGGCCACGGCAACAATCGCGCCTTCTAGCTCCGTCGACACGAAAGCCCGCTCCCCGACGATCAACTTCGTCATTTCGCGGACGATCCGGCGATCGGTGTCTCCATAGGCTCCCATGCGAAACCGCGCGTCGAACCAGCTTTCGCTTGGTGCCGGTAAGATGGTAACCCGCGCGTCGGGCGACACCTTAAATTCTTCGATACCGGCAAACAGATGGATCGAGCCGCCCTCGGTGTCATAGCCGTGGCGATCAAGGATGGTGTCCATCTCGCTGGCGATGTCAGGGACCCGAAACAGGACTGCCGGTCGTGACCGGCATAAAACGCTTCCGCGGCGGCAAGCGTTGAGTCCGGCTCCGCCCGTTTGCCACGCAAAGGATTGACCGAATTGGTGCGGCGGATCTTGCCGCTCGATCGCCGCAGAAGCCAGCCGTCGGCGACCGTCTCGGTGGCCGCCGGCCAGCCTTCACGACAGGCTTGTTCGACCCGCCATTTGAGATCTTCGTCACTGACGGTCATCCCTCGTCTCTCCAAGTGCTTCCTCCATGAAGGATCGCGGGTCATTGCTGAAATCGCGCAGCATGCGGAAGTGGTCCGTATCGCGAAAGTCGGCAGGCTCGAGCCCAAAGCGGCTGATGCGGAACAGCTGCGCGCCGGGACAGGCCATCAACAGCGGCGAATGGGTCGCCATGATCACCTGCGCGGTGCCCGATTGGTCCATGCGCCGCAGCATCTTCAGCAATTCGATCTGGCGCGTCGGCGAAAGCGCACTCTCGGGCTCGTCGAGGATGTAGATGCCTTGCCTGCGGCAGCGCTCCTCGAAGAAGCGGATGAAGCCTTCGCCATGCGACCAGGACAGGAAATCCGGCGGCGGGGGCTTGAACGGATCTTCCAGCGCTGCCTGGTCGAGGTAGCGGGCCACCGAGTAGAAGGATTCGGCGCGAAAGAACCAGCCGGCGGTGACTTTTGGCAACCAGTGGCCACGGAATGTGTTGGCCAGTGCGGCGCCACTCTCGTCGATGGCGCCGGAATGGTCGACCGGCCGGTAGCCCTTGCCGCCGCCCGCTTCGTCATAGCCGGCCAGCGCGCCGATCGCCTCGAGCAGCGTGGATTTACCGGTGCCGTTCTCGCCGACGATGATGGTGATGGGCGTGGTGAATTCGAGCTCGAACGCGTGGCCGCGAAACAGCGGCAGGTTCCACGGATACTTTTCCCAATCCGTAACCCGCTCCCGGTCGAGCAAAATCCGTTTGAGGTACGGTGCCTTGAGCCGTGTCAGTTGCTTGCGGTAGGCCATCAATCAGGCAGCGAAATCGTGCCGTCGTCCGCGATCGGAAAGGCCGGGTTATGAGCCACCTCCCAAACATGCCCATCGGCATCGGCGAAGTACCCATACCAGCCGCCCCAGAAGGCGCGGCCGGCCGGCTTGATGATGCGCCCGCCAGCCTTTTCCGCCTGCGCCAGCACTTCGTCGACCTCGGCATCGGAGCGGGTGTTGTAGGCGAGATAGACGGCCGAGGGCGCCTGGGCGAAGGTGATACCGGAGTCCTCCTCGGCGCTGGGGCGCGGGAACAGGCCGAGGACGGCGCCGCCCATCTGGAAGAAGGCGACACCGTCGGTGATCCCCGCGTGGCGCTTCAGACCCATCGCCTCGTAGAAGCGCACGGCGCGATCCAGATCGTCGGTGGCGATGGTGATGATGGAGACGCGCGGTTCCATGATCCTATTCGTCCGCCCATTCCGGCTTGCGCTTGCCGATGAAGGCGCCGATGCCCTCTTCCGCGTCCCGCGCCAGCATGTTTTCGACCATGACGCGGCCGGTATAGGCATAGGCATCGGCCAAGCCCATCTCGGCCTGCGCGTAAAAAGCTTCCTTGCCGGTCTTGATCACCAAAGTGGATTTGGAAGCAATGGTTTGCGCGTATTTGGTGACAATCTGATTCAGGTACTCGCGCGGCACGACCCGGTTCACGAGGCCGAACTCCTTGGCGGTCGCGGCGTCGATCGTCTCGCCGGTCAAGAGCATCTCCATCGCCTGCTTGCGCGAGACGTTGCGCGACAGCGCAACCATCGGCGTCGAGCAGAACAGGCCGATGTTGACGCCCGGCGTACAGAAGGTCGCCTCATGCGAGGCGATCGCCAGGTCGCAGCTGGCGACCAATTGCAGGCCGGCGGCTGTCGCCAGGCCGTCCACCTCGGCGATGACAGGCAAGGGATGGCGCACGATCTTCTGCATCAGCATGGCGCAGGCGGCAAAGGTCTCTTCGAAGAAGGCCTTGCCGCGATCGGCATCGGCACGCCGCGCGGTCATTTCCTTGAGGTCATGGCCGGCGCAGAACACCTTGCCGGCCGCCGACAGCACAATAACGCGAACGGCCTTGTCCGCCTTGGCGCGTTCCAACTCCGCCACGAGCGCCGCCATCACCGAAAGCGACAAGGCATTGGCGGGCGGATTGGCGAGCGTCAGGCGCAGCACGCCCTTCTCCCGTCTTGTCGTGACCGGACCCTCGTCGGCGGCAGCAGGCTTGATGGCAAGGATTTCGGCCATGGCTAAGGTCTCCGCGATTCCGGTGGTGCCGGCAGAGTATCTAATATCGGATCGGGTTTCGTCCAACACCCATCGCTTGCGCCAGCATGATGTATATGTTGCCAGAAACACCCGGCTGCGCCCATACAGGCTTGGCGCAGAACGAGAGACCGATATGCCCGCCCAGACCAACCTCAAGCCGGTGCTGACCGCAACGCAGATCAATTTGTTAATGGAAACCGTCTTTCCCCAACTCAACGAGAGTGCCGCCGCCTACGAGGCGATCGACGTGTTTCCAGGCGGCTGCATCGTACGGCTCAATGCCGGTGAACGGCATTTGCGTCCCGGCGGCACGGTGTCCGGCCCTGCCCTGTTCACGCTGGCCGACATTGGCGGCTATGTCTGCGTGCTCAGCCATGCCGGGCCGGATGCGCTCTCGGTCACCACCAACCTCAACATCAACTTCGTGCGCAAGGCCGAAGCCGGGCCGATCGATGGCCATTGCCGCATCCTGAAGCTCGGCAAGAGCCTGATGGTGTTCGACATTGACATCGTCGCCGGCCCGGAAGGACACACGATCGCGCATGCCACGGGCACCTACTCGATCCCGCCGCAGCGCGCCGCCAATGTGGTAAAATAATACCTTTAGTTCAACATGCTGTTTCTGCAGCCTTTTCTGCGCTACAGGACTTTTCCGCTACCTTGACGCAGTTACTCCGCTCGCCTATAAGCCTTCACGAAGCAGCGGCCCGCAAAGGCCGCCGTTTTGTTATTGGCTGATGACAAGCGTCTTTCGCCAATCCAAGCAACAAGAAACGCCTTCACTCCCGAAGGTCAGAACCGAGAGCAGAAAACATGACAACCTTTTCGCAGAAGCCTGCGGATGTGGTGAAGAAGTGGATCCTGATCGACGCCGAGGGTCTCGTCGTCGGCCGTCTCGCCACTGTCATCGCCAATCATCTTCGCGGCAAGCACAAGCCGACCTTCACCCCGCATGTCGACGACGGCGACAATGTCATCGTCATCAATGCCGACAAGGTGGTATTCACCGGCAAGAAGTTCACCGACAAGGTCTATTACTGGCACACCGGCCACCCCGGCGGCATCAAGGAGCGCACCGCGCGTCAGCTGCTCGAGGGCCGTTTCCCCGAGCGTGTCGTCGAGAAGGCCGTTGAGCGCATGGTTCCGCGTGGCCCGCTCGGCCGCCGCCAGATGAAGAACCTGCGCGTCTATGCAGGTGCCGAGCATCCGCATGTCGCCCAGCAGCCAGAAGTCCTCGACGTGGCCAAGCTGAATTCCAAGAACAAGAAGGTCGCATAAGATGGCTGAGCTTTCCTCGCTCGCAGAACTGGGCGCCGCCACCGGCAACACCAACACGCAGGCCGCCGCCCCCGTCCACGTCCAGAAGCTCGACAAGTCGGGCCGCGCCTACGCCACCGGCAAGCGCAAGAACGCCATCGCGCGCGTCTGGGTGAAGCCGGGTTCCGGCAAGATCGTCGTCAACGACAAGGAATTCGCGACCTATTTCGCGCGTCCGGTCCTGCAGATGATCCTCAACCAGCCGATCATCGCGTCCAACCGCTCGGGCCAGTACGACATCATCGCCACCGTCGTCGGCGGCGGGCTTTCCGGCCAGGCCGGCGCGGTGCGTCACGGCATCTCGAAGGCGCTGACCTATTACGAGCCGGCGTTGCGCGCCGTGCTCAAAAAGGGCGGCTTCCTGACCCGCGACAGCCGCGTCGTCGAGCGCAAGAAGTACGGCAAGGCAAAGGCTCGCCGTTCCTTCCAGTTCTCGAAGCGCTAACCGTTTCGAATTTTCGGACAATCGAAAAGGCCGCCTCCGAGCGGCCTTTTTGCTTGGACGCGGCGGATCAATTGATGCTGGCGGTCGCGGCTGGCTCGATGCGTTCGCTCGTGCCGGCATAGGGCACCCGATAACCATTCGCCGCCAGCCAGCCGATCGCCGCTTTCGGCTCGTCGGTCTGGATGATGGTGGCGCCACGATCGGCCCAAAAGCCCCAGGCTTCGCGCGGCAGGCTGGCGTGGACCGCCAGTTCGTCGCCACGGCCGCCGGCGAGGAAGCCGCCTGGTTTGTTGACGATGGCATAGGTGTCGGCCCAGATATGCCAGTCGCCCCTTACCGCCTCGGCGCGCATGCGCGTGCTGAACAGCGGCCCGCCGGTTTCGGTCAGCGTCTCGGCGCCCGCCCGCCAGTTGATCAGTTCGATCGCGCGCGGCGCGAAGACGTGGTCGACCGTCGAGGCGAAGCCCGCATCATGGACTGCGTCATCGGCGATGATCGGCATGAACTGGAAGCCACCGCCTGCGGCAGTCATGGCCGCCTTCACCGTGCTGATCCTGTTCTGGTCCCAAAGGTTTTCCTTGACGATGACTTGCTCGGCCATGCCGAGTTCGCGCGCTATCGCGATCATGCCCGGGAGGTCGCCGACTTCGAGCTTGTTGTCGAGATTGATGAGGATTCTGTCCCGTGTCGCCATCAGCATCTCGCGCAATGTCGAGACGGTCTCGTTGGTGACGGCATGGGTGCCCTCGATCACCAGCCGGCATCTCTTCAACTCGGCCAGCGTGTAGTTGATGACCTCGCCCTTGCAGGTGGTCGTGCGGTCGAGCCAGCTGTCATGCATGACGATGAACGCGCCGTCCTTCGAGCGCCGGATGTCGACCTCGACTATTTCAGCGCCGATCGCGATCGAGCCTTCCACGGCGGCAAGCGAGTTTTCCGCATAGAGCGTCTTGCCGGCCTGCATGCTGCCGGCGCGATGGGCGGCCACCATGACATGATCGCGCCACTGGTTGGCATGTTCGAAGCGGTCGAGGACCTGCCTGGCGCGGGTTTCGCCGGCCAAGGCTTGACCCGAAGCGGCAGAGAGTGCCGTGGAAAGCAGAAGGCTCAGCCAGATCGTCCGCATCGAGAATCGCTCCTTGCCGGATCGAGCCGGGGATAGGCGACATCGGTGACATCCCGGTGAACGAAGCCGGCTAAAGCGCGTCGCATCGAAACGGATTCAGGCGCCGCGCTTTACAGCACGTCGCGGCGAATCGGATTCGCCCGACCGCTGTAAGCTCCTGATTTTATGCATATCGTCTTGCCCAAACCGAGCTCACTTTGGGCGACATGCATTAGCGATTGGATGGCGATGCGGGTCAGACGCGCTTCGACAGCCGGCGGAACCAGGCCATCGCAGGCATTTCGACCAGGCGCCATGTCGCCCACGACACGGCGATAGTGGCGGCGAACATGACGACGATCGCCACGGTCCCCGTCCAGCCGGCGCCAAAGCCGGTCGCGGGCTCGCCACGCAGTACGATGTCGCCAACCAGGCCGAGGCCGAGTTTGCGCTCGACCAGCCCGGCGACATTGATCAGGCGCGCCTGAACGAAGATGTGGACCATGTAGATCGAATAGGACAGCGCGCCGAGCGTCAGCATGAACGGCGTCCTCAGCAACGCGCTGATCCAGCCGCCTTCATGGGCGAAGAGAAACAGCGCCAAGGCGAACACCAGGGGCGCGGCGATGCCGGCGTCATTGTCGCCCGCCAGCGAGACAAAGAGAGCGATGACGACCACCATGACGATTTCGGCAACAGTCCAGCTCATCCTCGGGCCGTTTGCGGCCAGAACCTGTCGCGCTCCTGCAATGGAATCATGCTGAAACCAGGCCAGCAGGGCGCCCAGCGAGAAGCCGTAGAGGCAGCGGATGAAGCCGAAATCATAGGACACATCCATATGATGCGTGGAGAAGCCGAGCAGGAACAGCGGCGCGGTGACAGCGGCGGCGACCAACCATATCCAGGCGCGCGCGCCGGCGACGAAGACCACCCCGGCAAACAGGAGATAGGCAAAGAACTCGGCCGAGATGCTCCAGCTCGGGGCGTTCCAGGTCAACCGATCCTCGAAGCCGACACCTTGCAGCAAAAGGAGATTGGCAGCCAAGCTCCTGAGGTCGAAGCCACCGGTGAAAGGAGCAGCGCCCGTGCCATGCAGCTGCGGCAGCACGAGCCGCAGCAGCTCGAAGGCGGCAAAGGCGGCAATCATGACCAGATGCAGCGGATAGATGCGGCCGAAACGGACCAGCGCGAAGCGGCAGACCTCCTGCGTGCGGCCGAGCCGATCGGCATAGCTGGAGGCGATGACGAAGCCGGAAAGGACGAAGAAGAAGTCGACGAAGAGATAGGACGAACCGATAAAGCTGCTCTGCGAGACCGTCGAGGCGGTCGGGAAATGAAACAGCGCCACCAACAACGCGCAGATGCCGCGCCACGAATCGAGAACCCGGAACCGATCGCCGGCGATCGTACCGGTGTGGGTCGACACCACGGCATCCGACGGATTAAGAAACGCGGTCTGCGTCATGATGATACAAGTCCTGTCCTGCCGTGGCACCCGGGCGGCGCGGTTTCGTCTCCCCAAGCCGTGACTGGCATCTTCCATGCCGGTTCTGTAGTTGTTGCACCCCGATGAAAACGAGGACCCGTAATGGCGACCAACACCATCGACCATGCCTTCACCGCCCGCTCCAAAACGGGTGGTGCCCTCGAGCCGACCTACTCCGGCGCGCTGTCTTTCATGCGGCGCAAATACACCAAGGACGTGAAGGGCGCGGATGCGGTGGTGTGGGGCATTCCCTTCGACGCCGCCGTCACCAACCGACCGGGCGCCCGGTTTGGGCCGCAGGCGATCCGCCGCGCCTCCGCGATCCTCGACAACGACCCGCAATACCCGTTCTCGCGCGATCTGTTCGAACACCTTGCCGTGGTCGATTATGGCGATTGCCTGCTCGATTCGGGCAACCATCAGAAGACGCCCGGCACGATCGAGCGCGAGGCGGCCAAGATCCTGAAATCAGGCGCCTTCCTGCTGACGCTCGGCGGCGACCATTTCGTCACCTGGCCACTGCTCAAGGCGCACGCCGCCATCCACGGACCGCTGGCCTTGGTGCAGTTCGACGCCCATCAGGACACATGGCCCGATGACGGCAAGCGCATCGACCATGGTTCCTTCGTCGGCCGCGCGGTCAAGGAAGGCATCATCGATCCCGATCGCTCGATCCAGATCGGCATTCGCACCCATGCGCCCGACACATTCGGCATCAAGATTCTCCATGGCCATGAAATCGAGGAAATGCGCGCCTCCGACATCGCCTACGCGATCGTCGATCGCACCGGTGGCAAGAAGACCTATCTGACCTTCGACATCGACTGCCTGGATCCGGCCTATGCGCCGGGAACCGGCACGCCGGTTTCGGGCGGCCCGTCGTCGGCGAAGATCCTGTCGACGCTGCGCCAGCTGAACCAGGTCGATATTGTCGGGGCCGATGTCGTGGAGGTTGCGCCGGCCTACGATCACGCCGATATAACGGCGATCGCCGGCTCGATGGTGGCCATGCAATATCTCGGCCTGCTGGCCGAGCGAAAGGCCCGGCTCGAGGAGCTGAACAACGGCAACCACAATGGTGCCACGGTCAATCATGGCAACGGCATATAATTTCGAGATATCAGGGAACTTGATCAGGCAATGAAACCGAAAATCTTCATCGATGGCGAGCACGGCACCACCGGCCTCCAGATCCGGGCGCTGCTTGCCGAGCGCGGCGATCTGGAGATCATTTCCATCCCGATCGAGCGCCGCAAGGAAACGGCCGCCCGCGCCGAATTCCTCAACGCCGCCGATATCGCGATCCTATGCCTGCCCGACGATGCGGCCAAGGAAAGCGTCTCGCTGATCGCCAACGAAACCACCAAGGTCATCGATGCGTCGACCGCGCATCGCGTGGCCGAAGGCTGGGAATATGGCTTCGCCGAACTGGACAAGGAGCAGGCGAAAAAGATCGCCACGGCCAAGCGCGTCGCCAATCCCGGCTGCTGGCCGCAGGGGCCGATCGCGACGCTCAGGCCACTGGTCACCGCAGGCCTGCTGCCGGCCAGTTTCCCGATCGCGGTCAACGGCATTACGGGCTATTCGGGCGGCGGGCGCCCGATGATCGAGGACTACGTCGCCAAGGGCGAGGACGCCTCGGAATTCCTGCCCTATGGCCTGACCCTGCAGCACAAGCACGTGCCGGAATTGAAGGCCTATGCGAAGCTGTCGCATGATCCGATCATGCAGCCGGCGGTGGGCAATTTCGCGCAAGGCATGATCACGGTGGTGCCGTTGCAGCTCGGTGGCCTCGACCGCGTGCCGACGGGTGCCGAACTTCACGCCGCCATTGCGGACCATTTCGCCGCGATCAAGGACGGCGTGGTCGAGGTGGCGCCCTATACGCATCTGGAACGCGTGCCTGACATCGATCCGGAGATCTACAACGGCACCAACCGCATGAAGGTCTATGTCTTTGCCAACGACAGCAGAGCCCAGGCGCTGCTGCTGGCGGTCTACGACAATCTCGGCAAGGGCGCTTCGGGTGCGGCCGTCCAGAACATGGACCTGATGCTCGGTCTCTGATGGATGCACCAGCCTTTCCAGCGCGCTGGAAGGTCAGCGAACCGGAACTCATGGCCGAGACCTTTTCGAGCGGCATCTGGAAGGTGCGGCTCGAGGACGGCTCCCCAGACCGCCAGGTGCATATCGCCGTCGCCCCGGCCAGGCTCGATGCGCTCAAGGCCGCTGACAGGGTTGCCAAGGCAAATCAGGACCAGGCGGCCAGGCCGACCAGGACAAATCGGCACCATCCGCCGCCGCACTGCGTCAGGCTGAATTCGACGGCGAGAAGACGACCCAGTCGAACGAATTCTGGATGTGATCGGCTGCACTCAACGTCCGACGGCAATCTCGTTGGGTAAGGGATAGGCGCCCTTGGTGCCGCGCCAATGCGCGGCGGCAAAGCCCAGCACGACGAGCGCGAAAGCCTGATGGGTCAGCGCCATGTGCAGTGGCACCTGCATCAGCAGCGTACCAATACCGATCGAAGCCTGCACCAGCACTAGAACGAACAACAGTGTCGCGCGTCGCGCATGCGTTGAGCCGGGCAGACGCAGACGCGTGGCGATCATGTGCCAGAGCGCGACGGCGAAGACCGTATAGGCGGCAAGCCGATGGATGAACTGCACCGTTTTCGGACTTTCGAAGAAATTGCGCCACGCCGGCTCGAGCACGAGCAGATCGCCGGGGATGATCCGGCCGTCCATCAGCGGCCAGGTGTTGTAGCTCATGCCGGCGTCGAGACCGGCAACCAGGCCGCCGAGATAGATCTGGACCAGCGCCAGAAGCACGATGAAACCAGCCAGCCGCTGCGTCGAGCGATCGGCCGCGGGCTCGGAATGCGGCGCAAGGCCACGCGCGACGACCATGGTCGCGGTAAAGATAAGTGCCGCCAGCGTGAGATGCGTCGCCAGCCTGTACTGGCTCACCGACACGCGGTCGACCAGGCCGGACGCCACCATCCACCAGCCGATGGCCCCCTGCAGGCCGCCGAGAAGCAGAATGCCGACCAGTTTCGGCCCAAGGCCGCGCTCGATGCGACGCGTCGCCCAGAAGACCAGCAGCGGCAAGGCAAAGACCAGGCCGACGCTGCGCGCCAGCAGGCGATGCGCCCATTCCCACCAGAAGATCGACTTGAACGCCTCGACGCTCATGCCCTTGTTGAGTTCGGCGTATTGCGGGATCTGTTGATAGCGCTGGAATTCCTCCTGCCACTCGGCGTCGTTGAGCGGCGGGACGACGCCATGGATCGGCTGCCATTCGGTGATCGAAAGGCCGGATTCGGTCAACCGCGTGGCGCCGCCAACCAGCACCAGCGCGAACAGCACCAGGAGCACGACGTAGAGCCAGCCGCGCACGAGCGCCCGGTTGTGCAGGTCGCGGTCGCGGGCCTGATAGGGCGCGGCGGCGGTGATGGCGGCCATGGATATGTCCCGGCAGGTTGAATGTCGCGGATTGGTGAACCATCGCACTCCTGCTGGCAAGGCCGCGCAGCGCGGCACGCCGTCGCGCCCGGTGTCGTGGGTTGCGCGTGCCTTGCGTTCGGCCTAAGCGGTAGCCATCAACGAGGCCAAGACATGCCCATTCGCCTGAAAAAACTGATCGGAATGTTCCTGCTGTTGGCGCTGGTCATCATCTACGCGCTGGTCGCCTCGATCTTCGCCGTCGCCCGCCTGTCGGAATCGGGCGCACTGGTGCAATTCCTGTTCTTCCTCGTCAGCGGCCTGCTCTGGGTGCTGCCGGCAATGGGCATCATCAAATGGCTGATGCTGGAGCCGCGGACTAAGCGCTGAGCCCTGCCCGGTCATGTCTTACGTCAGACTGTAACAAGCATCTTGCCGGCATTGGCGAGCGGGGTCGTCACGCCCGACAGCATGGTGCGGATGTGGGCGAGGCTCTGGTAGCGGCCATTGACCGAAATGCGCGGCAAGGCATGCAGGAAGCCGGCATGTTCGGCGCGAAGCACGCCGTGGCGGGTGGTCACGGCGGAAGCATAGCCGGCGTCGCGCGCAAAGCCCACTTCGCGGCAGCCAACGGCGCTCGCATAGCCATAGGGATAGGCGAAATGGCGCGGCTCCTCGCCAAGCCCGGTCCGCAGCATGTCCTTGACGGCGCCGATCTCGCGCCGCGCATCGGCCTCGGAAAGCCGCTTCAGATTGCTGTGGCTGATCGTGTGGGCGCCTATCGTCACCAGCGGGTGCGCGGCGACGGCTCGGATCTCATCCCAGTTCATCAGCGTGCGCAGGCGCGGGGCGTCGGCGTCGACGCCATTCGACGCGGCGAGACCGCGCAGCACGGTCCGCAGGTCTTCCTCGCGGACCTCGGTGGTGAAATAGGCATGCAGGCGGGCGATGGCCTGATGTTTCCTGGCGGGGGTCCCGCAATCGATCACCGCAGGGCCGTTCGATGTGGCCAAAGTCAGGCGGTCGCATGCATTGACGATATCCTCCACCACATCCCACCAAAGGTGGGCGGAGCCATCGATCAGCCCGGGCGCCACATAGATGGTGAGCGGCGTGCCATGCTTTTCCAGCACCGGCAGGGCCTCGGTCATGTTGTCGCGATAGGCATCGTCGGCGGTGATGGTGGCGAACCGGCCGCCCTTGCCGCCTGCCTCGATACGCTCCACCGCTTCATCCATCGAAACGAAGGCATAGCCGCCCGCTTTCATGTCGGCGATCACGGCATCGAGGAAACTGGGCGCGATGTTGAGGTGCCGGTTGACGCTGTCGGGCTTTTCGGGCGTCGCCGTCACGCGATGCAGCATCAGGATGGCGCCGATGCCGCCGACAAACGGCCTGGCCAGCGGTGCGAGGCCGGTATAACGGGCGACGTTGAGCGCCAGTTTCCGGATTGCCTCCCCACCGTCGATCATTCATTCACCTTTTGCGCCTAGGCTAACCAAGCACGGAATACGCCCGAGCGCCCCCCAAATCGGGATCAATACGCCTTAAGGATTGAGGTATGGTTGACGCAATCGCGTCATTTGACGGCAAGCGGCTCGCGGCGAGCCAGGCCACGCCACGCACACTACCCAGAAATGCCGCGGGGCCGTCGGTTTCCATTGCCGCCGCCGAGGGGCTCGCGGCATATGCGACGTTCTGTCGTTCGGCGCTCTGTGCTCCAGCGCAAAGTGCGGCATGGGTGTTGAACTGGGCCGCCGAGGTCAGGCCCGACCTGCTCATTGCCACGCTGGAACTGGAGGGCAAGCCGGCCTTCGCACTGGCGTTGGAGGTGGTCAAGCGCGGCCCGTTGCGGGTCGCCCAGTTCATGGGCGGCCGCCACGCCAATGGCAATTTCTGCGCCGCCGAACCGCAATGGCTGGCCAGCGGCGACCTCACAGCCATCCAGTCGATGCTCGCGGCGATCGCAAGATTCCGGCCCGATATCGATCTCATCGCGCTGGAAAGATTGCTGCCCGATCTCGACGGCACCGCCAATCCGCTGGCATCGCTCGATCACTTCGCCAGCCCCAATCTTTCACTGGCCGTCGATCTCAGCGGCGGATTCGATGCGCTGCTGTTGCGCGCCAGCGGCAAGCGCAAACGCAAGAAGCATCGTTCGCAGACGCGCAAGTTCGAGGCTGTCGGTAGCTACCGGCGCGTCGAGGCGAGCAGCGACGGCGATGTGGAGAGGCTGCTCGACGCGTTCTTCGAGATGAAGGAACAGCGCTTCCGCAAGATGGGCATCGCCAACGTCTTCGGTGACGACCGGACACGCGCCTTCTTCCGCGGGCTGTTCAAGCAAGCACTTGGCGAGGACAAGCCTTGCTTCGTGCTGCACGGGCTGGAAGTCGCCGGCAAGCTGCGCGCCGTCACTGGAGCGAGCCGCTCGGGCAGGCGGCTGATCTGCGAGTTCGGAGCGATCGCCGAGGATGATCTTGCCCACACCAGCCCGGGGGACTTCCTGTTCTTCGACAACATCCAGGATGCCTGCCGGAGCGGGTTCGCGGTTTATGATTTCTCCGTCGGAGACGAACCTTACAAGCGGTTATGGTGCGATATCGAAACCCGGCATTTCGAGGTTCTCGTCCCGCTGACGCTCAAGGGCCGTGCGCTGGGACAGGCGCTTCGGCAGGGCGCGCGACTGAAGGCCTTTGTCAAGAACAGCCCGGCAATCTGGAAGCTCGCCAAGCTGCTGCGCCGCAAGGCCGTTGGACAGACAGCGCCCGTGCCCACGGAAGACGAAAACTAGCCCCAATACGCCACAGGATATTCGATGTGACGACGCTGGAACTCGAATAGACCTGATGGGCCTCTGAACAGCTGTTATCTCAAGCAGCCGAACGCCGCCCCGGCACCGGATTCCCTGGCGGCTCGTGGCCGAGCGGCGTCACCAGCGTCAGGTCGGGATAGCCGCTCTCGATCAGCTTGACCGCGGCCTGCGTCACCTCGTCGTCGGCCTCCAGCATGGACAAGAACACCTCGGTGGCCTCACCGCCCAGACGGCTGATGCCTTGTGCATCGGCCGGCCCGCACTCGACCACCACCAGATCGTAGGCTGTTGTCAGCGACTGCATGATGATCGGCAGCCGATCGGCGGCACGCATGGCACGGATCGGATCGGCGGTGCCGACGGGGATGACATGGCAGTCGGAATAGAGGTCGCCATGGATCACGTCGCTGAACTGCGCCTGCGACGCCAGCAGATTGGTGATGCCGGGGAAAAGCCCGCTGTCCAGCATCGGGCGCGAGGCAGCCCCTGAGGCAGTGAGGTCGAGCAGCAGGACGCGCAGTCCGGCGTCGGAAACCTCGCGCGCCACCAGGATCGCCGACGCCGCCGCTTCATCGCCCTCGGGGGAAACGAATATGGCGCGCGCGGCCCCGCTGGCGATCAGCTTCTCGGCTGCCTTCTCGACGTCGATCTCGCCGAGCACGGAGCGCGGCCGCCGAACCTCCACGGGTTCCGGCTCAGCCATGGGCTCAGGCTCTGCCACGGGTCCAGATTTGGTCAAGGATTCGGATTTGGTCAAGGGTTCAGGCTCGACGATAGGCTCCGCTTTGGCGACGGGCTCGACCTCGGCGGCGGGCCGCGGCTGGGCCGGTGTTTCGGTGACCGTTTCGGGCCATGATACGTCGGCGGTGCGAGTGGCGCGCTCAGTGGCGACAGCCGGTTCGAGGCGGGTGGACGGCTCCTGATAGGCGGCCGGCGGCATCGTCACCTCGTCGATCGGCTCAAACCGCGCGCCCCTGGCCGGGCGCATGGCACGGCCCGAGAAAAGCTCCCGCAGCAGCGTGAACACGGCCGCCAGCAGAAGGGAAGCCGCGGCGGCAGCACCGACGATCGGCCCGACCTTGGGGAAGTATGGCTCTGCGGGGACCGAAGCCGGTGAGGCGATGCGGGCGTCGACCGGGATATAATTGCGATCCTGACGCGACGCCGCCTCGCGATAATTGGTCAGGTAGAGTTCGAGCTGCTGGCGCTTGGCGGCGGCATCGCGCTGCAGCGCGTCGAGACCGACCTGCTGCTCACCGGCCTGCGCCGAAGCAGCCTTGAGTGTGTTGACGTCGGCGACGAGCTGGCTTTCGCGCGCCTTGGCGGCATCGGCCTGCATCGCCAGGCCCTTCATGATCTTCTGGGCTTCGCTGCGGATCTGCGCGTCGAGATCGGTCAGTTGCGATTTGGCCGCGCGAACACGCGGATGATTGTCAAGCAGCGTCGTCGACAGATCGGCGATGTTGGCGCGCAGCTCGACCTGGCGCTCCCGCAAGCGCTGGATCAGATCGGAAGACAGCACTTCCGGCAGCGAATCCAGCGATCCGCCGTTCTGCAGCGCCTTGCGCACGCTCTCGGCCGTGCCTTCGGCCGCGGCCCGGTTGGCCCGCACCCGCGACAACTCGGTCGACAGCTCGGCCAATTGCTGGGTGGCCAGGGTGGAATTGTTGCCGCCCATCAGGAGGTCGGACTGCGAGCGGTAAGCCGCGACCTTGGCTTCGGCATCCCTGACCTGCTTGGACAGGTCGGCGATCTCGGGCGCCAGGAAGTCGGCGGCGGCGGTGTTCGATTCGCTCTTGGCCGCGCCCTGCCCCGCAATGTACGCGGCGGCAATGGCATCGGGGATGGCGGCCGCGAGCTTCGGATCTTCCGAGGAGAACTCGATGGCAATGATGCGAGTCTTTTCAACACCGTAGACGTTGAGCTTCTCGCGCATCTTCTTCAGGACACGTTCATCGGCCGGAACATCCATCGGGTCGTTCTTAAGGCCAAGCAGGATCAGCACGCGACTCAGCGACGACATGTTGATCGTCTCGTCAAACTCGGGCAGTCGCGACAGGCCGAGCTTCTGCGCGACCTGCTTGAGGATCTCGTTGGACGAAATTATCTGGACCTGGGTAGCAACGCCCTGCTCGTCGAGGATCGGCTTGTCGCTGTCTGGATTGCTGCTGGCGGGCCGCGTGTAGACCGATTCTCGCGGGGCGATCTCCACCTGCGTCTGGGCCTTGTAATGGCGGGTCGCGAACGACGCAGCCACGAAGGCAAGCCCCGTCACCACCAGAACGAAGACCAGAATCCGCAGCCAGTTGCGTCCCAGGCTGGCGAAGAGCTGCCTAAGATCAACGTCGACGTCTGCGGCCGCGGATTGAACGGACATGCATCCCACTCCGAAACTGGATCAGCATGCACCGTAAACAACTATGGTAACCCAGCCGTTAAGATCACGGTAAGCTTCCGTTAGGATTTTGCCGGGGCCGACAAAAAATCGATAAAATAGCAAAACCTTGCCTGCTAAAACGCTATTGGCGCGCTCCTTTACCGGCCATTAACCCTAACAGGATGATAACGGACCCGATCCCAGATGTTTGCTGCGACATCGCAGCGGCCAGTCGAAGGTACCTGTCCGGTCATGAAAAGCACTGCTTCCCTGTTTCGCGCACTGCTTGCCGTTTCGATGCTCGCCGGCTGTTCCAGCTACCGGCCGACGCCGGCCGCCTTCCACGAGGTCCTCGAACAGCCCTATCGCCTCGGCGCAGGCGACCGGGTCCGCGTCACTGTGTTCGAACAGGAGGGCCTGACCAACAGCTACAGCGTCGACCAGTCCGGTTATATCTCCTTCCCGCTCGTCGGCGCCATACCGGCACGGGGCCATACCGCGCAGCAGATGGAAAAGGAGATCGCCGACAAATTGCGGCAGGGCTATCTGCGCGACCCCGACGTCTCGGTCGAGATCGATCGTTACCGGCCGATCTTCGTCATGGGCGAAGTGGGCGCCGCCGGCCAGTATTCCTACGTGCCCGGCCTGACGGTGCAGAAGGCCATCGCCATTGCCGGGGGCTTCACGCCACGCGCCAACCAGGAGAGCGTCGACATCACCCGCGATATCAACGGCAAGGTGATAACTGGCCGTGTGGTCACCTCCGATCCCCTGCTGCCGGGAGATACTGTCTACGTCCGCGAACGTCTGTTCTGACAGACACCTCGTGGCGGACAAGCTCAGGATCGTCCACTGCTTTCGCTCACCCGTGGGAGGAATTTTCCGGCACGTGCGCGACCTGGCGGAAGCGCAGGTCGCCGCCGGCCACATGGTCGGCATCGTCTGCGACTCGACCACCGGCGGTGAATTCGAGGAGCGTCTTTTCGGGCAGATGGAGGACGTGCTGGCGCTAGGCATCCATCGTACGCCAATGCAGCGTCACGTCGGCCCGGGCGACCTCGCCTCGGCCCGGCGCACCTACAGGATCATCAAGGAATTGCGGCCGGACGTGCTGCACGGACATGGCGCCAAGGGTGGCGCCTATGCCCGTCTGTTCGGCTCATTGTTGCGGGTATCAAGGTCTCGCGTAGCCCGCCTCTATTCGCCGCATGGCGGCTCTCTCCACTATGACGAGAACACAGCCACCGGAAAGCTGTTCTTCGCGCTCGAGTATCTCATGGCGCGCTTCACCGATTGCCTGCTGTTCGTCTCCGACTACGAGCGGCGGACCTACCGCAGGAAGGTGGGTGAACCGCCGATCCCGAACACGCTGGTCTACAATGGACTTCGCACCACCGAATTCGAGCCGGTAGCCGCCAGGGCCGATGCGGCTGATTTGCTCTATATTGGCATGATGCGGGACCTCAAGGGCCCGGATATCTTCATCGATGCCCTGGCCGCCGCCGCTCCCCGGCTCGGCCGCGCACCGAGTGCGGTGATGGTCGGCGACGGCGACGACCTGCCCCGCTACCACGCGCAGGTGAAACGCCTCGGGCTTGAAGACAATGTCCGTTTCCTGCCGCCAATGCCGGCCCGGGAGGCCTTTGTGCTGGGGGCGCTCGTCGTCGTTCCTTCGCGCGCGGAAGCCATGCCCTATACCGTGCTGGAGGCACTTGCCGCGGCAAGACCTGTTATCGCGACCTCGGTCGGCGGCATACCGGAGATTTTCGGTCCAAGCTCCCCCGCCCTGATTCGCCCGGATCCGGCCGAGCTCGCCGACAAAATGAGCCAGGCGCTGGGCGACCTTGCCACCTATCGCCGATTGATGCCTGACGAATCCACGCTCAGGGCGCGCTTCGGCGCCGACGTCATGGCCGCCGAAATCGAGAAGGCCTACTTCGCCGCGCTCGCAAGTTAGCTCAGGCCCTTCCAAAGCCACAGGTTGTTTCAAGGGTTTCTTAGCTCTCTTTTGCTAATCACCCTGGGAAGCTTGCGGACTGTTCCATGAACGAGATCGACCCCGCGCACCGCTTTTCATCAGAAGCGGTGCGTCACTTCGACGGGCCTGCCGATGGCGACAAGCCCGGCGGCATGAACGACGTTGCCCGGCAGGTCGCGTCGCAATACCGGCGCGATACGATGTCGCCGATCATGGTCAGCGGCGTGCTGCGCATGGTCGAATTCGCGGTGCTGTTCGTCTCGGGGCTCGGCGTCTATTTCTACTATGTCGGATTCTTCAATTATCTCGCCTGGCAATATCCGCTGACGATCGCCGCCGCATCGTTCCTCGCCGTGGTGCTGCTCGATGTCACCGATTGCTACCAGGTGGTGTCCCTGATGCGGCCGCTCGCCAATTTTGGGCGCATCCTGCTGGTCTGGGCCGGCACCTTCGCGCTGATGGCGCTGACGGCATTCGCCATGAAGATGTCGCAAGACTATTCGCGCCTGCTGTTCGGCACCTGGTTCGTCGTCGCCTTCATCTGCCTCTACGGTCTCAGGCTGGTGATGTCGAGGCTGATCCGGCGCTGGGCGCGCGATGGCAGCATGGAACGGCGCGCCGTCATCGTCGGCGGCGGCAAGGCGGCGGAAGTGCTCATCCGCTCGGTGGAAAAGCAGCCTTACAACGACATCCGCATCTGCGGCATCTTCGACGATCGCAACGACAAGCGTTCGCCATCCCTCGTCGCCGGTTATCCCAAGCTCGGCACGATTTCGGAACTGATCGAATTCGCCCGCATTGCCCGCATCGACATGCTGATCGTGTCGTTGCCGCTGACCGCCGAATCGCGCGTTCTGCAATTGCTGAAGAAACTGTGGGTGCTGCCGGTCGACATCCGGCTGTCGGCGCATTCCAACGCGCTGCAATTCCGTCCACGCGCCTATTCCTACATCGGTTCAGTACCGATGCTCGACATCTTCGACAAGCCGATCAACGATTGGGATTCGGTCGCCAAGCGCGCCTTCGACCTCATCTTCAGCCTCATCGGCATCGTCGTGTTCTCGCCTGTGATGCTGGCCGCCGCGATCGCCATCAAGCTCGACAGCAAGGGACCGGTGCTGTTCAAGCAGAAGCGGCATGGCTTCAACAACGAGATCATCGAGGTCTACAAGTTCCGCTCCATGTACACCGACCGGTCGGATCCGACCGCCAAGCAGACGGTGACCAAGAACGATCCGCGCGTCACCCGTGTCGGCCGCTTCATCCGCAAGACCTCTATCGACGAACTGCCGCAGTTCTTCAACTCGCTGCTCGGCTCACTGTCGCTCATCGGTCCGCGCCCGCACGCCATTGCCGCGCAGTCGCACAACCTGCTCTACAACGAGGTGGTCGACGGTTATTTCGCGCGCCACAAGGTCAAGCCCGGGGTCACCGGCTGGGCGCAGATCAATGGCTGGCGCGGCGAGATGGACACCAATGAAAAGATCCGCATGCGGACGGAATACGACCTCTACTACATCGAGAACTGGTCGCTGCTTTTCGACCTGCGGATCCTGTTCCTGACGCCGGTCCGGCTCTTGAACACGGAAAACGCCTATTGAGCGCGATCAGCCATGATCTGCCGCGTGCGGCGGTCAACGCCAAGCTGATCACGCTGATCTCCTCGAGCGCGGTCGTGCTCGGCATTCTTCTGTCCGGCTTCGTCATCAGCGAGCCGGCGCCTTACGAAATCTACATGGCCGCGCTGATCGCCATCTGGGCGCTGTTCGGCCTGAGGATGTCGCGCGCGGCCATGCCGCTTCTGGTGCTGCTGGTGACGATGAACATCGGCGGCATGATTTCCATGACGCAGATGGCGGATCTCGCCAACACCCCGCTTTATCTTGCCGTGTCGCTGTTTCTCGCTTTCAGCGCGGTGTTTTTCGCATCGGTTACGGCCACGCAGCCGAACCTCTACCGGCTGATCTTCAATGCCTATGTCGTTTCGGCGGTGGCGACGTCGCTGCTTGGCATAGCGGGCTATTTCCACGCCTTCCCCGGTGCCGAAATTTTCACCAAATACGACCGCGCCGCCGGCGCCTTCCAGGACCCGAATGTGTTCGGGCCGTTCCTGGTGCTGCCCGGCATCTATCTGCTTTATTTGCTGCTGACGGGCCCAGTCACGCGTATGCCGCTGCTGGCTGTGCCGCTGCTGATCATCAGCGCCGGCATTTTCTTCTCCTTCTCGCGTGGTGCCTGGGGCATGTTCGCGGTCTCGGCCATCCTGCTCACCGGCTGCCTGTTCCTGCAGAGCGCCAGCGGCATGTTCCGGCTCCGGGTGGTGATCATGACGATCGCCGCGCTGTCGCTGCTGGCCATTGCCATCATCATCATCCTGCAACTGCCCGGTGTGTCGGAGATGTTCTCCAGCCGCGCGCATCTGGAACAGAGCTACGACACCGCACGCCTGGGCCGCTTCGCCCGCTACACGCTCGGTTTTCAGATGGCGATGGAGCACCCATTCGGCATCGGGCCGCTGGCCTTCGGCACGATCTTCGGCGAGGACACACACGACATCTGGCTGAAGATGCTGATGGACTATGGCTGGCTCGGCTTCGTCTCGTTCCTGACGCTGGTCATCTGGACGATCTCAGCCGGATTCCGCATCCTGCTGCGCGACCGGCCGTGGCAGCCTTACCTCCTATGCGCCTACGTCGCCTTCATCGGCAATGTCGGGCTCGGCACCTTCATCGACATCGACCACTGGCGCCATATGTATCTGCTGCTCGGCTTGATCTGGGGCGCCATAGCGCTCGAATACCGCCATCAGCGGCTATTGCGGCCGGTATTGCCGGGTCCACCAGCCATCACATCGGCACCGGTACGATTAACGCCGAATTTCGGTTGACCCGAGCCGGGTTATCACGATACATCGCGACCGGTCCGGAGTGTAGCGCAGCCCGGTAGCGCACTTGACTGGGGGTCAAGGGGTCGTCGGTTCGAATCCGGCCACTCCGACCATTTCGAAGCAGGACTTGTCCCCAAAAGTCCGCCCTGCCGCATCACTCGATTGTCGAATCGCCCGCTTTGTCCGGCTCAAGCTCCGGCTACTACGCTTGGCACACATCGACCCACTCGGCACCGGTAAGATCGGCCATGCGCTGTGGTACAATCCGGACAGCGGCATTGGTGGCGCCGGCGGCGGGGACGACTTCGTCGAATTGGCGCAGCGAGACGTCGCAATAAACCGGCAGCGGCGACGGCAGGCCGAACGGGCAGACGCCGCCGACCGGATGGCTCGTGGCAGCGACAACCTCTTGCGCGTCCAGCATGCGCGGCTTGCCGCCGAACTGGTCCTTGAACTTGCGGTTGTCGAGCCTGGCGATGCCGCTGGTCACGACCAGCATGGTGCGCTCGCCGACGCGAAGACAGATCGTCTTGGCGATCTGCGCCGGCAACACACCATGCGCCTCCGCCGCCAGCGCCACCGTCGCCGAACTTGATTGCGTGACGACGACCTCGATATCAGGCGCGCGAGCCGCGAAGAAGGCACCGACGGAATCCAGGCTCATGTCGAAAAACTCACGGTTCAGCCCCCCTGCACGGCGGATGCGTTTGGCGCGGATGGATACCGCGCATATGGACACGTGCGATCTGCAAACCGGCAAGTTCTGCAAATCGGCAAGCCCGGCCTGCAGGCGAACGCCATGGCATCCACAAGAAACCCGCCAAGCGGACCTTGGCGGGTTTCTCGCGCATGCCTGGCGCCGATTCTATGCCTGAGGCCGGCCTTGTGCGGCCAGCGTCGGTACGGCGGAAGCAATAGGAGCTTCCTGCGGCAGACGAAGCGCGGACGCAATACGACGCAGCTTCGCCGGGTCGGCCGCCCGGCCGCTCTCGATGTCCTCGATTTCTTCGACCGAGAGGCCGCAGGTCAGCGAAAGCGCTTCGAGGCTGTACCCGCGCGTTTCCCGCATTGCCCTGAGGGCGTTGTAGTCCGGTCCGATCTCGTTGGCTAATGGTTCGGAGGGGGCGTGGCTTTTTGCATTGTTGGGCATTGGCAACTCCGTTGGCTGAAAGCGTTTGATCAAAATGGGATGTTGCCTGAGACGAGCAGGAAGATGCCCTCTCGCCAGCGATTTGCCAAGCGCCAATCTGGCCGTCACGGCATCGTGACCCGGATGCCCATGGGGCTGCCACGCCCTGTCCCGATCAAGTTGTTTTGAACGCGCGAGCGGGTTTTGCCCGGCAGTTTCGCCCCACCCGTTCGTTATCTCGACGTCGCTGGCGTGAAACCATTCCTTTCGGCCAGCCTTTTCCAAAAGGATACTCCAATGAACCTCAAGACACCTCTCCTCGTGCTCGGCACCATTTCCATGCTTTCCGGCATCGGTGTGGCCAGCGCGCACGCGGCGGTCACATTGCGCGTGCGCGGCACGGTCGTCAGTTTCGAGCCGTCGCTGCTGACCGTGAAAACCCGTCAAGGCGACACGGCCGCGATCAAGCTGAAAGACGGCTGGAAGCTTTCAGGCGTCGCCAACGCATCGGTAAAAGACATTAAGCAGGGCGATTTCGTCGGCATCGCCTCCGTCTCCAAGGCTGACGGCGGCAGCGGCGCGCTGGAAGTGGTGGTCTTTCCAGCGGCCTTGAAAGGCACTGGAGAGGGTGATCGCCCTTGGGACCTGGAGCCGAACAGCCGCATGACCAACGGCACCGTCGCGGACGTCACCGACATAAACGGGCGTGCCGTGACGCTGACCTATGACAATGGGCAGACGAAGAATATCTCGATCCCCGACGGAACGCCTGTCGTGACTTTCGCGCCGGCCGCCCCGACCGATCTCAAACCAAGTGCGACGGTCTTCGTTACCGCTCAGCGCGAGGCGGACGGCACGCTGAGTTCCAGCCGCGTCGTGGTCGGAAACAATGGTGTGATCCCGCCCATGTAAGCCAAAGCAGCCGGCTTCGGCCCTGGCAATCATGGGGCAGGAAGCCGGTTCCTGGGAAACAGTTCAGAAACAAGATTCTACAATCGGGAAATACTGACGAAAAAATTCAGGAGCGTAATTCCGTTCGCGGCGGTCGGGATATCGGCCCGATCGATACCTGCTTGCGAAAAAGGAAACGATCCAATGAAGAAATCCCTCCTCTCGGCCCTCGGGCTTGCAGCTGCAATGGCTTTCGCGGTGCCGGTGGTCGGCGCGACAAGCGCGGACGCGGCCTCAATGGCAAAGCATCATCACCATCGTCACCACCATCATCACCGTCACCATCATCGCCACCACCATCATCACATGAAGAAGATGGGCAACAAGGCCTAAGCACCGCAACGAGAAGACCAGCCCTGGCTTCTTGTCCAAGGCTGGTTTTCTCCTGGTCACAATGCCAGGCCGGGACTACTGGACAAACCCGGCGATCGCCGCGGAAATCGAGCGGCTGTGGCGGATCGATCGATCCGCCTTTCTGCACCGGCAGCACAGCGGTGCCGTGCGCCTCCATGTCGACGCGCTTCGGCCAGATACCGGAGCGGTATCGCAAACCGCTGACGTCAATGGGAATAGCGGCCGCGCCCGGAGGGCGAGCCGCGATTTTCTCTCTGAAATTCTTGGGTAGCAGTCAGCGCCGGCTGAACAGCAGGCTGGCGACCAGACCGAGTACGACAAGGCCGACCGCAGCGGCCGCCGCCGGATGGTCGCGTGCCGATTTCTCGATCACCCTGCCCTGTTTGCGGATTGCCGGCATGGCATCGCGCAGACGCTCCGCAAGATCCGAATACGTATCAAGAGCAGCATCACGGCCGTCTTCATAGTAAGCGCCACCCCGCTTCGACACTGCCTTGCGCAACGCGGCGAGTTCCCTCGAGAGAGCCGCGACCTGCTTTTCGAGGTCGATGTCCGAAAGGGTCGAAAATGATGCCATCATGCGTTTCCTTGTCTTGCAGAAGGAAACGTAACGCCTCACCCCAAAGCGAGTTCCAGTTTCGAGGCTTTAAAGCGCTTCGCGGCGGTCAGCGCACCTGGTCGAGCAGGCGCTTGCATTCCAGGAGGTCAAACAGCGCCTCCTGCAGCAGCGCGCGGTTGTCACGCGAGAGCTTCGACGCGTCCGGCGCAACCGGACCTTCCTCGTCGCCCTTGCCCAGGCCGAAAAAGCGGCGGCTGGGCTTGACCCTTGGCTGGCCAACCAGTTCGTCATCTCCGCCGCGCGGCTGGGCTGCCGGCGTCAACGGCACCTGATCGGCCTGCTTGCGCTGCGAGATCGCCTCGACGGCGGCCATGTCGCCATTGCCGATGGCGACCAGGAAATGATTGCCGTTTTCCCGCAGCAGCTTTTGCACGCCCTTGATGGTGTAGCCCTGGTCATAGAGCATATGGCGGATGCCCTTGATCAGTTCGACATCCTGCGGCCGGTAGTAGCGGCGGCCGCCGCCACGCTTCATCGGCTTGATCTGATTGAAGCGCGTCTCCCAGAAACGCAGCACATGCTGTGGCAGGTCGAGATCTTCAGCGACCTCGCTGATGGTGCGGAAGGCGTCAGGGCTCTTGTCCATGGGCGAAATCCTCACGCTGGCGTGTAGCCCGGAACGGTGCTCCGACGAGATCCCGCTCAACAATGAGAAGAGCTTGTTCCGCAGGTGCGGAATCGATCATAAGCCAGAACACCCATCCGGCCATGCTGCCGAATCGGGCCTTATTTCAGCGGTTTGTGAAGCAATATTCAAGTCCGCCGTTGTCGCGGAGCCGGTTTTCAACCGTGCAATCGAGGCTATTTGCCGCCCTTGGCCTTGCTGTTCTGGTGGGAACGCAGGATGCGGTTCTTCAGGACGTTGGACGATTTGAAGGTCATCACCCGGCGCGGCAGGATCGGTACTTCCTCCCCGGTCTTGGGATTGCGCCCGATCCGCTCATTCTTGGAGCGGACATGAAATGTCGCGAAAGACGACAGCTTCACCGTCTCGCCGCGCACGATCGCTTCGCAGATTTCGTCCAGCACCGCCTCGACGAGTTCGGCGGATTCAGTGCGCGACAGACCGACCTTTCGGTAGACGGCCTCGGCAAGGTCGGCGCGCGTAAGTGTCTTTCCCCCCATGCGACCGTCCCATCAGCTCAAACATAAAATCGGCACAACAACGGCAGAGCCTAAGTAATTGATCCGGCAAGGTCAAGGACCGAAACCGGACCGTTCTGCACTTACCAGCGAACCAGAACGGCGCCCCAGGTGAAGCCGCCGCCCATCGCCTCCAGGAGCACCAGATCTCCCTTCTTGATGCGGCCGTCGGCGACGGCCACCGACAGCGCCAGCGGTACGGAAGCAGCCGAGGTGTTACCGTGCAAATCGACGGTCACCACCACCTTTTGCTCAGCTATCCCGAGCTTTTTGGCTGAAGCGTCAATAATCCGTTTATTGGCCTGGTGAGGCACGAACCAGTCGAGATCGTCGGCGGTAATACCGGCGGCCGAGAAGGTCGCCTCGATGACATCGGTGATCATGCCGACCGCGTGCTTGAAGACCTCGCGTCCCTCCATGCGCAGATGACCGACCGTGCCCGTCGTCGACGGTCCGCCGTCGACGAAAAGCTTTTCCTTGTGCGAGCCGTCGGAACGCAGGCTGGCCGCCAGGACGCCACGGTCGGCGATCGTGCCGGCCCCCTCACCGGCTTCCAGAACGACCGCACCGGCGCCATCGCCGAACAGCACGCAGGTCGAGCGATCGCTCCAGTCGAGGATGCGTGAGAAGGTCTCCGAGCCTATCACCAGCACGCGCTTTGCAAGGCCACCGCGGATGTAGAGATCGGCTGTCGTCACCGCATAGACGAAACCCGAGCATACCGCCTGCATGTCGAAGGCAAAACCGTGCTGCATGCCGAGCCGGTTCTGGATCTCGACCGCGGTAGCCGGGAACGTGTTGTTGGGGGTCGAGGTCGCCAGTACGACCAGATCGATATCGCCCGGGGTCAATCCCGCATCGGCAAGGGCGGCACGCGCCGCGGCCTCGCCCAGCGAAGCCGTCGTCTCGTCATCAGCCGCGATATGGCGCTGGCGGATGCCGGTGCGCTGAGCGATCCACTCGTCGGAGGTCTCGACCATACCTTCAAAATCGGCATTCTTCATGATGCGGCGGGGCAGCGCGGCGCCCGTGCCGCGCACAACTGATCTGATCAAAATTCTTTCCTATTCCCTTGCGTCGGTAACGACGTCGGATTTCCTTGATGTCAGGGCATGCGGGTTGCGCGCATGAAACAGGTCGAGGTCGGCCTCGATGCGATCAAGCAGATTGTTGCGCACCATGTCATAGCCGAGTTCGATCGCCGCGGCGAAACCGTCCGAGTCGGCACCGCCATGGCTTTTGACGACGATGCCATTCAGCCCCAGGAAGACGCCGCCATTGGAGCGGCCGACATCCATCTTTTCGCGCAGGCGGTCGAAGGCGCCCTTGGCGAAGACATAGCCGATCTTGGCCATCAGGGTGCGGCTCATCGCGGCGCGCAGATAGCCAGCTATCTGGCGCGCGGTGCCTTCCGCCGTCTTGAGAGCAATATTGCCGGCAAAGCCTTCCGTCACCACGACGTCGACCGTGCCCTTGCCGATATCGTCGCCTTCGACAAAGCCATGGTAATTCATCGAGGCCATATTGGCTTCGCGCAACATGCGTCCCGCCTCCTTGACCTCTTCCTGGCCCTTGATCTCCTCCACACCGACATTGAGCAGGCCAACCGTGGGTCGGGCGATGCCGAACACGGAACGCGCCATGCCGGTGCCGAGAATGGCAAAATCAATGAGCTGGTGCGCGTCGGCGCCGATGGTGGCGCCGACGTCCAGAACCACGCTTTCGCCGCGCAATGTCGGCCATAATGCCGCGATCGCCGGGCGGTCGATGGTCGCCATGGTGCGCAGGCAGAATTTAGACATCGCCATCAGCGCACCGGTATTGCCGGCGGAGATGCATGCATCCGCAGCGCCCGACTTCACCGCCTCGACCGCCTTCCACATCGACGATTTCCAGCGGCCATGGCGCAGCGCCTGGCTCGGCTTGTCATCCATCCTGACCGCGATCTCGCAGTGGAAGAACTCGCTGACCTCGGCCAATTTGGGGAATTTGGCGAGTTCCGGGCGCACCAGTTCCTCACGTCCGTAGATGACGAAGCGGATGTCGGGACGGCGGGTCGCGACCGTCATGAGCGCCGGAATGACCACGGCTGGTCCGTGATCGCCGCCCATGGCATCGATGGAAATCCTGATCACGCGGTATTCATCTCACGGTTAGGCGGCAAGTCGTTTTAGTGATCGCAAAGGTTCGGCGAAAATAGCGGTTTTAGGCTGTCGCACAACCGACTTTTCCGTCGCGAGCGAGGTTTTCAGGATTTTCGCAGCAAGGATCGCAGTTTTTGCTGAAATTCATTCTCGGCCGGTCCGGTGTCGTCATCGGTGCCAATCGAGGCGCCGGGCTTGCGCGGATACGGATCGATGGCCAAGCCGAAGAACTGTTCGGCAAGTGCCCCGACATCGATGGTGTCGCCCGAAAATGTCTCGGGACTGTCGGGGCCGTCGGCATCGAGCAGGATTTCGCCGCCACCTTCGAATCCCTGCCGTCCGAGTTTGGAGTCCTCGGGCAAGAGCAGCGCCTCGAACGGCTCTTCAACATGCGCTTCGATGGGGTCGAGCGTGACGATGCAGGCCTGGGTAATGTCCGCCTCGACACGGCCGCTGACCTTAACGCCGTTGCGCTTCCATGACGTAACCAGCAGTTCGGCGCGATAGGCTTCGACCGACAGCAGCCCATGGGCCTCGGCAAGTGCCGCGCGCTGCGCGGCATCGGCCTCGATCACAACCGGCAGCCCTTTGTGCGGCAGACGCGCGACATTGGCGAAAAAGGATACCGGACTTTGCATATCCACGTGTTTCATCGATCAGCCTCCGTTGGCTACAGGAAACGCCACAGTGCCGGCAACGATCGATTCGGTCGGCTGCGCACTCAGTTGCCGGCTGGCGTCGGCGACATACCCGGCCAAACGCGACGCTTCCGGCCAGCCGCCGGCGTCGGGACGGACATTGCGGGCAAGTGCCGCGGTCAGACCGTCATGGTCGTTTCGTTCCAGCGCATCATCAAAGGCGGCGGTGCGGCCATAGAACATCTTCGCCAGCTTCTTCATGCGTTTTGGCACACCCACGTCACCAATGCCCAGTTCTCGCAGCGAATGATCGACGTCGAGAAAGAATTCGTCGATCAGCACCTGCGCGATCTCTTGCGCCACGCCGTCCTCTCCGCGCAAGCGGTGCTGGACCAGGAACATGTGCAGCGAAAGCATCTCGAAACGGCCAAGCGGCGTGTCCGGCACATTCCAGTGGGAATAAAAAACAGTCTGCCGCGCCGCCGCCACGATTTGTGCGTAAAGCGCGTCGGTGATGGCGCGGTTGGCGTGGCGTTCGCGGCCAAAAAGGCGCTGGAACATGGGGATGGTCTCCGGGGACCGTTTGTTGAATTGGCCTTGTTGCATCGGCAAGCAAGCTGGTTTACCGGTTTTGCGGCCCAGCGCAAGTTGCGGCGATATAATGGAGAATTGTTGTTGCGCGCGCTGAATTTCAAGTCGGGTTTCAATTCCAGGGCTGCCGGCGCGATCTCGCTGCTGGCTATCGTAGCGGCGCTGTCGGCATGCCACACCAACAAGATGATCGGCGACCTCAGTCCGAGCGAGACGTTCACGCAAGGCTATGTCCTCGATCAGCAGGCGATCGATTCCGTGCCGGTCGGTTCCAGCCGCGAGCAGGTGCTCCTTGCACTCGGCACGCCGTCGACCACGGCGACTTTCGACAATGAGGCGTTTTACTATATTTCGCAGACGCGCAAGCGCTACGTCGCGTTCGACAAGCCGAGGCTGGTCGACCAGAAAGTGCTGGCGGTCTATTTCGGCCCGGACAGCCGCGTCACCCAGATCGCCAATTACGGCTTGAAGGACGGCAAGATCTTCGACTTCATTTCGCGCACCACGCCAACCGGCGGCAAGGACCAGAACTTCCTCAGCCAGATCATCAACGGCGCCAGCAAGCTGGCGCCCGGCATTCCCGGCGGCGGCACCCCCTGATCCCTAGAATCCTGCTTCCCTGACTTTGGGGAACAGAAATGTCTCAGGCGACCAAAAACCCGTGGGAGCGATCCCACGGGTCAGACTGCTGACAAACCCCTGGCTTTTGCCGGGGGTTTTTGATTCACTGGGTCATGTTGAAGCGACCCGCCCCTGAACAGACCGCGCTCGAGATGGTAACGT
>NZ_JAIUGR010000022.1:0-56567 GCF_020164695.1 Mesorhizobium sp. ESP6-5
GTCGTTGAGGGCGCCGTCGACGATGTCGACGGTCAGGGTCGGATTCTGGGTGTCGACGGTGACGGTGTCGGAGCCAGAACTACCGGCGTTGCCGGCGGTATCGGTGTAGCTGCCGGCCGTGACCGACACCGATCCGGTGCCGGCGAAGCCGTCTGTTGCTGTAAACTTCGCCGTATAATGCGAAGCATCAATCATCACAAAATCAGTCAGCGTGCCGTGGGTTGCCGTAACGTCGGCTAAAGTGAAGCCCGTCACCGGGCCAACGAAAGTGAATGTTACGACCGAGTTGTTGACATTATCATTTAAGGAAGAATCGACAATATTGACGAATATAGGAACACGTCCGTCGTTATCGAGAACAGTAACCTGCTCGATTGCAGAAACTTTTAGATTGATCGTGGTGAATGTAAACTCTGCCTGACCTGCTTGGCCGGTATTCGAGTTCGAGTTTGCGGCTATGAAGGCACGAAACTGGGCAATTTCAGCGTTAAACGCCGTCATGAATGACGTATTGGCCAGTTGATCATTGCTCAGATAGATAGCGAGCGTATCGATGTCGGCGGTGCCTTTCGCAGCATTGCCGTTACCACCATCATAGACGTCGTAGCCGGAAAAGGTTGTTTGTCCGACGGTTGTCCCGGTGCCGTAGACTTGGCCACCAAACTTGTATTGATTTTCCCACGCGCGATAGATGAGCGTGTCCGCTCCCGATCCGCCCAGGACAGTATCGAAGCCACTGCCTCCGTCGAGCGTATCGGCGCCTGACCCGCCATTCAGGCGATCGCTTCCCGCGCCGCCCAAAAGCACGTCATCTCCGCTACCGCCAACCAGATTGTCGTTGCCGCTTGTGCCAATGGTCGTCGCCATGCCCGTCCCCTATCTTGCCAATTGTTCTTGTCGATTAAGAAATGTCGACATTGACCTACCGCTTGCAGCGGCGTCGCTCAAAAACTGTGAACCTGTGAGGGCAAGTTCGCCTTCGCCGACAAACGGCTTGATCCCAGGCGAGAGCGCCAGACCAAATGAGTTCGCGTTCAGACCAATGACATGTGTGCCAATGCCAAACGCCCAAGCCCACGAGTCCGGCAAACACAGACTGGTGCGTGCTGAACTTTCGCAGGCAACAGCGGATTTCTTCCTATTGGTCGAGGTGGAAAACCCATCGTCGCTAGAGCAAAGTACGATTCCGACTAAATCCTTGCTCAACACATCGAGAGAAACGACGGCCAGCGGAGTGGAAACGGTCGCATCTTCGGAAAAACTGTAGGCATCATCGCCAGCTTGCGGCTTCGCAGTTCCGTCGCCGTCTGCAATTTGAGAAGACGCCATTTCAACCCCCTTTTACCCACGCACAGATGCCCCCCACATCCGTTTACCGACCGCACTGAAAGACAAACCGTTCCCCGTCAGAAACTCCTGGCCATCTATTGTCAGCGCATCATCCAAGCCACCCCAAGGTTACCGCCTTACGAACAGCCGCTCACAGACGGGTGGTGGTTCGATAAATGACGGCTGCGACGGCGTTGTCGCAGCGCTGCGTCTCCCAACCCAATTGCATCGCCTAAATCGCCGGTTTCCGATCAAGAGATTTTAGACAATGCTTATATTAGGAGATTATTAACTCTACTGGGGAGGAGGCGTCAACGTCCAACTTGGGCGAACGGTTAATATTCAACATGAAGGAGCTACAGCCACCCGGATCGGCTTGTGAGATCGAACGAGCGCTCGCCTGATATGAGCCAGCGCGCAGAATATGAGGGGCAGCGTAACGAGAGCCCGCCAGCGCACTAACGCTGGCCCTTGATCACTGCCACGGGCGAGCCGGACATCCGGAAATTTCGCGCTCCAACGCAGATCACTCCGAGGATGACAAGGCGCGAAGCAGACCTTGCCTTTGTGCACGCCGTTTTACGCCGTAGCCCCCTTCTTAAAGGTCTTTACCTCGTAAGGGACTTGGGCAGATCGGACTTGCCAGATTGGAGATGAAGAATACCAGTTCAGCGAAAGTGAGACACGGACACAAGAACAATTCTCGACGGCGAAAACCGCCGCCGAACCTACGCTATTGGCGTCGTTTGTATCCTTCACTCCCACTCGATTGTGCCAGGCGGCTTCGACGTCACGTCATACACCACGCGGTTGATGCCGCGGACTTCATTGATGATGCGGGTGGCGGCGGCGCCCAGGAAGGCCATGTCGTAGTGGTAGAAGTCAGCCGTCATGCCGTCGACGGAGGTCACGGCGCGTAGCGCGCAGACGAATTCGTAGGTGCGGCCGTCGCCCATGACGCCGACAGTCTGCACCGGCAGCAGCACGGCGAAGGCCTGCCAGATCGCGTCATAGAGGCCGGCCTTGCGGATTTCGTCGAGATAGATTGCATCGGCCTCGCGCAGGATCTCCAGCTTTTCCCGCGTGATGCCGCCCGGGCAGCGGATGGCTAGGCCGGGGCCAGGGAACGGATGGCGCCCGATGAAGCTTTCGGGCAGGCCGAGTTCCTTGCCCAGCGCCCTCACCTCGTCCTTGAACAGTTCGCGCAACGGCTCGACCAGTTGCATGTTCATGCGCTCGGGCAGGCCGCCGACATTGTGGTGGGACTTGATGGTGACCGAGGGGCCGCCGGTGAAGGAGACGCTCTCGATCACGTCGGGATAGAGCGTGCCTTGCGCCAGGAAATCGGCGCCGCCGAGCTTCTTGGCCTCGTCCTCGAACACTTCGATGAACAACCGGCCAATGGTCTTGCGCTTCTTTTCCGGGTCGGACTCGCCTTCCAGCGCAGAGATGAATTTTTCCGAGGCGTCGACCAGGATCAAAGGCAGATTGTAGTGCTGGCGGAACATAGCCACCACACCAGCGGCCTCGTCCTTGCGCATCAGGCCATGGTCGACAAGAATGCAGGTGAGCTGGTCGCCGACCGCCTCGTGGATGAGCAGCGCCGCCACCGAGGAATCCACGCCGCCCGACAGCGCGCAGATGACCTTGCCCTTGCCGACCTGCTTGCGGATCGCCTCGACCGCGTGCTCGCGATAGGCGCGCATCGTCCAGTCGCCTTCGATGCCGGCGATGTTGTGGACGAAGTTCCTGAGCAGCCTGGCACCATCCGGCGTATGCACCACCTCGGGGTGGAACATGATGCCGTACATCCTGCGTTCGACATTGCCGAAGATGGCGAAGGGCGAGCTTTCCGATTTGCCGAACACCTCGAAGCCAGGCGGCAGGGCGATGACGCGATCGCCATGACTCATCCACACCTGATGGCGCTGGCCTGTGGCCCACAGGCCCTCGAATAGCGGGCTGTCCTTCTCGATCTCGACAAAGGCGCGGCCGAATTCGCGATGGTTGGAGCTTTCGGCGACGCCACCCATCTGCACGCACATGGCCATCTGGCCATAGCAGATGCCAAGCACAGGCACGCCGGCATCGAAGACGATCTGCGGCGCGCGCGGGCTGCCGATATCGGACGTCGAAGCCGGGCCGCCGGACAGGATGACCGCTTTTGGGTTGATGCGCTTGAATGCCGCCTCGGCCGACTGGAACGGCACGATCTCGGAAAACACGCCGGCCTCGCGGATGCGGCGGGCGATGAGCTGCGTAAACTGGCTGCCGAAATCGACAATCAGGACGGTGTCGGTGTGATTGGCTGTCGTCATGGCGAGCCTTTAGAGAAAGAAACGAGTCTGCGCAATGGGTTGCGTCGCCTGACTTTCAGAGCGGTATCGCCTCGTCACGAGGTGAATCCGGCCGGAGCAAGCCCGAACCGATCGCCTGTTCGAGCCGCATGACGGCGTCGGCCAGCTTTTCATCGATGACGTGCAGATATTCGGTCCAGTCGCCGACGTGCCTGAGATCAGCCGCGCCGTCGGAAATGCCGCGCAGCCCGATGAGCGGGATGTCGAAAAGCTGACAGGCGCGCAGGCAGGCGAAGGTCTCCATATCGACCATGTCGGCGGCGATCACTTCGTACGCCGCGCCGGTAATGACGGCGCCGCCGGTCGACAGTGTCGCCTCCTTGATTTCGGGAATACGCAACGGCAACGGTACGATCACCGGCAGGTCGAGAAACGGCGTCGCGCCTTTTTCGAAGCCCAGCGGCGAGGCATCGATGTCGCGATAGCTGACGGAGACGGCCTGGTAGATTTCGGTCTGCTCCAGGGTCCGGCTACCAGCAGAGCCGAGCGATACCACCAGATCGGGCAATGCCTTGTCCGATTTCAACCAGGAGAGCTCGGCGCCCAGCCGCACGCCGGCCTCGACCGGGCCCACGCCCGTCATCAGCGGCGTGAACAATCGCTGCAGATGCGGGCCATATTCGGCCCGCGCCGCCATGACGAAGAGGACATCCTTGCCGCCAATGCGCACGACGCTGCCAGTCATGGCGATCCTCCTGCTTGCGCTACATTATGACCAACGGCCTGGCCGCTGCCGGCGGCAGCTCCGTGCCACCGGCACAATTAAATTCGCCTGCGGCGAACCGGCCACTCACCCAGCGATACCATCACGGCCTAGCACCGTCATCATCGTCCCGGTCATGGTGGCGATCAGCTTGGCCTCGCCATCGGCGGCGAAAGCATAGGCCTGGCCGTCGGCAACGATGATGGTACGGCCGGGTTTGGTCACCGAACCGCGGAACAGAAAACGCTCGCCCCGGCCCGGCGCCAGAAGGTTGACCTTGAATTCGATGGTCAGCACGCCGGAATTCTCCGGCATGAGCGAGAACGCCGCATAGCCGCAAGCCGAGTCCAGCGCCGTCGAAATGACGCCGGCATGCAGGAACCCATGCTGCTGGGTCAGCGCCGCCGAATAAGGCATCTCGATCTCGATGATGCCGGGGGTCACCAATGTCAGTTCGGCGCCGATCGTCGCCATCGCCTGCTGGCGTGCGAAGGACGCCCTGACGCGATCCTCATAGTCCGGAGCCGGTACGATCTTTGCTGCCATCGCCGTTGCCTTCACGTTTGCCGGGAAAGCTTATCGCAGAGGCATGAGCGGCAGGCAAATGCTTTTGCTGCACTGCAGCAAACCGCACGCCACCTAGTTCAGCCAAAGAAGCGAGGCGTTGAGCAAGGTGGCGAACGCCACCCACGCCGCGTAGGGCACGAAAAGCCAGCCGGTGAGCCGATCGCGGGTCCAGACGCTGGCGATAAACAGCACGATGACGGCCAGAAGAAGCACGATGATGACCAGAGCAGACCCCATCATTTTTGCGCCGAAGAAGATTGGCGACCACAGGAAATTCAGGACGAGCTGAGCGCCCCAGATCTTCATCGCGGTGCCGGCCGGGTCCTGCAACCATGTCCGCCAGCCGGCCACGGCGATCAGCACATAGAGCAGTGTCCAGGCAGGCGCGAAAATCCAGTTGGGCGGATTGAAGGAAGGCTTGGCCAGCGATGCATACCAGGCACCTGGCAAGGTGGCGAAACCGATCAGCAGGCCTCCGCCCAGCACCAGGACGAGGAACAGCAGAAGCGACAGATATCTTTGCAAGCACTCACCCTGTGGCGGCGCAACGCCGCGCGTCTGCAATTGGGGCGCTGCGGGCAGCTGTCAACGGCAGCGTCAGTACGCCCGGCGCATGGCGCAAAAATAAAATCCGTCTGTGCCGCTCAGCGCCGGCGAGAGCGAAATGCCACCCAGGGCACCGATCCGCATCGCGGCGGTATGGCCGGGAAAACGGCTGTCCCAGAGCTGGCGATGATCGACCGGGGCAAAGCCGCCGTGCCGCTCGCGAAACGCGGCGATTTGTTCACCGTTCTCCTCGTCGAACACGGAGCAGGTTACGTAGACCAGCAGGCCACCGGGTTTGACGTAGGTTCTGGCGGCATCGAGGATCGTCGCCTGCTCGCCCTTGCGGGCATCAAGCTGTCTCTGCGTCAGCCGCCATTTGGCGTCGGGACGCCGCCGCCAGGTGCCGCTGCCGGTGCAGGGCGCGTCGACCAGCACGATGTCCATGTGGCCGGTCAGCGGGGCAAGCTCGGCCGGCTTGGTGGCGACCTGCACATTGCGGTTTTCCGAGCGGCGAATGCGGTCGAAGATTGGCGCCAGCCGCGCCTTTTCGGCATCGTGAGCGAAGATTTGACCGTGGTTGTCCATCGCCGCCGACAAAGCCAGCGTCTTGCCGCCTGCGCCGGCGCAGAAATCGAGCACCTGCATGCCAGCCGTCGCGCCGGCAAGCGCCGCCGCAATTTGCGACCCCTCGTCCTGGACCTCGAACCAGCCTTTCTGAAAGGCCGGCTCGGCTTGCACGTTCGGATGCCGGCCGTCACCGTCGATCGGCGGGATGCGGATGCCGTAGGGTGCGATCCGTGCGGCACTGGCACCGGTCTGCGCGAGTTCGGCCAACACCTTGGCGCGATCGGCCTGCAGCGTGTTGACCCGGATGTCGAGCGGCGGACGTGTGGCGAGCGCCGCGCCCTCCTCGACCCATGTCTCGCCGAAGGCCCGCTGGAAAAGCGGTTCGCACCAATCGGGAATGTCGGCGCGAACAGCAGGCGGCGCGTCGGCAAGCCGGCGTTCCGCGATTGCCTGGAGTTCCGTGGCGCTCAGCAGCGGCGGCGCGAATTTGTCACCTTCGAGCGCTGCGTTGAGCGACTGCGCCGTCTGGCTCCATTCGAGCAGCAGCGCCCCGAAGCCGATGGCACGCGGTGTGTCTTCGCCCAGCAACCAGCCGGCGGAGCGCTTACGGCGCAGCGCGTCGTAGACGATGTTGCCGATCGCGGCGCGATCCCCACCGCCGGCGAAGCGATGGGACAGGCCCCAATCCTTCAGCGCGTCGGCTACCGGCCGGTGACGCCGACCAATGTCCTCCAGCACTTCAATGGCCGCAGCCAGCCGTCCGCCCAGTCGCATTCGTCATTCCATCAATCGAGCACATTATCCGGTCTGCTCTTAGAGCCTTTCACGTCCGGATTGAACCCCGCCCGGCTTCGCCGCGAGGGCAAGCTGGCGGTGGTCGGCGAAACTTGTCCGACCGGTAAATCTTCACGGCGGTTAGCAGCAGGCAGACTAGTAGATACAAGATTTCTAATGTTCTTAACTGGCGGCCGGAAGGACGGCGTGTGGCACTACAGCTCTGCTTTCCAAGTTTTTCGGTTGGGAATACTCTTGCCGTCATGATTCGCGGCGCGGAAAACGTGGACCGGCGGATCTTCACGAGGAGAGGGCAATGAAGACTTATCTGGCGGAAGTTCTAGGTACATTTCTGTTGGTGTTCATCGGTACGGCGTCCGTGGTGACGGGCGGCTTCGGCGGCGCGCTGCCGCTTGGCCAGGAAGGCATCGGTCTGGCATTCGGCATCGGCCTCATCGCGGCGGCCTATGCGATCGGCCCGATTTCGGGCGCGCATCTCAATCCGGCGGTGACGCTCGGCGTATTCCTTGCCGGCCGGCTGCCGGCCAAGGACGTCATCCCCTATTGGATCGCGCAGGTCATCGGCGCCATCATCGCCTCGCTGGCGTTGTGGATCATCGTTTCCGGCCAGACCGGCGGCCATACCGGCGGCTTCGGTGCCAATGGCTGGGACGAGACGAAATGGGGCATGAGCTCGGCGTTCCTGTGGGAGCTGATCGGCACCTTCACCTTCGTCACGGTGATCCTTGGCGTTACCGCTGAAAAGCACTCGACGGCGTTTGCCGGCCTGGTCATCGGCCTGACGCTAGCGGGCATTCACTTCGCGATGATCCCGGTCACCGGTACCTCGGTCAATCCAGCGCGCTCGATCGGCCCGGCGCTGTTTACCGGCGGCGCCGCACTCAGCCAGCTCTGGTTGTTCATCGTCGCACCGCTGATCGGCGGCGCCATTGCCGGCGTCGTCGCTAAGGCGCGTGTCTTCGAGAAGGATTGATTCCAGAGCCTGAATGCAAGAGGCGCGGGCCGTGGCCCGCGCCTCTTGCGTAGGTCCTCAAGCTCGGGTCAGGCCGCGATGTCAAAGCGGTCGGCGTTCATCACCTTGGTCCATGCCGCAACGAAATCCCGGGCGAATTTCTGCCCGGCGTCCGCCGATCCGTAGACCTCGGCCAATGCCCGCAGTTGCGCATGCGAACCGAAGATCAGGTCGGCACGGGTGCCGGTCCACCTGACTGCCTTGGTTTTGCGGTCGCGCGCTTCGTACACTTCTTCCGAACCCGGAACAGAACCTGCAGCCGGATCCCAGACCGTGCTCATGCTGAGCAGGTTGACGAAAAAGTCGTTGGTCAGCGTACCCGGCCTATCGGTGAACACGCCGTGCTTCGAGTGCCCGGTGTTGGCGCCAAGCACGCGGAGGCCGCCGACAAGCACCGTCAGTTCCGGCGCCGTCAGGCCCAGCAACTGCGCGCGGTCGACCAGCATGGCCTCAACCGACATGGGCTGCTTGCCCCTGACATAGTTGCGGAAGCCGTCGACTTTCGGCTCGAGCGCGGCAAAGGAGTGGACATCCGTCTGCTCCTGCGATGCATCCATGCGGCCGGGCGTGAACGGCACGTTCACGTCGTTGCCGCCATCCTTCGCGGCCTTCTCGACCGCGGCGACACCGCCGAGCACGATCAGGTCGGCCAGCGAGACCTTCTTGTCGCCGGTCTGCGCGGTGTTGAACTCCGTCTGGATGCCTTCGAGCCTGGCAACCACCTTCGACAGTTCGGCCGGCTGGTTGACTTCCCAGTCCTTCTGCGGCACCAACCGGATGCGTGCGCCATTGGCGCCGCCGCGCTTGTCGGAGTTGCGGAAGGTCGAAGCCGAGGCCCAGGCCGTCGAGACCAGTTCGGAAACCGACAGGCCGGAGGCCAGGATCTTGGCCTTCAGCGATGCGATGTCCTGCTCGCTGACCAGTTCATGGTCGAGCGCCGGGATCGGGTCCTGCCAGATCAGCTCTTCCTTGGGCACCAACGGGCCGAGATAGCGCACCGCCGGACCCATGTCGCGGTGGGTCAGCTTGAACCAGGCGCGGGCGAAGGCATCGGCGAACTGATCCGGATGTTCATGGAAACGCCGCGAGACCTTCTCATAGGCCGGGTCGGCCCGCAGCGCGAGGTCGGTGGTCAGCATGGCCGGCGCGTGATGCTTCGAGGGGTTGTGCGCATCCGGCACCGTGCCGGCACCGGCGCCACCCTTCGGTGTCCACTGATGGGCGCCCGCCGGGCTCTTCGTCAGCTCCCATTCGAAATTGAACAGATTGTCGAAGAAGTTGTTGCTCCACTTGGTCGGCGTCGTGGTCCAGGTGACTTCGAGACCCGAGGTGATGGCGTCGCCGGCAATGCCTGACGCATGTTTGCTCGACCAGCCGAGGCCCTGCGCCTCGATGCCGGCACCTTCCGGCTCAGCGCCCACCAGCGAGGCATCGCCGGCGCCATGGGTCTTGCCGAAGGTGTGACCGCCGGCGATCAGCGCCACGGTTTCCTCATCGTTCATCGCCATGCGCGCGAAGGTTTCCCGGATATCACGGGCCGAGGCCAGCGGATCGGGCTTGCCGTTCGGCCCTTCCGGATTGACGTAGATCAGGCCCATCTGCACGGCGCCGAGATGGCCGCGAAGCTCACGATCGCCCGAGTAGCGCTCGTCGCCCAGCCACTTGGTTTCCGAACCCCAGTCCACGTCCTGCTCGGGCTCCCAGACGTCGGCGCGGCCGCCGGCGAAGCCGAAGGTCTTGAAGCCCATCGATTCCAGCGCGACGTTGCCGGTGAGGATCAACAGGTCGGCCCAGGAAATCTTGCGGCCGTATTTCTGCTTGACCGGCCAGAGCAGGCGGCGCGCCTTGTCGAGATTGGCGTTGTCAGGCCAGCTGTTGAGCGGCGCGAAACGCTGCTGGCCGGCTCCGGCACCGCCGCGGCCATCACCGATGCGGTAGGTGCCGGCGCTGTGCCAGGCCATGCGGATGAACAGCGGCCCGTAATGGCCGAAGTCGGCGGGCCACCAATCCTGCGAATCCGTCATCACTTGGTGCAGGTCCTTGATGACCGCATCGAGATCGAGGCTGGCGAATTCCTTGGCATAGTCGAAGTCCTCGCCCATCGGGTCCGACAGGTTCGACTGCTGATGGAGAACGCCAAGGTCAAGCTGGTTCGGCCACCAGTCACGGTTGGTCCGGCCGGCGGATCCATGCGCGACAGGGCATTTGCCCGCGCTGCTGTCGTCGGTTTTCGCGTCCATCTCTCACTCCAATTTGCCGAGGTTTGATTTGCCGAGGTTGATTTTTTGCCGAGATTTTGGGGGCGGCCAGCGGCCCGCGCCAATCTGGAACCATTCCAGCCTAGGCCAGACCGTCGATAAAAACAAATTGTCTTTCCTGTTTATTTCGATAGGATTTTCTTATGATGGCCTTGACCGCATGATCGGACTGACAGTTCGCCAGATGCATTATTTCGACGCGCTGGCGCAGACGCTGCATTTCGGGCGTGCGGCGAAACTTGCCGGTGTCAGCCAGCCGGCGCTGTCCTCGCAGATCGCCGAAATGGAGCAACGGCTGAACTGCCGGCTGTTCGAACGCGGCGGCAAGTCGGTGCGCATGACGGACGAGGCGATCGCCCTGTTGCCGCGTATCGAGCGCATCCTGGCTGATATACGTGACGTGGAAACGACGGCCCGGCGCGGCCGCACGGCCATGGAGGGACGCTTCCGGCTGGGCATCATCCCGACTGTCGCGCCCTATCTTCTGCCGCGCGCCTTGCCCGAACTGAAGAAGCATTTCCCGGCCTTGCTGCTCGAATTGCGCGAGGCGGTCACCACCTCCCTGGTCGAAGACACCGCATCGCGAAAACTCGACGCCTTCATCGCGGCACTTCCGCTCGACCATCCAGGACTGATCACCGAGGCGCTCTTTCCCGACCGGTTCTTCCTGGCCGTGCCGTCGGACGATCCGGCCTTTGCCTCGCCGCCGGTTCCACCCGAGAGCCCGGCGCTGGAAAGACTGATGCTGCTGGAAGAAGGCCATTGCCTGCGCGAACAGGCGCTGGCCGTCTGCGGCAATGTGCGGCCGGTGGCGATGGCAAGCTATGGCGCGACCAGCCTGACCACGCTCCTGCAGATGGTGGCGCACGGGCTCGGCGTCACGCTCATCCCCGAAATGGCGACCGGCCCCGCCGGCACCATCCCCGACCTCAAGATCGTGCCGTTCCAGGAACCGATGCCGCAGCGCATGATCTGCCTGGCCTGGCGACGCAACAATGCGCGGCACGGGGAATGCGTCGAGCTAGCCAAGATTATACGGGGGCTAGGCCCGGCGCTGTTGGCGGCCTGAGAGGTGGCCCTAACGCTCGTTACAGCACCCGCGACAGGAACTCGCGGGTGCGCGGCGACACCGGGTTGGCGATCATCTCGCGCGGTGCGCCGCGTTCGACGATCACGCCGCCGTCCATGAACACGAGCTGGTCGCCGATCTCGCGGGCAAAGCCGACCTCGTGGGTGACGACGACCATCGTCATGCCGCTCTCGGCAAGGTCGCGCATGACCTGCAGGACTTCGCCGACCAGTTCCGGATCCAGCGCCGAGGTCGGCTCGTCGAAGAGCAGCACCTTGGGCTTCATCGCGAGGGCGCGCGCGATCGCGACACGCTGCTGCTGGCCCCCGGACAGTTCGCGGGGATAGCGGTCTACCTTATCGGCCAGGCCGACACGCCGCAGCAGCATCTCCGCCTCGGTCTTTGCCTGGTCGACTGGAATGCGCCGCACCTGCGTCGGCGCCTCGATCAGGTTCTCCATCACCGTCATGTGCGAGAACAGGTTGAACGACTGGAACAGCATGCCGATCTCGGCGCGGCGCCGGCACAGAAGATCGTCCTTCACCTCATAGAGCTTCTCGCCCTGGAGGTCGTAGCCGACGAACTGGCTGTCGACGAGCAGGATGCCGCCGCTGAGTTTTTCCAAATGGTTGATGCAACGCAGGAACGTGCTCTTGCCCGATCCCGACGGGCCGATGATACAGGCGACCGATCCCTCCGGTACATCGAGATCGACGCCTTTGAGAACTTCAAGCTGGCCATAGGTTTTGCGCACGCCGCGCGCGAACACCATGGAATCGGCAGGCACCCCGAAGCGGGTACGATTTTCGAACTTCACATCACTCATCGGGCAACGCCGCGCAGGCTGATCAAGTTGCGCAAGGTGCGCACCGTCAGGGGGTCGCGTCTGACATCGCTGCGGCCGAAATGGCGCTCCAGGAAATGCTGCCCCACCGACATGATGCTGACCACCGCGAGATACCAGAAGGCGACCACGATCAGCAGCGGAATGGTCTCGAAGGTGCGCGCATAGATGCTCTGCGCGGTATAGAACAGGTCGTCGACGGCGATGAACGTCACCAGCGACGTCATCTTCAGGAGGTTGATCGCCTCATTGCCGGTCGGCGGCAGCACGAAGCGCATGGCCTGCGGCAAGGTGATGCGCTTCAGGATCATGCGGTAGGGCATGCCGAGCGCGCTCGCCGCCTCCGACTGGCCAGACGGCACCGACTTGATGCCCGCCCGGATGATCTCGGCCATGTAGCCGGCCTCGCACAGCGAAAGCGCCACCACGGCGGAGAAGAACGGCGTCATGAAATCATTGGTGCGCACGGAAAACAGCGTGCCTATGAACGGCAAAGTCAGCGAGATTTCGCGCACCAGCAGCGACAGGTTGAACCAGAAGATCAGCTGGATCAGGGCTGGGACACCCCGGAAGAACCAGACATAGACGCCGGAAAAGGCGCGCAGCACCGGGCTCGGCGACACCCGCATGATGGCGATGACGGTGCCGACGACGATCGCCAGCACCATGATGATGACGGTGAGCATCAGCGTGTTGCCGAGGCCTCGCATGATCGAGGGATGGAACAGGTATCCGGCTGCCGTGCCCCAGGCAAAGGCCGGGTTGCTGGCGAAAGCACGAATGATGAGGAAGGCCAGCAGCAGGGCGAACGCCGTACCGACCCAGATGCCATAACGGCGCTGCGGCACGACGGTCAGTCGTGACACAGCGGCGGAAACGCTTGGCTCGACGCCGATGTCGGTCGGGAGGGCAACGCCCATCGGATGTCTCCAGCTTGCGGGCCGGCGCCTGATGTTCATCAGGCGCCGGATGGTCTCTATTCGGCGCGAAGCGCGTCCATGGTGCCGACGAAGTAGGGTTCCTTGATCGCATAGGCGCCCATGCCGTACTTCTCCAGGATAGCCTTGTACGTGCCGTTCTTGAACAGTTCGGCAAGTGCCGCCACCATCATGTCGGCGGTCTGCTTGTCGTCCTTGGCGATCGCCATGCCGAGCGGCGCGACCTCGTAAAGCGTCGGCAGGACCACCAACTGGCCCTTGCTCGTCACCTCGAAATAGCTCGATGCGGTGGCATCGTCCATACGCGCGTCGACGCGGTCCGAAAGCACGGCCTGGACGATATCGGTGGAGGAGTTGAACACCGATTTCTCGATAGCCTTTTGGCCCTTGTCGGTGCATTCCTTACCGAGCTTGTCGACCAGGAAATCCGAGGCGCTGCCGGCCGAGACGCCGATGCGCTTGCCACAGAGCGGCATGTCGCCGCTGAAGCTCGCCTTCTTGTCAGGCGATGTCGAGACGGCGAGCCCTGCCTTCAGGAACATGATGAAATCGACCTGCTTCAGGCGCTCCGGCGTGGCCGAGAAGGTCTCCCAGGCGATCTTGAAGCGGCCCGCCGCAAGACCCGGGATCATCGACGGGAACGGCGTGCGCTGGATATCGAGCTTGGCGTCGACGAGCTTGGCCACCTCGCCGGCGAGTTCGACGATGATGCCGGTCTGCTTGCCGTCGGCGTCGAGATATTCGAACGGCGCGAAGTCCAGAGTGTTGGCGACGGCGAGCGTTCCGCTCTCTTTCACCTCAGCCGATTTCGGCACGTCGGCGGCTTTGGAAACCCCGCCCCAGACGGTGGTGGAGAGCGCCAGTGCAAGGCTGGTCATTCGCAGATATCTGTTCATTGCTGTTCCCCTTTTCTTGTCCTTGTTTGCAGTCTTTCCGGCAGAGCCCGGGCCAGTGGCCGGCACGGGCTCGGTGTCCCTTACGAAGCGGCTGTCTCGGCCGCCTTCTTCTTTCGATAGTGATAATTCTTGTCGATGCGCTCCATCAGGTAATCGCCATAGAGCACTGGCTCGTATTTCGGCTGTGTGCCGGCCGGCACACAGACCGAAAGTGCGGCAATCGTCTCGTCCATGGAGGGGTCGAAGAAGAAGGGCTGCGAATAGCGCTCGCGTCCGGAGCGGTTGATGACGCGGTGCGGCGTCGAGACGAACTGGTCGTTCGACCAGCGCGCCAGGATGTCGCCGACATTCATGACGAAGGAATCCGGAACGGGCGGCGCGGGGACCCAGTCGCCCGCCTTGTTCTTGACCTCGAGGCCGCCGACATTGTCCTGGGCGAGCAGCGTGATGAAGCCGTAGTCGGTGTGCGGCGCCGAACCGAAAAGCCCCTCTTCCTGGGGCTGCGTCGGATAGTGCAGCAGCCGCAGGAAAGTCGTCGGCTGCTCGAAATAGCGGTCGAGACTGTCGGAGGGCAGCCCGAGCGAAAGCGCGATGGCGCGCACCATCTTGCGGGCGAGCGTGCCCATCTCCTGGACATAGCGCTCGATGGTCTCCCTGAAGCCGGCAAGGGCGGCCTCGTCAGGCCACTGGTTGGGGCCTTGCAGCGGCTTGCCGGCCAAGGCCCGGGGGTCGTCGGCGCCGACCTCGTGCATGAAGAAGATCGATTCGCTCTGGTTCGGCTTGCTGACGGCCGCCACGGACGAGGTCACGATGGTCGAGCCGGCAAAGGGCAAGTAGCCGCGGAAATTCTTGTCGATCTTCAGCTTCGCCTTCTCCTCCTCGGGCAAGGCGAAGAAACGCTTGGAGGCCTCGCGGACCGCTTCGACATCGGTGCGCGGAATGGGGTGGCCGGTGACATAGAGGAAGCCGATCGTCTCGAGATAGCGGCGCAGCGTCGCTGCCGTTTCCCTGATCGCGCCTTCGTCGTCGCCATAGAGCGGCGAAACGTCGAGGATCGGAATTTCGGAAAAATCGCCGCGCTCTTGTGCATCCATTTCGAACACCCTGTCTTGAACATAAGATACAGTACTGTATTTCTACACATCCGAACGGCCTCATCAATAGGCTTTCGATCGCAAAAGGAAGGACGCGGCATCATGGCACCACGCAAGATCATCATCGATACCGATCCGGGCCAGGACGACGCCTTCGCCATCCTCTTCGCACTGGGGTCGCCTGATGAACTCGACGTGGTCGGCATCACCACGGTCGGCGGCAACGTGCCGCTTGCCCTGACCTCGAAGAATGCGCTGAAAGTCGTCGAACTCGCCGGGCGGCCCGATGTGCCCGTTTATGCCGGCTGCCCGGCGCCGATGGTGCGCAAGCTGATCACCGCCGAATATGTCCACGGGGAAACCGGCCTCGACGGCGCCGAGCTTGCCGAACCGGTGACGCCGCTGCGGGGCGAACACGCGGTGAACTACATGGTGCGCACCATCATGGACGCGCCGGAAGGCGAATTGACCGTTTGCACGCTCGGGCCAATGACGAATCTGGCCATGGCCATGACCATGGAGCCGAGGATCGTGCCCCGTCTGCGCGAAGTGGTGCTGATGGGCGGCGGCTTCTTCCAGGGTGGCAACGCGACGCCGGCGGCTGAGTTCAACATCTTCGTCGACCCGCATGCCGCGCACAAGGTGTTCGACAGCGGCGCGCCGGTGACCATGGCGGGCATCGATTGCACCTACACGGCGCTGATGACGCCTGAGTGGCTCGACCGCCTGCGCGCAAGCGGCAGCCGCGCGGCGATCGAGGCCGCGAACCTGGCCGACTTCTACCGCCAGTATGGCACCCACAAATTCGAGACGCCGGCACGCCCCATCCACGACGCCTGCGTCACCGGTTATCTCCTGGCACCGCAAATCTATGAACAGCGCCAGTGCGCGGTGACGGTCGACATTGTCTCGCCTGAGACAATCGGCATGACCGTCGTCGACTGGTGGCACGTCACCGGCCGGCGCAAGAACTGCAACGTCCTGCGGCGCATCGATCCCGCGCCGTTCTTCGAACTCATGCTGGAGCGGATCAGCGCATTGCCCTGAGTTGCGCCTTCCGCGATAGATGGACACTTGATGAGTCGCGAAGCGCATCGGAGCCGGCGAACGGTTTTGCGGGCGTTGCGTGTGCGATGAAGGTCTTGATCGGATGAAATCGGACAGCGCCCCGGCCAAAGGCAGGAGACCAGCCAAAGCCGCGGGACCCGGGAAGACGGCGCGGCAGACGCTGAGTCGCGAGGCCTGGATCGCAGCGGCGCGCAAGGTGCTGGAGAAGCACGGCATTGGCGAGGTCAAGATCGACCGCCTCGCCAAGCAATTCAAGGTGACGCGCGGCAGCTTCTATTTCCATTTCACCAGCCTGGCCGATCTTCGCGACGGCCTGCTGCAAGAATGGCGAGATATCAATTGCGAGCCCTTCTGGGCTATGCGCGAGATGCAGAATATAGACGGCCTGCAGTTCTTCACCGACATCGTGCATGTTTGGGTCGACGAGGCGCCGTTTAGTCCCCTGCTCGACCTCGCCGTGCGCGACTGGTCACGAACGTCGAAAAAGCTGGCGCAGGAGGTCAAGGATATCGATGACCTGCGCATCGAACTCCTGACCCGCTCCTTCCGCGCCATGGGTTATCCCGAGGACGAAAGCCTGGTCAGGGCCCGCATCACCTATTTCCACCAGATCGGGCAATATGCGCTGTCCTTCAAGGAGGACCCGGCGGTGCGCCGCAGCTACCAGCCACTGTTCGGCGAGGTGCTGCTGGGGCCGCTGGTGCAGGAGCCGGGTTCGGCGCCACGGCCGGCGGAAATACGGCGCGGGCGGCGTTAGCGGACGACAAACCCCGTCAACCCGTTAGGGGTATCGCGATGCCGGCATGGTGACTTCCCAACTGCCAGAAGGGTAGCTGGAACCGCTCGCGCTGCGCTTCGACGATATGGAAGCCCCCCGCGCGGATCAGGTGCAATGGATCGCGATTGAGGTGGCAGCCGCCGGCGAGCTGGCCCCATATCAGGTTCAGACGCTCCTGCCACCGGCGGCAATGCGGCCCTTCGGCCTGGCCGTGCTCGATGAAGATCAGCCGGCCCGTGGACTTGAGGATGCGCCGGATCTCGGTCAGCGCCGCCTCGGGGTCCGGAATGGTGCAGAAGGCATAGGTGACGACCACCGTATCGGCGAAGCTGTCGGCCAAGGGCAGCCTTTCACCGCTGGCCCTGATGCAGTCGACATCAAATGGCACGGAACGGCTCTTCGGTTCGGCCAGGCCCAGCATCGTGCCGTCGGGATCGACGCCGACCAGCCGCTTCACCCTGGCGGCGTCGTAATGGGGAAGGTTCAGACCGGAGCCGAAGCCGACTTCGACGACGACGCCCCCTGCCCGCGGGATCAGGCGCCTTCGCATGTCCGTGAAAGCGTTGGCCGAACAGCCGGCGTGGACGAGGTAGGGAGCAATGCAGCGCGCGTACCAGGAGAGACAGGATTGGCACATGTCTCAGCCTCCTTGCCGTGTGTTGGCGGCACCGACAGGGCGGGTGAGAGTATTGACCAGTGACATTTCTCGCTCCAAGGGAGTCCCGTGATCGGGCCCGATCGGCCCGACGTCGTGGGAATGGATAGAAGGCCGGCGTCCCCTCAACGTCCCTGCATGGCCGTGGTCGGATCGATGGAGCGATTGGAATTCCGATTTCTGGGTTTTCCGGAGTTCCGCTTGAACGGCCGGCGGGTGGAACTCGCCCTGCGCAAGGCGGCAGCCCTCCTCATCTATCTCGCCGAGGCCAGCGGGCCGGTGGCGCGCGAGGTCGCCGCCACGCTGTTGTGGCCAGAAGCCGACGAGCAGGCCGCACGCGCCCGCCTTCGGCGCACGCTGTACAAAATCCGCATCGCGTTCGGCAACGAGATCATCGCCGCCACAGGCGTCTCGCTAAGCCTGCACCCGGCGTTGTCCGCCGAGATCGACACCAGGATTTTCGAGCAGGCCTGCAATTCCGGCGCTCTCGACAAGGCAGCCGAGATCTACAAAGACGACTATCTCGCCGGCTTCTTGCTGCCGGACTGTCCGCAATTCGAGGAATGGGTCTTCTTTCGGCGAGAGACGTTGCGTGGCCGGCTGGTGCAGGCGCTGGAGCGGCTCGTCGACGCCAAGATCGCCTACAGCCAGCCTCGTGGCGCGGTCGTTCACGCGACACGGCTGGTGGCACTCGACCCCTTGAGCGAAAGCGCGCACCGACATCTGATCCGTGCCCATCTGGCGGCCGGGGACAGGGCGGCGGCCGAGCGGCAGATCGACACGTGCATCCGGCTCTTGCGGGACGAACTCGGTGTAGCGCCGGACCCCGCCACGCTTGCCATGCTGAGCCAGCCAACTCAGGACGCCGCCCTGGACGTGCCCAGGACGCGCTATGTCGCGGTGGGCGGCATCCACATCGCGTACCAGATCTTTGGCAGCGGCCCGACGGACATCGTGCTTGTTCCCGGCTTCATTTCACATGTCGAGCGTATCTGGGAAGACCCGGGTTGCCGCGCCTGGCTGACCGCGGTTTCGCGCCTAGGTCGCCTGATCCTCTTCGACCGGCGCGGCATGGGACTTTCCGACCGAGTCGGTGCCCGCCCCACGGTCGAGGCGACGGCGCAGGATATTCTGGCGGTCATGAACGCGGCCGGCAGCCGCCGGGCCTTGCTGGTCGGCGCATCGGAGGGTGGGCCGGGCTGTATCCGTTTTGCGGTCCAGCATCCCGATCGGCTGACGGGCCTTGTCTTGTGGGGCTCGCTCGCCAAAGGCAGCCGTGCACCTGACTATCCCCACGCCTTGACCATCGCGCAGTATGATCTGTGGAAGCAACGGCTGCTGGCGGGCTGGGGTGGCGCGGCGGAAATCGACACCTTCGCACCGAGCCTCGCTGGCGACCGCCAGGCGAGGACCTGGTGGGCCGGATTGCTCAGGGCAGCCTCCAGCCCGGGTGCGGTCGCCGGGCTGCTCGACGCGTTGCGGGACACCGATGTCCGTCACCTCCTGGCAAACGTCTCCGCCCCGACGATGATCCTACACCGTTCCGGCGACCGCGCCGTGCGCATCGAGGCGGGGCGGTTCCTAGCGACCAAGATTCCAGGCGCGCGGTTTATGGAGGTCGATGGCGACGACCACTGGTTCTGGGTCGGCGACCAGCAGGCGCTGCTCGACGGTATCGGCGCGCTTGTGCGACACGGCTGATCCGGCCTCACGCCGTCTTCTGCGCCACCAGCCCGAGTTCCTCGGCCATCGCCTGACGCATCAGGAATTTCTGCGGTTTGCCGGTCACCGTCATCGGCAATTCCGTGCGGAAGCGAATATGGCGCGGCACCTTGTAGTGGGCGATCTGGCCCGCGCAGAACGCCTTGATCTCCTGCTCGGTGGCGACCTGGCCGGGTTTGAGCACGATCCAGGCGCACAGCTCCTCGCCATATTTGGCGTCCGGGATGCCGAAGACCTGCACTTCCCGCACCTTGGGATGGCGGTAGAGGAATTCCTCGACCTCTCTGGGATAGACGTTCTCACCGCCGCGAATGACCATGTCCTTGACGCGGCCGACAATGTTGCAATAGCCCTCGGCGTCGATGGTGGCGAGGTCGCCGGTGTGCATCCAGCCATCGCTATCGATCGCCTCGCGAGTCTTTTCGTCGTCGTCCCAATAGCCCTTCATCACCGAATAGCCGCGCGTACAAAGCTCGCCCGGCGCGCCGACCGCAACGGTGGCGCCGTCGACGGCGATCGCCTTGACCTCGACATGCGGGTGGATGCGCCCGACAGTCGAGACACGCTTTTCCAACGGATCGTCGGTGCTGCTCTGGAACGAGACCGGACTGGTCTCGGTCATGCCGTAGGCGATGGTCACTTCAGCCATGTGCATGAGCGAGACCACCTTCTTCATCACCTCGATCGGGCAGGGCGAACCGGCCATGATGCCGGTGCGCAGGCTGGAGAGATCGAAGGTCGGGAAATCCGGATGATCGAGCATGCCGACGAACATGGTCGGCACGCCGTAGAGGCCGGTGCAGCGCTCCCGCGCGATCGCCTTCAGCGTCAGGCCCGGATCGAACCCCTCGCACGGGAAAACCATGGTCGCGCCCTTCGACACACAACCCATGGTGCCCATCGACATGCCGAAGCAGTGATAGAGCGGCACCGGGATGCAGAGCCGATCGTCGACGGTGAGCTTGATAGCCGAGGTGACGAAATTGCCGTTGTTGACGATGTTGAGATGGGTGAGCGTCGCGCCCTTGGGTGCGCCCGTCGTGCCTGAGGTGAACTGGATGTTGATCGCATCGCCAGGCTTCAGCCCTTCCGAGATGCGGTCGAGGCTATCATGCTCGTCGCGACCGGCCATGGCCAGCACGTCGCCGAAATTGAACATGCCTGGCGAGTTCTCCTCGCCCATACGGATGACGATCCTGAGCGCCGGCAATTTCGCAGCCTTCAGCTTGCCGGGTGTCGCCGTCGCGATCTCCGGCGCCAGAGTCTCGATCATGCCGAGATAGTCCGATGTCTTGAAGCTCGCCGCCGTCACCAGTGCCTTGCAGCCAACCTTGTTCAGGGCATATTCCAGCTCGGTCAGCCGGTAGGCCGGATTGATGTTGACTAGGATCAGGCCGATGCGGGCGGTGGCGAATTGCGTCACCAGCCATTCCCAGCGGTTGGGCGACCAGATGCCGACCCGGTCGCCCTTCCGGAGGCCGAGCGCCAGAAAGCCGGCGGCCAGTGCATCCACCGTGTCCGACAGTTCGCTCCACGTGAAGCGCTTGTCCTGGCCGACGAACACGGCGGCATCGAGCGTGCCGTATTTGCCGACGGTGTCGGAGAACAGCGCGGGAATGGTCTTGTCGAGCAGCGGCACTTTGCGGTCGCCCGAGACATGCGCCCTGCCATCGACCGGTGCAATAAAGACGCTGCCGGCGCGCGCGCCGCGTCCGCGCAGATTGGTGGCATTCTTCAGCTCGTCGAGATTGACCGGCATCGCTGTCTCCTCCCAAGACTGGCCGAACCTATCAGCCTGCCGGGACGCTGGAAATCCCGTCGATGGTACTGGAGCCCCTTCCCTGGAGGTCGCTATGCGACCGCTGCCGCCATTTTCGCGACGATGTCGCGCAAAACGGCGTCGTCGGCCGCTGCACGTGTCTTCCTCGACGCGACCAGACAGGCCTGCGACTTCAGCACGACGCCGTCGGCCAGCACCTTGAGATGGTTGGCGCGCAGCGTCGAGCCCGTGCTGGTGATGTCGACGATGACGTCGGCGAGGCCGGCCGCCGGCGCGCCCTCGGTGGCGCCGAGGCTCTCGACGATGCGATAGACCTGAATGCCGTGCTTTTGGGAGAAGAACTGCTGCGTCAGCCGCCAATATTTGGTGGCAATCCGCAGCCTGCGGCCATGGCGCTGGCGGAAATCGGCGGCGACATCGTCGAGATCGGCCATGGTGTCGACATCGAGCCAGATCTCGGGCACCGCGACCACCACATCGGCATGGCCGAAGCCGAGGCGGGCGACGATCTCGGCCCGCACTTCCCAGTCAGCGAGATTTTCCCGCACCAGGTCCTCGCCGGTGATGCCGAGATCGACCGCGCCTTGGCCTATTTCGCCCGATATTTCGGAAGCCGACAGGAAGAGCACTTCGACATTGTCCAGGCCCTCGACGCGGGCATGATACTTACGCTCGTCGCCGGGCAGGCTGACGGCGAGGCCGGCCTTGGCCAACACCTCCAGCGCCTGCTCCTTGAGCCTACCCTTCGAGGGAACGGCGAGCGTGATCATGATGCCGCCCCCCGCAGCGCCTCGATGCGGTCGAGCCACACCGAAAAGCCGACGCCGGGGATCGCGGTCTTGGCACCGAGCAGCGTCAGCAACCGGTCGTAGCGCCCGCCACCGGCCAAGGCGCGCTCGCCGTCGGCGGCCGCGATTTCGAAGACGACACCGGTGTAGTAGTCGAGCGGACGGCCGAAAGCGGCGTCGTAGCGGATTTTTTCGGAGGGCAAGCCATGCGCCTCGATCGCCTTGGCGCGGGCCGAGAATTTTTCCAGCGCCGCACCCAGCGAAAGTCCGGCGCCGGCCGCGAAGGTTTCCAATGCCTGGGCCGCGCCATCGAGCGGCACGTCGATCGCCAGAAAATCTTTCAGCGCCGCGAAAGCCTCGTTCGACAGCCGCACGCTGCGCAACTCGGCTTTCTCGATCAGCCGCCGCGCGATATCCGACGGCGCGCGCCCGGCCGATGCTGACAAGCCGGCTTCCTCCATGCCGCCGGCAATATGCTGGGAAAGACGGTCCAGATCGCCATCGAGGACAAGCGCCGCGACCGGCCCGGAGATCTGGCTGTTGCGCTGTGGGTTGGCGAGGTCGGCGAGTGCTGCCTCCAGCATCGGCGCCGAGCCGAAGGCGCGCGCCAGCCGCATGCGCCAGCCGCGCGGCAGGCCGAGCGCCGCCAGCACCGCCTCGAAAATCGCCTGGTCACCAAGCGTGACGGCCAGCGACTGCCTGGGCAGCACCAGCGACAGCAATGCGTGTGCATCGGCCACTGAACGAGCATCGGCTTCGGCCGTGTCGCGGTCGCCGAGATCCTCGATGCCGGCCTGGAAGAACTCATTGCCGCCCTCGCGGCGCTGGCGAAACACTTCGCCCAGATAGGAATAGCGGCGCGGCGTGCCGGCCTGGCTGGCTATGTGGTCGAGGCAGACGGGAATGGTGAATTCGGGCCGCAGGCAGAGCGCCTGCCCGGTCTCGCTTTCGGTCAGGAAAATGCGACGGCGCAAATCCTCACCGGCCATATCGAGGAAGGGATCGGCCGGCTGCAGCACCGCGACTTCCACCGCATGCGTGTTGCGCGCGGCGAAGAGGGTGGTGATGTCGGTGGCGATCGCGGGGCGGGAGGTCATAGACAGGTTGGGCGCGAGGCCCCCCCCTCCGGCCTGCCGGCCATCTCCCCCGCAAGGGGGGAGATCGGCAGCTTCGGGCTCGGCGCGTTTTTCCCAACATCGGAGATTGGCGAAAACCTACGCGACATCCCATCTCCCCCTTTTCGGGGGAGATGGCCGGCAGGCCAGAGGGGGGTGCTCAAGCGCCACCCTTGGCGCGATCAGCGGCCTGCGCCGCCAAAATCTTCTTCACCTCGGCGACCAGTTCGCTTTCCGCCACGGTCACCTGGGCCGGCCGCGCCGCACGCCATTCGGCGTTGTCGGTGATCTCCGCCGACATACGCGCGCCTTCGATCAGGTCCTTGATCTGCAATTCGCCCTTGGCCCGCTCGTCGCCGCCCTGGATGACGGCGATGGGGCAATCGCGCCGGTCGGCATATTTGAGCTGCGCCTTCATGCCGGCGCCGCCGAGATACATTTCGGAGCGAATGCCGGCGGCGCGCAATTCCGAGACCATCTTCTGATAGCGGCCGAGGCTTTCAGTATCCTTGTCCATGACCAGCACGACGACCGGCGCGATCACTTCCGATACGTCCAGCTTGCCGAGGTTCTTCAGCGCCGTCATCAGTCGCGAGACGCCGATGGAAAAACCGGTCGCCGGCACCGGTTCGCCACGGAAGCGCGAGACCAGACCGTCATAGCGGCCGCCGCCGCCGACCGAGCCGAAGCGCACGATCTGGCCGTCTTCATTGGGGATTTCGGCCAGGAGTTCGGCCTCGAAGACGGGGCCGGTGTAGTATTCGAGGCCGCGCACGACGGAACGATCCATGGCGATACGGTCCTCGGCATATCCGGCAGCCCGGACCAACGATTCGATGGTCGCAAGTTCGCCAACGCCCTCCTGGTAGACCGCGTTCCCGCTGACGCTGGCATCCAAACCCGCCTGCACATTTCGCGCTGTCGCCATAAGAACAGCCTCGGCTTGCGTTTCATTCAGCCCGGCGCCCTTGGCGAAGTCACCCTCGCCTTCCTTGCCGCCGTCCCAGCGCCCCGGGCCAAGCAGAAGCCGGACACCGTCCGGACCGAGCTTGTCGAGCTTGTCGATGGCGCGCAGCACCGTCAGCCGGCGGCCGGCATTTTCCTCGCCGCCAAGGCCGATCGCTTCCAGCACACCGTCCAGCACCTTGCGGTTGTTGACGCGGATGACGTAGTCGCCGCGCTTGATACCGAGCGCTTCCATGACGTCGGCCATCATCATCGCCATCTCGGCGTCCGCCGCGACGCCCGGCGTGCCGATCGTGTCGGCGTCGAACTGCATGAACTGGCGAAAGCGGCCGGGCCCGGGCTTTTCGTTGCGGAACACCCAGCCGGAACGGTAGCTGCGATAGGGTTTTGGCAGGCGTTCGAAATTCTCGGCGACGAAGCGCGCGGTCGGCGCGGTCAGGTCGTAGCGCAGCGACAGCCACTGGTCGTCGTCGTCCTGGAAAGAGAACACGCCTTCGTTCGGCCGGTCCTGGTCGGGCAGGAATTTGCCCAACGCATCGGTATATTCGATCAGCGGCTGGTCGGCCGGTTCGAAGCCATAGAGCTCATAGACCGAGCGGATCGTCGCCATCATCTTCTCGACGGCGCGGATATCCTCGGCGCCGCGGTCGGCAAACCCGCGCGGCAGCCGCGCTTTCGTCTTTTCCGATTTGTCGGCCATAATCTGGGCACCCGATGTTCATGACTTCGTGACGCGGCAAATCTAGCGCGTTCACAGCGCGCGTTCCTAACCGATGAAGCCGGGAGCGGCAAGGGTTGGCGCCCGGCAGCGCACCCGACGAGATCAGGAAGAATCGAAACCCCCTGAAACAAAAACACGCCGGAAATGAAACAATGCCGCCACGGGCGCGGCATCGTGCCGACACAATCGCGGCCGATATAGCGCACCGAAACGAAGAGGTTCGGGACATGACCAGCGCAACGGAATTTGAGGCCAACAGCGAGGCCGGCGAAGTGCCGACGCGCCTGCGCCCGGCGGGCACCCATGCACCGCAAATGGTTGGCCGGGCTGCCAGGCCGTTCGATGTGCCGGTAGGCACCAGCAAGGATCCTTCCCTGCGCGACGCGTTGGTGACCGGTCTGCTGGTGATCTATCCGACGGTCGCCACGGTGGCCGCAATCGTCGCCGGGCTGTTCCTGGCCAGCGCCAACGGCACCTGAGCTGCCCGCGGCTATTTCGGCCGCTGGAAAGCCTTCCGCTGCTTCTCGACCTCCTTACGGCACACGCAGCCTTCGAGATGGTCGTTGACCAGGCCCATGGCCTGCATGAAGGCGTACACGGTGGTCGGGCCGACGAAAGTCCAGCCGCGCTTTTTCAGGTCCTTCGAAATCCGAACGGAAACCGCGGTGGTCGGGTTGGCGCGCAGATGGGCGAGGTCGACGATCTCCGGCCGCTCCTCCTTGCCGGGTTCGAACTTCCAGAACCAGGCGGCCAGCGAGCCGAACTCATCCACCATCTCGCGGGCGCGTTTGGCGTTGTTGATGGTCGAGACGATCTTGCCGCGATGGCGGATGATGCCGGCGTTGCCGAGCAGGCGCTCGACATCCCGTTCGTTGAAGGCGGCGACCTTGTCGAAGTCGAAGCCAGCGAAGGCTTCGCGAAAATTCTCCCGCTTGCGCAAAATGGTCAGCCAGGACAGGCCCGACTGAAACCCTTCCAAGCAGATCTTCTCGAACAGCCTGCGGTCATCGGCCACCGGCCGGCCCCATTCATGGTCATGGTAATGCAGATAATCGGGCAGATTGCCGTGCCAGAAGCAGCGCACGACACCATCAGGACCGGCAAGCAGGCCGGTGTTTTCATTGCTCATCCCAAGAAATCCATCCGTTAACGCGCTTGCGCGCTGTCTTTACCGTGGCTTTACCAGATTCCTGAACCGGGCGGTAACCACACCAAAGAGTTTACCGGCAGAACCGCATTTTACGCATTCCGATTCATGTTTCGGTTGCTGCTCGCCGCCAATGATCGCGCAAGCCGGGAGCGTTCTTGCCTGGCATATTAGACGATCAAGGTGCGTTCCCGATGAAGAGAGTTCTGTTTCCCTTGCTCGGCGCCGTGGCTGTGTTTGCCGCCGGCGCCACACCCTCAATCGCCAACGACCGCTATGCCGACAGACCGCCGGTGATGGTGAGCCCCGACCTTTCCGCGCCCTGGGTGCTGCAGCTCGGCCATGCGCCCGGAATCGTGCGGCAGAACCGACAGGCCGTGCAGCAGCAGCCGCGCCAGCGCACCGCGCAGCCGGCACAGCCCGACAGCGTACAGACGGCCGCCGTGCAGGCGCCTGCCAAACGCATGGTCATGCGCCGGCAGATCAACCCCGTCTACCTGCCGCAGGAAGTTGCCTATGACGGCGCCCAGAAGCCGGGCACCATCGTCATCGATACCACGCAGAATTTTCTCTATCTGGTTGAGAAGAACGGCAAGGCGCGGCGCTACGGCGTCGGCACCGGCAAACCCGGCTTCGAATGGTCGGGCACCCACAAGATCACCAACAAGCGAGTCTGGCCGGACTGGCGTCCACCGGCCGAGATGATCAAGCGCGAAGCGGCCAAGGGCCGATACCTGCCGACCTATCTGGCCGGCGGCATGGAAAACCCGCTCGGCGCGCGCGCTCTCTATCTCGGCACGACCGAGTACCGCATCCATGGCACCAACCAGCCCTGGACGATCGGCGGCGCGGTATCATCGGGCTGCATCCGGATGCGCAACGAGGACGTGGTCGACCTTTATGAGCGGGTCAATGTCGGAACCACCGTCGAGGTGATATAGTGGCAGCGAATCAGCCGGTTAAGCAGTGCTGAGCAGGTTTTGGCGCGCTGTTGCCCTTAAGTCATAGCGCACTTTTGGAAGACGTGCTTAGACTGGCAACGAGTTAACGGGGGACGGGCCGTGTGGGGATACGGCCAGTCACGAGAGGGCAGCACGGGTAACCGGGCTGCCCTTTTCGTTTCACGGTGCGACAGGTCGCCCCGGAGGCACGGTGTTTCGTTTTCAGGGCTGATTTCCGGGCCGTGTTCTGCTATTGCAGTGCACAATTTCCCCACCAAAGGTTCGAACCATGTCCGTGTCCGACGACAGCCGCTATCTCAGGGGCGGCCCGGTTGCCCAGCGCATCATCGCCGCCGTGCGCGAGGACGCGACCATTGCCAAGGCCGAGGGCTTTCCGCCCAAGCTGATCTCGATCACCGTCGGCGATACCGACGCCGTCGACGTCTATGTGCGCAACCAGCGTGCCAAGGCTCAACTCGCCGGCATCGATTTCGAGGAACGGCGCTTTCCCGCCACGATCACCTCAGGTGAACTCGAAGCAGCCATCCATGGGCTGAATGCCGATCCGCGTGTCACCGGCATCATCATCCAGCGGCCGGTGCCGACGCATATCCCGATCAAGATGCTGCAGGCGGCCGTGCATCCGCTGAAGGACGTCGAGGGCATGCATCCGGCCTCGATCGGCAACATCGTGTACAACCAGCTTGATCTCGCACCTTGCACGGCGGCCGCCTCGGTCGAACTGCTCAAGGAAACCGGCCTCGACCTCAAGGGGCTGGAAGTAGTCATCGTCGGCCATTCGGAAATCGTCGGCAAGCCGATCGCCTTCCTGCTGATGAGCGAAGGCGCGACGGTGACGGTCTGCCATCATATGACACGGTCGGTCGCTGCCCATGCGCGGCGCGCCGATGCGCTGTTCGTCGCTGTTGGCAAGCCGCGGCTGATCAAGGCCGACATGGTCAAGCCGGGTGCCGCCGTCATCGACATCGGCATCAATTCGGAGGTCGGACCGGACGGCACGAGCCGCATCGTCGGCGACGTCGACACCGACAGCGTCAAGGAAGTCGCCTCGTGGATCACGCCGGTGCCGGGAGGCGTCGGTCCGCTGACGGTGGCGATCCTGCTGCGCAATACCATGGTCGCGCTCAGCCGCCAGCGCGCGCTCTACGAGGCGACCTACGGCACGGCCGACAGGCTTGCGGCTGAATAGCGCCCGGCCTACTCCGCCGCGACGAGGCTCTCATCCAGGATGCCATCCGGCCTCGGCCCGCCATAGGCCCAGTCGAGCAGTTTGATCGTGTGCACCACCGGCATGCTGGCGGCGGATGCGATCTGCGTGATGCAACCGATATTGCCGGTGGCGACGATCGAGGCGCCCGTCGCCTCGATGTTTTTCACCTTACGATCGCGCAGCCTGGCCGAAATCTCGGGCTGCAGGATGTTGTAGGTGCCGGCCGAGCCGCAGCAGAGATGGCCCTCGCGCGGCTCGCGCACAATGAAACCGGCCTTGGCGAGCAGCTCCTTCGGCTGCCGGGTGATCTTCTGGCCGTGCTGCATCGAGCAGGCCGAGTGATACGCAACGACAGTGCCGGGCTTGCGCACCGGTTCAGGGAGCTTGAGACTTGCCAGATATTCGGTGATGTCCTTGGCCAGCGCCGACACGCGCGCGGCCTTGTCGGCATAGGCCGGATCGAGCCGCAGCATGAAGCCGTAGTCCTTGATCGTCGTGCCGCAACCCGATGCGGTGATGACAATGGCGTCGAGCCCGCCCTGCTCGATGGAGCGTGTCCAAGCATCGATATTTTGCCTGGCCGAGGCAAGGGCGGCTTCTTCCCGCCCCATGTGATGAACCAGGGCGCCGCAGCAGCCCTCGCCCGGTGGCACCACGACCTCGACACCGAGCCGCGTCAGCAGCGAGATGGTGGTGTCGTTGATGGCGGGGTCAAGCACCGATTGCGCGCAGCCGGTCAGGATGGCGACACGGCCCTTTTTTGCCCCCTGACCGGCATGGATACCCGGTAAAGCCATCGGCGAGGCCGCCGGGATCGATGCAGGCGCGAGCTTGAGCATCGCGGCGAGCGGCTTCAGTGCAGGAATCTTCTCGAACAGGCCAATGAAAGGCTTGCCCAGCCTCGCAAGCTTGAGCGCGGCGCGGAAGCGTTGGGGATAGGGCAGCACGAAAGCCAGCATGGCACGGGTCAGCCGGTCGAGCAGCGGCCGCTTGTAGGTTTCCTGGATATGGGCACGAGCATGGTCGACCAGATGCATGTAATTAACGCCTGATGGACAGGTGGTCATGCAGGCCAGGCAGGAGAGGCAGCGGTCGATATGGGTGACGATTTCCTTGTCGGCGGGGCGGCCGTTTTCCAGCATGTCCTTGATCAGGTAGATGCGCCCGCGCGGCGAATCGAGCTCGTTGCCAAGCGTTACATAAGTCGGGCAGGTGGCGGTGCAGAAACCGCAATGCACGCATTTGCGCAGGATCTTTTCGGACTCGGCGACATCAGGGTCGGCAAGCTGGGCGGGCGAAAAATTGGTCTGCATCTCTGATGTCCTAGGCCATGCGGCCGGGATTGAGGATGTTCTTCGGGTCGAATTCCTGTTTCAGGCGCTGACTCAGCGCGGCAAGCGCCGGCGCCTGTGGCTCGAACACCGGTAGCGCGGCGCGATGGGCGGGGGCAGCGCGCACCAGCGTCGCGTGGCCGCCGCCATGTTTCCGCAACAGCCCACGAAGCAGGGTGGCTTCGGGATCGCCCTCCTCCATGCGCAGCCACACCAGCCCGCCCTGCCAGTCGTAGAAGGCACTGACGGCGGCCTGCATGCGTAGGGCCAGAACCATCTGGTGCCCCTGAGCGGGCGTCATCGAGACCCGCCAGACCGGCTTTTCGCTGCCGTCAACGAAGGGCCTGATATCGCGCACGTCGCGCCAGATTGCCTTGGAGGTCTCACCGGAAATCTCCTCCAGCGGCCCGGCGTTGCCGAGCAGGGTGTTCAGCGCGGTGATGCGATAGGCAACCGACGGGCCAAAGCCCTCGACGCGCAGCAGCGTGGCGGCTTCACTGCCGAGCGTCCCGCCGGCAACGCGGGCGGCGATGCGCTCCGGCAGATGGGAAGCGCTCGAAACTTCCGCGCTGGAACCAAGGGCCAAGGCCATGGCGGCGCAGGCTGCATCATCGAGCAGGCCACGGACAGCGAGCGTGACTTCGGTCTCGGCCGCAGGCAGCACCTTGAAGGTGACGTCGGTAAAGACGGCCAGCGTGCCCCAGCTGTTGGCCATCAGCTTCGACATATCGTAGCCGGTGACGTTCTTGACCACGCGGCCGCCCGACTTGAAAGCTTCCCCCCGGCCGGAGACGACGTTGATGCCCAGGATATGATCGCGCGCGGCACCCGCCTTCAGCCGGCGCGGACCGGACAGGTTGGCGCCGAGCACGCCGCCGATGGTGCCTTTGCCCGGCTCGCCGCCGTGCAGCGGGCCGTAGTCCATCGGCTCGAAGGCGAGTTGCTGGCCGTTTTCAGCCAGCAGCCTTTCGATCTCGGCCAGCGGCGTGCCTGACTTGGCCGACAGCACCAGTTCTGCGGGTTCATAGAGGGTCACGCCCGAGAGTTTCGACAGGTCGAGCGTGTGCTCGGTCTGCAACGGATGGCCGATGGCGCGCTTGGAGCCATGGCCGAGAATTTCGAGCGATGCTTCTTCTGCCGTCGCCCAGGCAACCGTGGAGAGGACTTCGGCTGAAGTGGTGGGGGTGAAGGCGGTCATGCACGCGTGCCCTTCCTCTGCCCCGCAAAGCGGGCGAGAAGTGATAGGTCGCGTTTCTTCACACCCCCCTCTGTCCTGCCGGACATCTCCCCCGCAAGGGGGGAGATCAGATGCCGCATCGGATTTCGCCAACATCCAATGTCTGTTGAACGGCGAGATGCCGGAACTGCTAATCTCCCCCCTTGCGGGGGAGATGTCCGGCAGGACAGAGGGGGGTGTTCAAGCGCCAACATGTCCCTCAAAACCTCGGAATATCGGGAAACGCCACCTGCCCGCGATGCACATGCATGCGCCCCAGTTCGGCGCAGCGGCGCAGTTGCGGGAACACCTTTCCGGGATTGAGCAGATGGTTGGGATCGAAGGCGCACTTGACGCGCATTTGCTGGTCGAGGTCGACCTGGTTGAACATTTCCGGCATCAGGTCGCGCTTCTCGACCCCGACGCCATGTTCGCCGGTGAGCACGCCACCAACCTTGACGCAAAGCCTCAGAATATCAGCGCCAAAGCTTTCGGCCTTGTCGAGTTCACCAGGCACGTTGGCGTCATAAAGGATCAGGGGATGCAGATTGCCGTCGCCGGCGTGGAAGACGTTGGCGACGCCGAGGCCGTATTTTTGCGACAGCTCGCGCATGCCGGCCAGCACGCGCGGCAGCTCCTTGCGTGGGATCGTGCCGTCCATGCAGTAGTAATCGGGCGAGATGCGGCCAACGGCGGGGAAGGCCGCCTTGCGCCCGGCCCAAAAACTCAGCCGCTCCTGCTCGGACTGCGAGATGCGGCAGGTGGTCGAGCCGTTGCGAATGGCGATTGCCTCGACCGCCGTAATGAGATGGTCGACCTCGACGCCCGGCCCGTCGAGTTCGACGATCAGCAGCGCCTCGACGTCAAGGGGATAACCGGCACGGACGAAATCTTCCGACGCATGGATCGCCGGCCGGTCCATCATTTCCATGCCGCCCGGAATGATGCCGGCGCCGATGATGTCGGCCACGCATTGGCCGCCCTGCTCGCTGGTCGGAAAGCCGATCAGCAGCGCCCGCGCCGTCTCCGGCTTCTTCAGGATGCGCACGGTGACCTCGGTGACGACGCCGAGCAGCCCTTCCGAACCGGTCATGACGCCGAGCAGGTCATAGCCTTCCGCATCGAGGTGGCCGCCGCCGAGCCGCACCACCTCGCCATTCATCAGCACCATCTCGATGCCAAGCACATTGTTGGCGGTGAGGCCGTATTTCAGGCAGTGCACGCCGCCGGAATTCTCCGCCACGTTGCCGCCGATCGAGCAGGCGATCTGGGAGGATGGATCGGGAGCATAATAAAACTCCTCCTGCTCGACGGCGGACGTGATGCCGAGATTGGTGACGCCGGGCTGGGCGACGACGATGCGGTTGGGAAAATCGATCTCAAGGATCCGGTTGAACCGGCTCATGACCAGCAGCACCGCGTCTTCCAGCGGCAGCGCGCCGCCCGACAGCGAGGTGCCGGAGCCGCGCGGCACGACGCGGATGTTGCGGTCGTTGCAGTATTTCAGCAGACGGGAAACCTGCGCCACCGTCTCGGGCAGGACCACGACCAGCGGCACTTGCCGGTAGGCGGTCAGGCCATCACTCTCGAAGGCCCGCATTTCATTGGCCGCGTCGACCACGCCCTCGCCCGGCACGATGATGCGCATGTCGGCGACGATTTCGCTGCGCCGGCGCAGCGTCTCGGCGTCTGGCTTGGGCATGGCAAGGCCAGACATCGGCGCTTCCTCCACTCAACTGGTAAAAATGATTTACCAGCTAGCGACATTTGTTGCAAACCTTGCTTTGATGTCATCCGGGGCGGGTGCATGCAAGGCTTCCGCAGCGGCAATCTGCCGCTGCACATCCATCGCGCTTCGAAGCTTGGCGCGGTCTATTCGGCCGGATGCTTCGCCGGCTCGGAATGCATCTGTCGCACCCTGCGCACGCCCCACCAGACCAGCAGGATGGCGATCGGCACCGATGCGGCGGTAACGACCTCCGGCGCGAAGGCGTGGCCAAAGACCGACGCGCCCTTGGCGACATAGCCTATGAGGCCCACCACATAGTAGGAGACGGCGGCGACCGAGAGCCCTTCGACGGTCTGCTGCAGGCGCAGTTGCAGCCGGGCGCGGTTGTTCATCGAGGCGAGCAGGTCGCGGTTCTGCTTCTCGACCTCGACATCGACCCAGGTGCGCAACAGCGTAGTGGCACGGGTCAGCTTTCGCGACAGGTTGGCCTGGCGCTCCTCGACCGAGCGGCAGGTGCGCATGGCTGGCGCCATGCGGCGCAGCAGAAAGCCCGACCAGGTGTCGTAGCCCAGCACTGGCTCCTCATCCAGTGCCTCGAGCCTTTCAGTGACGATGCCGTCATAAGCGCGACTGGCGCCGAAGCGGTAAAGGCTGGAAGCGGCATCAGCCTCCAGTTCGGCGGCAAGCTCCGTCAGGTCGGCGAGCAGCGTCTGGCTGTCGCGGGTCTCGGCAACTTTCATTTCCAGGGTCGTCTGTGCCAAGCGATCCTCGATGCGGCGGGCGCGGCTGGACAAGGTGAGCGCCAGCGGCAAGCCGAGCATGGCAAGCGTGCGGTAGGTCTCGATGTCGATCAGCCGCTGCGACAGCGCGCCGGTGCTGGCCGGGGTCAGACCACGATCAAGCACCAGCATGCGGGTCATGCCATCGCCGTCCTGGCGGAAGTCGGTGACAATAGCCGCGCTGCCGCGCTCGACGAGCGAGTGACAGAGGCTGGTCGGGTCGAAGCCGGCGATCAGCCTCTCGTTCGCCTGCGTCCACTTGCGGATCTCGAGCCGGATGCCCGAGATGACGGTTCCCGGCGGCGAAAAGCCATTGCCGAACGGCGAATCCTCTTGCCCCCGGCCATTCTCGGCCAGCGGTCCTTCCCAGAGATAGGTCGAGAACTCCGTATGCCGCTCCCAGCGCAGCGTGCCCTTGCCCCATTTCATGGCGTGGTGGCGGGCATGACGCTCGGGGGCGGCGATGCCGGGGCGGCGCGACAGTTCCGAAAGCACGGCATGGTCGACCGCGGAGCCTCCTTCGGTCATGAAGGAGAGCTGGACGAGGACGCGCGGCTTCTCGACGAGTGGATGCGGACGGGCATGAACCTCGCCGAGCGCGCCGGGCCGGCCTTCATGCGCCGGAAAGCCCATGACGCTGCCTTGGCTGCGCGACTGGAATTCAAGATTGGACGTCTCGTCCGACACGTCTGGTCCCCCTGGTTTCGACCCTTCGTGCAATGGTGCCGTCTTGCGGCAATCGACAAGGGACGTAAACAGCAAAGTTTAGCGCGAGGCGACGTGCCAGCGCGATGCGAAAATCGACCGAACCAGGCGAATTGGATAAATAATTTGACCAGTTGGCGACAGACGCTTTAATCTGCGCGACATTCATTCCGTCCCCAGGCGCTTCCTTTGAGCGATATTTTCTCCAGGATCGAGCATTCGCGCACCGCCGACGAAGTCGTGCAGCAGATCGAAAGCCTCATCCTCGAAGGCGTGCTGCGCACTGGCGACCGGCTGCCGGGCGAGCGCGAACTGGCGCGTCAGTTCGATGTGTCGCGGCCCATCCTGCGCGATGCGCTGAAGGCGCTCGAAGGACGTGGGTTGCTGACGACCAAGGCCGGCGGCGGCACGCATGTCGCCGACATTATCGGCCAGTTGTTTACCAAGCCGGTGGCGGACCTGATCTCGACGCATCGCAAGGCGGTGACGGACTATCTGGAGTATCGCCGCGAGGTCGAGGGCATAGCCGCCGAATACGCGGCACGGCGCGCCACACCCGACGACCTCGCCCTGCTCGACCGCATCATGGCGCGCATGGATGAGGCGCATCGCACCGGCGACTTCGACGACGAGGCGGAAATCGACGTTGAATTCCACCATGCGATCTGCGAATGCGCGCACAACATCCTGCTCTTGCACACGCTGCGCTCCTGCTACCGCCTCTTATCGGAAGGCGTGTTCCAGAACCGGCTGCTGGTGTTCACCGTGCCGGGCGCGCGAGAGGCGCTGCTGGCGCAGCACCGGGCGATCCACACCGCGGTCAGGGCTGGCGATCCGGCCGCCGCCCGCCAGGCGGCGATGGACCACATGACCTATGTCGAGCGCTCGATGGCGGAAGCCGAGCGCAGCGGCGACTGGCAACGCGTGTCGCGGCTGAGGCTAAGGCAGCGCTCGGAAACCGGCGGCAGCGAACCAGCGCGCAGCCGCTCCTAGTTAATTCGATCAAGCAGGGACCATCATGAGCGACATTCTCACCATCGCAGACCTCAAGGATCTCGCGCGCCGGCGCGTGCCCAAGATGTTCTTCGACTATGCCGACTCCGGCGCCTGGACCGAGAGCACCTACCGGGCAAACGAGGAAGACTTCCAGAAGATCAAGTTCCGCCAGCGCGTGCTGGTCGACATGAGCAACCGCTCGCTGGAATCGACCATGATCGGCCAGAAAGTGTCGATGCCGGTGGCGCTTGCGCCGACAGGCCTGACCGGCATGCAGCACGCCGACGGCGAGATGCTGGCAGCGCAGGCGGCTGAGGAATTCGGCGTGCCGTTCACGCTTTCGACGATGAGCATCTGCTCGATCGAGGATGTCGCGTCGGTGACGAAGAAACCGTTCTGGTTCCAGCTCTATGTGCTGCGCGACAAGGATTTCGTCCTCAATTTGATCGACCGGGCGAAGACGGCGAAGTGCTCGGCGCTGGTGCTGACGCTCGACCTGCAGGTCCTCGGCCAGCGCCACAAGGACGTCCGCAATGGGCTTTCGGCGCCGCCCAAGATGACGCTCGCCAACATCGCCAACATCGCTGTGCGGCCTGGCTGGTGGATGGGCATGGCTGGCACGAAGCGCCGTACCTTCCGTAACATCGTCGGCCATGCCAAGGGCGTCGGCGATGTGGCTTCGTTGTCGTCATGGACGACCGAACAGTTCGATCCGCACCTGTCGTGGAAGGACGTCGCCTGGATCAAGGAGCGCTGGGGCGGCAAACTGATCCTCAAGGGCATCCTCGACAAGGAGGACGCGCTGATGGCAGCCAACACCGGCGCCGATGCCATCATCGTTTCCAATCATGGCGGCCGCCAACTCGACGGCGCATCGTCCTCCATCATGGCGCTGGAAGAGATCGCGGATGCGGTCGGCGACAGAATAGAAGTGCATATGGACGGCGGCATCCGCTCCGGCCAGGATGTGTTGAAAGCACTCTGCCTGGGCGCCAAGGGCACTTATATCGGCCGGCCGTTTCTTTACGGCCTGGGCGCGCTCGGCAAGGAAGGGGTTACCAAGGCGTTGGAAATCATCCGTAAGGAGATGGACATCACGCTGGCGCTGTGCGGAAAGCGTCTGGTCACCGACATGGGCAAGGACCAACTCCGGCGCTAGGCCATGACATCTGACCACGGAGATACCAGAACCTTGGCGGAACCCGGCATCCATTTCCTCGACGCACGCGGGCCGGACGGCGTGCGTCTCTACGCGATCGGCGACGTGCATGGCCGGCTCGACCTGCTGGCCGCCATGCACGGACAGATCGAGGCCGAGATCGCCAGGGACCTGGTCGCGGACTGGCGCATCATCCATCTTGGCGACTATGTCGATCGAGGGCCCGACTCCAAGGGCGTCATCGACTTCCTGATCGAAGCGCGCGAACGCGATCAGCGAAACATGATGCTGGCCGGCAACCACGACCTCGGCTTTCTCGACTTTCTCGAGACACCCGACCCCGAAGGGCTCTTCCTCCGTTTTGGCGGCATCCAGACCGCGCAATCCTATGGGGTGACGATCAACAACGGCAGCGGCATTTGGTTCGGCAAGGCCGAGTCAGCCATGCGCAAGGGCCACCAAGCCTTGCTCGCAGCCGTGCCGCAAAGCCATATCGACTTCCTGCGGTCGCTGCCGTTCTCGGTGACGTCAGGCGACTTCTTCTTCTGCCATGCCGGCATAAGGCCAGGCATTGCGCTGGAGAAACAGAATATCCAGGACCTGATCTGGATCCGTGACGTCTTCCACGATCACACCGGTCTCCTCCCGAAGATCGTGGTGCATGGCCACACGCCGGTCCCCGAGGCGGAAGTGATGGCCAACCGCGTCAATGTCGACACGCTTGCCTGGCAGTCAGGCAAGCTTACCGCGCTCGTCGTGGACGGCGCGGACAAACGCATCCTGGAAATGTCGATAAAGGAACCTTGAGGCCCCGGCGCCCAAGGGCGCGAGGATACTGGCGCGAGGGATACTCGCGCGAGCGATGCCTGGGCTTTAGCGCAGGGAGGCGGTGACGCCGTAGCCGTCGACCGCATTGTGGTTGTTGGCGGCATCGGCGGCATAGATGCCAAGGCCGCAAAGCACGATGGCGGACAGCATGGCAAAGGACAGAAGAGCTGCTTTCACGGACGTCATCTCTTGTTGAGCTTTCTGCATCTGTGCACGAGGCGGTTACCAATGCGTTGAAACGGAAAAATCGCTTCAAAGTTTCGACGATTTCGCGCTTCTAGGCGTGTTCTGTATCGATGGTGTGTCGCACGGGTCACACAAAAGGTTCATCCCGGTTGCACAGCCGATATAGCGCGCGCCTTCTAGGATAGCGGGCGGACACAAGCCAAGGATGAAAGGGTTTTCCCCAGACGGATTCCGGCCCACGTGCCAATTATGTCACGCGGTAGGACGCGGAAGCGAATGCTCAGATCGTCGCCACCCAGGCGCGGGCGATGGCGAGGCCGGCAGCATCGGCATCAGGGCCGTTGCGGGCCATTTCGTCCTCGAGCTCGCCGGCCCAGTCGGGATGGCGCGCGGCAATGGTCGGCGCGAAGGAGGAACTCCAGTTCTTCACCAGCGGACGGTCGGCCTCGAAATGGAACTGGAAGCCGTAGACGGCACGGCCGACGCGAAACGCCTGGTTTTCGGCGACATCGTTGCCGGCGAGCCGCACGGCGTCGTCCGGCAGCTCGAATGTATCGTCGTGCCACTGGAAGATCGGGAATGTTTCCGGCAGTGCAGACAGCACCGGGTCGGCCTTGGCATCCGGGGTCAATGACACGCCGCGCCAGCCGAATTCATTGGCGCCGCCAATGCGGTTCTCGCCGCCAAAGGCGCGGGCGACGAGTTGACCCCCGAGACAGATGCCGAGCACCGCGCGGTCCTTGCCGGCAAAATCGCGGGTCAGTTCCAGCAGCGCCGGGAAATAGGGATAGTCTTCGTCGTCCAGTGCATTCTGGCCACCGCCGAGCACCACCACGGCATCATGGCCGGTTGCGTCCCGTGGCAGCGCATCACCCTTGTAGGCAAGGCGCACATCGAGATCGGCACCCGCTTCCGCGAGCGCCGCGCCAACCTGGCCAAGGCCGGTATTGTCGAAGTTCTGGACGACCAGCACCCGCATGGCAAACCCTGCTGACATGAAAACGAGGAAACCAGCGATATCATGCCGCCAGTATCGCAGCCAAGATGCGTATCCCAGGAGAAAACCATGCCACTGCAGAACCGGGTCGATCCGTTCGGCGCCATTCATGCCGTGCCGGAGCGCGGCCTGTTCACCGGCAATCGCGGCATCATCCACGACCCCGCGACAAAGACGCTCCTGAAAAAGCGCTGGGCGCTTCAGGCCTGGATCATCTGCGTGTGCCAATTCCGCAATGTGCGGCGCGAGCCGATGGGCCGCAACCGGGCCGATGGCAAGGCCGGCTGGACCGAACTGTTCTTCCTCGACGAGGTGACGGCGCTCGCCGCCGGGCATCGTCCCTGCTTCTTTTGCCAGCGCGAACGAGCCAGGGATTTTGTCAGCCGCTTCGGCCAAGCCTTCGTCATTGCCGAGCCGCGTGCGCCGCAGGTGGACAAACGGCTGCACAAGGAGCGGTTGGCGTCGGGTGGCAAACGGCCTGCCGTCGCGATGGACGCGCTTGCCCGCCTGCCCGACGGCGCGATGATCGCAACCGGCGGCAGCACCTACGCCTTGTGCCACGGCAAGGCGCTGCCATGGTCTTTTGCCGGATACGGCCCGCCTACCAGCCTGGATCGGTTCGAGGACGAGACGCTGGTGCTGCTGACCCCGGAAACGACGGTTGCTATCCTGCGTCACGGCTTTCAGCCTGTGTGGCATCCTTCCGCCAAGGCTTGACGCCGGCGGCCGCCTCGCCCATTCCTCGGCCATGCGCGCCAACTACAAGATGCAACGTCTGTTCGTGCCCGACGACCTCGGACTGGACATCGAGGTCGAACCCGGCCAGCAGCAGAGCCATTATCTCCTGCATGTGCTGCGGCTCGCCGAAGGCGCCGAGATCCTTGTCTTCAATGGCCGCGACGGCGAGTGGTCGGCCGCGATATCAGCGAAATCGAAGCGCTCGGTGCGGCTGAAAGTGCTGGCGCTGCAAAGGCCGCAGCCGCCTTTGCCTGACCTGGTCTATTGCTTCGCACCGCTGAAGCAGGGCCGGCTGGATTATCTCGTGCAGAAGGCGGTCGAGATGGGCGCCGGCGTCCTGCAGCCGGTCATCACCCAGCACACGCAGGTGGCCAAGCCGTCGCTCGATCGCCTGCGCGCCAATGTCGTCGAGGCTGCCGAACAATGCGGCATCCTGGCGGTGCCGGAAGTGCGCGACGCGGAAAAATTCGAGCGCCTGCTGACCGGCTGGGACAAGGAACGCCGGTTGATCTTCTGCGACGAGGACGCCTCGACCAACAACCCACTGCCAGCATTGCAGACGGTGAAGGAGAAGAAGCTCGCCCTGCTGGTCGGGCCCGAGGGCGGCTTTTCCGACGAGGAGCGCAAGATGCTGCGCGCGCTCCCCTTCGTGACCGCCATTCCGCTCGGGCCGCGTATCCTGCGTGCCGACACGGCGGCCGTGGCAGCGCTTGCGGTGATGCAGGCAACAATCGGCGACTGGTAGTGCTCTGTCTCTTGCAAGAGGTGCTTGCTGGGCGTGGCCTTCAATTCCTCTTGACCTGTGGCTCAGGATTTTTCGCTTGATCGGCTACTGACATTTCGTCCATTTAGCGCCGGCGGTGGTCCAACCGCCTTTGAGGGCTTGAGAATGGCGCGCGACACAACCGATTTCCGGCCCATCGAAGGCATAGACGAGCTTGTCGAGCACCTGGCCGAAGGCAACAAGCCGCGCGAAAAATGGCGCATCGGCACCGAGCACGAGAAATTCCCGTTCTATGTCGATGGCAACGCACCGGTGCCCTATGGTGGTGAACGCGGCATCCGCGCCATCCTTGAAGGCATGCAGAACAAGCTTGGCTGGGATCCGATCATGGATGACGGCCGCATCATCGGCTTGGTCGAACCGACGGGCCAGGGGGCAATTTCGCTCGAGCCCGGCGGCCAGTTCGAGCTTTCCGGCGCGCCGCTGGAGACGATCCACCAGACCTGCCGTGAGGGCAACGCCCATCTGGCGCAGGTGCGCGAGATCGCCGAGCCGATGGGCATCCGCTTCCTCGGCCTCGGCGGCAGCCCGAAATGGTCGTTGGCCGAGACACCGAAAATGCCGAAGTCGCGCTATGAGATCATGACGCGCTACATGCCCAAGGTCGGCACCAAGGGCCTCGACATGATGTACCGCACCTGCACGATCCAGGTGAACCTCGACTTCGAGAGCGAGGCCGACATGCGCCGCAAGATGCAGGTGTCGCTGAAGCTGCAGCCGCTGTCGACCGCACTGTTCGCCAACTCGCCCTTCACCGACAGCCGGCCGAACGGGCTGCAGAGCTGGCGCGGCGACATCTGGCGCGACACCGACAACCAGCGCTCGGGCCTGCTCGAATTCTGCTTCTCGCCCGATTTCGGTTTCGCCGACTATGTCGAATGGGCACTCGACGTGCCGATGTATTTCGTCATTCGCGATGGCCGTTATCACGACATGACGCATATCACCTTCCGCCAGTTCATGGCCGGGGCCGCGCGCAATGAAGTGCCGGACGGGCTGCCGACGATGGGCGACTGGGCGAACCATCTGTCGACGCTGTTCCCGGACGTGCGGCTCAAGCGTTTCCTTGAAATGCGCGGCGCCGATGGCGGTCCCTGGCGGCGCATCTGCGCGCTGCCGGCCTTCTGGGTCGGGCTGCTCTACGACGAGGTGGCACTCGACGCGGCCGAGGCGTTGACGTCGAGCTGGACCTACAAGGAAGTCCTGGCCATGCGCAACGCCGTGCCGGAGCTCGGCATTGCCGCGCCCTTCCGCAACACGACGTTGCGCGAGGTCGCCCGCGACGTCATGGCCATTTCGCGCACGGGGTTGAAGAACCGCGGCAAGAAGAACCGTGACGGCTACGACGAAACCTCGTTCCTCAACACGCTCGACGAGGTCGTGGCGCGCGGCACCACCAGTGCAGAGGAGATGCTGTCGGCCTACCACACGCGCTGGGGCGGCTCGATCGAGCCGGTGTTCATGGAGTATGCCTATTAAACGCGAGCCATGGCGGGTGGCAAAAGTAACTTCAATCGGGCGCTGAAACGAATTAGGCTCTCTTTCGAGGATTTCCCGGAGGAGAAGCCGATGCCTACCTTGTTCGACATGCTGGCGCAGGCCCAGAACGGCAACGGCATGCAGGCGCTTGCCCAGCAATACGGGCTTTCGCTGCAGCAGACGCAGGCGGCGGTCGCCGCACTGCTGCCAGCCTTTTCACAAGGGTTGCAACGCAACACCGCCGATCCCTATGGGCTCGGCGCCTTCATGACGGCGATGGCAAGCGGCCAGCACGCCAAATATTTCGAGGACGCCACGCGCGCCTTCTCGCCGCAAGGCGTCGACGAGGGCAACGGCATTCTGGGACATCTGTTCGGTTCGAAAGACCTGTCGCGCGCCGTGGCCAGCCAGGCCGCGCAGGCGAGCGGCGTCAGCCAACAGATCTTGCAGCAGATGCTGCCTGCTATCGCCTCGATGGTAATGGGCGGACTGTTCAAGCAGACGACAAACCAGATGCAGGCAGCGGCTGGTCTTGGCGGCGGCGGCAACAATCCACTGGGCGAGATCATCGAGCAGATGATGCGGCAAGGCGGCATGCAGGCGCCAGCGCCGCAACAGCGCCAGGCGCCACCGCCTCAGAACCCCATGGACAACCCGCTCGGCAAGGTCTTGCAGGACATGTTCGGTGGCGGCTCACCGCAGCCGCAAAGCCAGCCGCAGCCGGCACCCAATCCCTATGGCGACAATCCGCTCGGCAAGGTGCTGCAGGACATTTTCGGTGGCGGCGCGCCGCAGCAACCACAAAACCGGCCCCAGTCCCAGCAGACACAGAGCCCCTACGGCGACAACCCGCTGGGGAAAATCTTCGAGGAGATGCTGCGGCAAGGTGGAGGCGGCGGCCTCGGGATGCCCGGCGGGCAGCCGGCGCCGCAACCTGAAGCGCCGCAACCGCAGCGGCGCCAGGCACCACAGCCCCAAGCCAATCCGAGCGGACGGCCAAGGAACCCGTTCGACGACATTTTCGGCAAGATGTTCCAGACCGGCGCCCAGCAGCGCGACGAATACCAGAAGGGCGTGGAAACGATCTTCGACCAGTTCAAGCGGGACATGGACCGGCGGTAGCCGCCCGGCCTTCGGTAAACCTTAAAGGAAAAGCCCGGTCCTTGGGAGGACCGGGCAGCGTGCAGGCAGGCCGGCGGGGAACCGGCAGGGAGTGGGGAGCCTGCAGAACCTTGGTCGCGCTGAACCGTGAAAGGGTTCAACGCAACCGAAGCTGAACCAATCAGGCCACCTTGCGAGCGATTTCCTCGATCGTTTCCACGCGATCGCTGGCGATCTCACGCAGGATTGCCGTCGGGTCACGGCCAAACGGCACGTCGATTGCGACATGCAGGTCGGCGCGCGTGAGGCCGATATCGGCGAGTTCTGCGTTCGACATCTCGCCAAGGCGGTAGAAGGCGCGGCGGTTTTTCCAGGCGCGGTAGGCGTTGGAGAGAATGTTGGCCACGCGCGTCGCAACGGCCGGACGCGAGGTGATGCGCGAGGTCTCGGTGGCGAAATCGATCGTGGTCATGTCGGTCTCCTTCAGACTCGAACGGACGAAACCCGACGATCGGCGCTGGCGACAGCGACCGTTCCGGTCTCAATACAATTCTAGAGATGCATGTCGTCGTCCCAAAACCGGTGTCCACTTTTGGGCGACATGCATGGGCTTTCATTTGGACAATGCCAATTTGCCATCGACCGATTGATTAATCCAACGAATGTTTCTAATCTTTAATATCAACAGCAGTGATGGATTGGACCGATGAAAGCGCCGCTCGATCTCGATCAATTGCAGACCTTCATCTCGATTGCCGATACCGGCAGCTTCACCCGCGCTGCGGAAGAAGTGCACCGCACCCAGTCGGCGGTGTCGATGCAGATGCGCCGGCTGGAGGAGCGGATCGGCAAGCCGCTGTTCGAGAAGGAGGGGCGCTCGAACAGGCTGACGGAGGAAGGCGACAAACTGCTCTCCTACGCAAGGCGATTGCTCTATCTCAACCGCGAAACGCTCGCAGCCTTCGATGACCAGAGGCTCGAAGGCACGATCCGCATCGGCACGCCTGACGATTATGCGGACCGTTTCCTGCCCGAGATCATGGCACGGTTCACGCGCTCCAATCCGCGCGTCGAACTGACCGTCATCTGCGAACCGACGCCGGGGCTGGTCGAGCACATCAAGCGCGGCAATCTCGACCTAGCGCTGGTGACGCACAATGATGTGCGCGGCCAGTCGGAGGTGGTGCGGCGTGAACCGCTGCTCTGGGTCTCCTCGGCCAACCATGCGACACATGAACAGGAGACGCTGCCGATGGCCTTCGGCCGGCCGAACTGCATCTGGAGGCGCGCCGCGGTCGACGTGTTGGACCAGCAGAACCGCGACTACCGCATCCTGTTCACCAGTTTCTCAGCGACCGTGATCACCGCCGCCGTGCTGTCGGGGCTGGCGATCTCGGTGCTGCCGGAATGCGCGCTCAGGCCCGGCATGCGGGTGCTGGGCGAGGCCGACGGCTTCGGCGCCCTGCCCGACTGCCGCATCGGCATCATGCGCGGCCAGACCTCGCGGCCGGAGATCGTCGATGCGCTTGCCCGCCACATCTCGGAAAGCCTGGACAACATCTCCGTGCCGCTCGGCGAGGAGACGGGGACGTTCGATTTCGCGGCCCTCGCCTTTGCCAAGATGAAGCGAAGCAAGCCGAACCAGATCCTGCCGGGCTGGTAAAAAGCGGGTCATGACTATCGGGCCTGACACGGCCGCCTTGACGTCGGCGTCCAACCGGCCCCCAATCGACCGATGAGCGAAGCAGCATCCGAATCACGCACCAACGCCACCGAATACACGGTGAGCGAAATATCAGGCGCGCTGAAGCGCACGGTCGAGGACGTCTTCGGCAATGTGCGGGTGCGCGGCGAAATCTCAGGTTATCGTGGGCCGCATTCCTCCGGCCATGCTTATTTCGCGCTCAAGGACGACCGTGCGCGGCTCGACGCCGTGGTCTGGAAAGGCACGATGAGCCGGCTGAAATTTCGTCCCGAGGAAGGGATGGAGGTGATCGCCACCGGCAAGCTCACCACCTATCCCGGCAAGTCCAATTACCAGATCGTCATCGACAATCTCGAGCCGGCCGGCGCCGGGGCGCTGATGGCGCTGCTGGAGGAACGCAAACGCCGGCTGCAGGCGGAGGGGCTTTTCGATGCGGTGCGCAAACGCCGGCTGCCGTTCATGCCACGCGTCATCGGCGTGGTCACCTCGCCGACCGGCTCGGTCATCCGCGACATCATCCATCGCATCAAGGACCGCTTTCCACTGCATGTGCTGGTCTGGCCCGTGCGGGTTCAAGGTGACACGGCGAGTGCGGAAGTGACCAATGCCGTCACCGGTTTCAACGCGCTGGCATGGGACAGCCCCATTCAGCGCCCCGATCTGCTGATCGTGGCGCGCGGCGGCGGCAGCCTGGAAGATCTGTGGGGCTTCAACGACGAGGCACTCGCCCGCGCGGTCGCTGCCTCGGGCATTCCGGTGATTTCGGCTGTCGGCCACGAAACCGACTGGACGCTGATCGACCTTGTCGCGGATGTGCGGGCGCCGACACCGACGGGCGCGGCCGAAATCGCCGTGCCAGTGAAGGCTGACCTCGAAGCGACGCTGGCCAGCCTCGGCGCGCGGCTCAAGGCCGCCGTCTTGCGCAATTTCGAACGCAAGCGGCAGGCAGCCCGTGCGGCGGCGCGTGCGCTGCCCTCGCCCGATCAATTGCTGGCGCTGCCGCGCCGGCGCCTGGACGAGGCGACATCTAGGCTCGGTCGTGGCCTGATGGTTTCCACCGAGCGCAAGCGGGCGCGATTCTTCGCTGTAAAATTGACGCCGGCAATGCTGTCGCAGCGGATTGCCGAAGCGCGGCGCACCAACGACCGTAGCCTTTTGCGGGCGCAAGGGGCGCTGCGCACTCTGGCCAGAAGCCGGCGCGCGGAGCTCAATCGTGCCGCGGATCAGTTGCCAAAATGCGCCAAGGCATCGCTGCAGCGGCACAGGCAGCAATTGGCTTTGCTGCAGGGCCGCATCACGATCGAGCCGGCAGCCCGGCGCCAACGTGTGCAGAGGGATCTTCTGACGGCTTTGACGAGACGCGGCGGCCAGGCAATGCTGCTCAGGCTGGAGCGGTTGCGCGGCCGCATCGTCCAGGCCGACCGGCTGATGGCGACGCTTTCGCACAAGGCCGTCCTGGCGCGCGGCTTCGCGCTGGTGAAGGATGCCGACGGCGCGGTCATCAAGCAGGCCGCCGGGGTGGCGTCGGGGATGGCGCTGTCGCTGGAGTTCGCCGATGGCACGGCGGATGCGGTGGCAACCAGTGGCGCGGCGCGGCCAAAGCCCGTGGCCAGACCGGCGGCAAAGGCAAAGGAACCCGGCAATCAGGGATCCTTGTTCTAAGAGCATGATCGACAATCCGCACCATCTGGCAACGCCGTCCGGCAAGCCGCGCGCGCGAAGCTTCGCTATCGGCTTCGACGGAACGCCCGGGCCGTTCAACGCGATCACCGACGTGCCCGGCGTCGCTGTAGGCTATGCGACGCTGATATCGGGCGATGGTCCGCTTATCGTCGGCAAGGGGCCGGTGCGCACCGGCGTGACCGCAATCCTGCCGAGGCCGCGCGCCGAATTGGCCACCCCGGTCTTCGCCGGCATTTTCAGCCAGAACGGCAATGGCGAGATGACCGGCTCGCACATCATCGAGGAAACCGGCGCCTTCAACTTCCCGATCACCATCACCAACATGCATTCCTGCGGTGTTTCGCGTGACGGCACGCTGCGCTGGATGAACCGGGTGCTGCCGGCCGCGATCGACAGCGCCTGGGGGCTGCCGGTGGCGGCGGAGACTTATGACGGATTTCTCAACGACATCAACGGCCACCATCTAACGTCGGAGCACGTCGCCGAAGCCCTTGACGGCGCCGCCGGCGGACCGGTCGAGGAAGGCAGCGTCGGCGGCGGCACCGGCATGATCACCTTCGGCTTCAAGGCAGGGTCCGGCACGGCCTCGCGCATCGTCGCATGGCAGGGGCGCACCTACACGGTCGGCGCCTTCGTGCAGTCGAATTTCGGCAAGCGGCATAATTTCACCATTCGCGGCCTGCGCGCCGGGCCCGAACTCACCGAACCGGCGATCCGCGAAGCCACGTCGCGCGCGGAAAAGGGCTCAATCATCGCCGTCATCGCGACCGACGCGCCTTTCCTGCCGCATCAGATGAAGCGATTGGCGCGCCGTGTGCCGCTCGGCGTCGCCTTGACGGGCGGCTTCGGCTATCACAGTTCGGGCGATATCTTCCTCGCCTTCTCGACGGCCAATCCCGCCGCGGCGCTGGGGCTGTCCGGCCGCATCGCCAGCGCCGATTTCATCCCCGATACAGACATCGACCCGTTCTTCGATGCGGTGATTCAGACGGTGGAGGAATCCATCCTCAACGCTCTTATCGCCAATGACGACATGACCGGGCGCGACGGCAATTTCGTGCCGGCGCTGCCAAAGGCCTGGCTGGAAGAAAAGTTTGGCTGAGAGGAATGGCTGAGACGAAAACGCGGCCGAAGCCCGCGCGTTTCGAACAGGTTTGACCCGCAGTTATTCCGCGGCTTTGCTTGAGGCCTGCTGGTTTTCGTCGGCCTCGGCCGCTTCCTCGAGCCGGGAAGCGATCAATTCCTGGATGTCGCCGACTTCCTCCTGGATGTCCTCCAGCGGTATGCCGACCTCGGCCGCCTTGGCGGCGCATTCGCGGGCCAACGTCTCGGCCTGCTTCTCGATCCTGGCGTGGGACTGGCAATGGACCTTTTCGCCGATCCATCCCCGCAAGAACTCGATCGCGTGTTCACTCATACTGCTGTTCCCTGGCGGCAAAGCCGGTTGGTAATCATAAGCGTCGGCATCCCGCGAAGGATGCATGTTCCCATTCGAGCCGAGTCGCGGCCAGCCGGCAAGCCGAAGCCGTCCAGGGTCCACAGAGCCGAAGGAAATCGAGGGGTGAAGAACATTTTCTGATTCTGAAGGACTGTACCGTTGGCGGGGTCTTCCCGCTCCGAGCAATTGCTTCTACCTTTTACGGCTTCCAGTCCGTTTCTTAATCTCACTGGCTGTCACTACAGCCGCCTATGACGTTGCGCTTCAAGGCGTGAGCCCGCGAAGCCGCCGCTATATAGTGACATCCACATCCGATGTCGACTCTCCTCAAGGCCCGTGCAGACGAGCCATGCAAAAGTCGCATAGATCGCTGATCCAGTCAGAAATTTTCAACCCACGGCCTGAGTTCCATTTCCCAGGTCCAGGCGCTGCGGTGCTGGCGGTGGATGGCGAGATAGGCCTCTGCGATCGCATCCGGAGACAGCCGGCGATCCTGCGGCCCGGGCTCCTGTCCGGAAGCGGCCGAAGCAATGGCGCCGTCGATGATGAAATGCGCAACGTGGATGTTCTTGGGCGCCAGTTCGCGGGCCATGGATTGCGCCAGCCCGCGCAATCCGAATTTGGGCATCGCAAAGCCGGCGGAGCCGGCGAACCCCTTCACACTTGCTGTCGCTCCGGTGAAGAGGATCGACCCCGCCCCTTGAGCGATCAGCCGGCGGGCCGCCTGTTGAGCTACCAGGAACCCGCCATAGGCCCCGACCAGCAAAGCCTGTCGGACAGCCTCGGGATCGAGTTCGGCTACTGGACCGCGAGCGCGGCCGCCGGCGTTGAAAATCACGAGGGAAAGTGGTCCAGCCTTGTCCGCGATATCGAACAGATGCTCGACCGATGCTGGATCCGAGACATCCGTCGCCACGGCTTGCGCGCCGGTTTGCGCTTGCAAGGCATCGAGCTTCTCGATGTTTCGGGCGGCCAGGACGACATGGAACCCTTCCCTGGCGAGAAGACGCGCGAGCGAGGCGCTCAATCCGGAGCCCGCCCCGGCAATCACGGCGACGTTGGATGTCATGAGATCCTCTCCTCTTCCAGTGATTGCAACCGCCGGCGGATGTTGAACTCTGCCGGATCGGCTCCGCACCGGCAACACGCAAGGCGGAAAGAAAAATGGCCGGGCGCCAAACGGCCCGGCCAAAAAAGAAGGTCATAACCTTCAGAGGGGAACACCGCTCGGTGAAATGGGAGGAAAACACCGAACGGTTTTTCCTTTTTGAGCCGATTCCCCGACGAATACGACGAATGATTTTCTAAGAATCGGTCGGGATGGCAAAAATCCCGTTCTTTCTCGTCCAAGACTCAGCCGGCCCGGCTTTCCGGCTCGAGCAGATCCACATAGTGGCGCCGAGCGACGTCGGGATGCGAGCGCAGCCGGCTTTTCAGCACATTGGTTCCGACATCGCGAAACAGCGGATTGTCCGGATCGCTGGCCGGCCCGCGCGCCTGCGCCGCCAGATCCTCGGAAAGGCTAAGCAGCGGTATCGTCGCATCGAGCCTGGCGCTGAAGAAGAACGGCACCGAAATGCGTTCAATGCCGGCCGCCGGCGTCACGACACGATGCACGGTCGCCCGCAAATAGCCGTTTGAGGCCAGTTCGAGCAATTCGCCGATGTTGACGACGAGCGTACCGGGAATGGGGTCCACATCCACCCAGCTTCCGTCATAGTCGACCTGCAGCCCCTTATTGTCATCCTGAAGCAACAACGTCAGGAAACCGCCATCCTTGTGCGCGCCGACACCCTGGTCATCGCCGGTCGCCTCTCGGCCGGGATAGCGCACGATTTTCATGCGGTGGTTTGGCTGCTCGCGGTAGATCGGGTCGAAAGCGTCCTCGGGTTGATCGAGCGACAGCGCGAAGGCTTTCAACAGCCTGATGGCCACTGCTGTTGCCTTGGCCTGCCATGCCAGCAGGGCGGGTTTGAGTTCCGGCAACGCAGCGGGCCACTGGTTCGGCCCCTGCAGCCGCGTCCAGGCGGGAATTCCTGGCCCTTGCGCTATGGGCTGACGCTCGACGCCGATGTCGAGCTGTTCGCGCCAATCGGCCTTGCCCTTGGTCAGCTCGCCGCCGGCGCGGGTATAGCCACGGAACTGCGAGGATTTGACCATTTCGATCGCGAGCTTGTCGGCCTCGGCCAAGGCAAAGAAGCGGCGCGACGCGGTGAGCACTTCACTGATTTCCGCCCACGAAATGCCATGTCCGGCCAGGTAGAAAAAGCCGATGTCGCGCGACGCGGAACGCAGATCCGCCAGAAATGTCCGGCATTCCGACGCGCCTTGTTCAAAGCGGCTCAAGTCGAGCACGGGTACTATTCTGGGCATATCAGGCTCCTTCCCGGCTTTGTGCGGATGTTACCGTCCGCAAACCGGGACTGTTGGACAGGCGTGCACTTTTCGGCGGTCACACCCGCCAAGAATGCCTGCAAGTGTCATCGACTCCAGATTGCCAAGAAAGAAACGATCGGCCCTTCAAGCCCGCCGCGATGAACAATTTTTGCGCGCGCGCCGGCAAGCTGACAATGACCGCGATCATTCCGGCGGATACGGACCGCCAGCAGGCGCGCGACCTCCACGCTATTGGGCTGCCCTGAGCAGCATGCCGAACAGGTCGCGTGGCTCGTCGGGGTCGGCGAGCATATCGAGCTCCTGGTACAGGCCGGTCGACCTCAGTTGATCCCTGACATAGCGCAACGCCGAAAAGTCCTCGATAGCGAAACCGACCGAATCGAACAGCGTGATCTGGCCGGCGTCGCGCCGGCCCTCAACGGCGCCGGTGACCACCTGCCACAGCTCAGTCACCCGATGATCCGGCGCGAGCTGCTGGATCTCGCCTTCGATGCGGGTCTGCGGCGGGTATTCGACGAAAATGTCGGAGCGCAGCAGGATGTCGCGGTGCAGTTCGGTCTTGCCGGGGCAGTCGCCGCCAACGGCGTTGATATGTACGCCCGAGCCGATCATGTTGTCGGTCAGGATGGTGGCGTACTGCTTGTCGGCGGTGACGGTGGTGATGATGTCCGCACCCTCAACCGCTTCCTGCGCGCTCGTGCAGGCCGTCATGTCGAAGCCGAGGCCGGCGAGATTGCGAATGCATTTCTGTGTTGCCGAACGGTCGATATCGTAAAGCCGCAGCCTGTCGACGCCGAGCAGTGCCTTGAAGGCCAGCGCCTGGAACTCAGCCTGGGCGCCGTTGCCTATCAGCGCCATGCAGCGGGACTCGGCCGGCGCCAAGTGCTTCGCGGCAAGGGCCGACATGGCCGCCGTGCGCAGTGCGGTCAGAATGGTCATCTCGGACAGCAACACGGGATAGCCGTTGTGGACGTCGGCCAGCATGCCGAAGGCAGTCACGGTCTGGCGGCCCTCGCGCATGTTCTTGGGATGACCATTGACATATTTGAAACCATAGACCTCGCCGTCGCTGGTCGGCATCAACTCGATAACGCCCTCGGCGCTGTGCGAAGCGACGCGCGGGGTCTTGTCGAACAGCTCCCAGCGGCGGAAGTCGTCCTCGATATAGCCGGCGAGCTCAACCAGGAACCGCTCGACGCCGATCCTGAGCACGAGCTTCATCATATTGTCGACGCTGACGAACGGCACGATGTTGAGATTGGGTATCATTTGTTCCTTGCCGGTACACCAGTCAGCCCTGGCGATGCGGGTTGTAAACCTTCATCATCGTCGGCAGTCTCGGAAAGTATGTCAATACCTCTTCATTATTGACCATAATTAAAATATCTGAAATAGACTCGACACAGCATATATTTCAGGGGAGGCCTATGGCGATACGCGATGTTCTGATGCGCGGGGATCTGGCGCTGACGCCGTCGGAAGAGAAGATCGTCAGGCTGCTGCTGACGGACTATCCGACCTCGGGCCTCGGTACCGCATCGTCGCTTGCGCGACGCGCCGGCGTCAGCGATCCCACCGTTGTCCGGCTGGTCGTCAAGCTCGGCTATGAAGGGTTCCCGGACTTTCAGGCAAAGCTGCTCGCCGAGGTCGAGGCCAGGCTGCATTCGCCGCTGTTGATGATGGAGACCAAGCGGCAAAGCGGTTCCAGCGACAGCGCGGTGCTTGCCTATCTCGATTCCGTTACCACGGCCCTGCAGAAAGCCACCGCGGCGACACCGGTCCAGACCTACGAGCGTGCCGCCCGCCTTTTGATGGAGGCCAAGGGCGAAATCTTGCTGGTCGGCGGCCGGTTCAGCCGCCACATCGCCGGGATGCTGGCTGGATATCTCGTGCAGTTCCGCACCGGGGTCCGCGATCTCGGCGTGCTCTCTCCGCAGTCGTTCGACACGCTGGCCGACCTCGGTCGTCGCGACGTGCTCGTCGTCTTCGACTATCGCCGCTACCAGTTCGACGTGATGGCCTATGCGCGCCAAGCCGCCGCGCTCGATGTACGCATTCTTCTGTTCACCGACCAATGGCTGTCGCCGATATCGGACCTTGCCGAAGTCACGATCGTCAGCCCGCTCGAAGTCGCCTCGCCCTATGACACGCTGGCGCCGGCGATCGCACAGATGGAGGCGCTGACGGCCCAGATCGTTTCGACGCTGGGCGACGACGCTCGGGCTCGCATCGAGAGGATCGAGAAAGTGCGGCACGCCAATGCGGTGACGCTCGACAGCGATGCGGAAGGGAGCGGCATGCGCAAGACATCAGGACCGCGCAAGATACCTGGACCCAAAGCAGCAAAGCAGGACGAGAAGGCATGACCCAAGCCCTACCCAAGCGAGACGAAGCTTTTCGTACCGGCGAGACAGCGCTGCTGCTGGTCGACATGCAACGCATCTGGCTGGAGCCGGGTGCCGATCCTTCGCATCCAGAACGCGGACCCGATCATTATTTCTACCGGCAGACATGCTCGCAGACGATCCCCAACCAGGAGCGCCTGCTGGCGGCGGCGAGGGCCAATGGCGTCGAAGTGCTGCACACCATCATCCAGAGCCTGACCGAAGACGGCCGCGACCGCTCGCTTGACCACAAGCTGACGCCGATCCATGTTGCGCCCAGCCTCCCCGAAGGCCTGCCAGTGCCATCGCTGGGGCCGGTCGGCGACGAGATCATGCTGCCGAAAACCTCGTCGGGCATCTTCAACTCGACCAATGTCGACTACCTGCTGAAAAACCTTGGCATCCGCTATCTCGTCGTGGTCGGCGTGCTGACCGACCAGTGCGTCGACATGACAGTGCGCGACGGCGCCGACCGCGGCTATCTCGTCACCTGCGTATCGGATGCCTGCGCCACCATTACCCAGGAGCGCCACGACATCGCGCTGAAGGCCTTTGGCGGCTATTGCTGGGTCACGGACACCGACACCGTCGTCGACCGCTTCAACGCTCTGGGAAAAAAGGCATGACATCTGCCGTCGAGCCTCTCGTCGCCGTCGTCACCACGGATCTCTCCGCCATTACGCGGGGCCGCTTCGTGGTCGAAAGTAGATTGCAAAAGACCGCCGCGACAGGGGTCGGCTGGCTGCAGGCCAATCTGTCGATGACGCCGTTCAATTCGATCGTCGATCCCAATCCCTGGGGTTCGTCCGGTGACCTTCGGCTGATCCCGGATCTCAAGGCGCGCTTCCGCACCGAGCGGACGGGATCGGCGACGCCCTTCGACATGGTGGCCGGCGACATCGTCGAGCTCGATGGCAGCCCGTGGCTTGGCTGCACGCGGACCATGCTCCGGGATGCGCTGGCGGAATTGAAGGCGGCCACCGGCCTTTCCGTTATCGCCGCCTTCGAGCACGAATTCAACATTGCCGGCGGCAGCTTCGCGCCGGCACATTCGATGTCCTTTGCCGCCCTGCGCCGCACCGACCCGTTCGCCCCCAATCTGATGGCGGCACTCGAAGAGGCAGGTGTCGGCCCCGAAGTGGTCATCGCCGAATTCGGCAGTGAGCAATTCGAAGTGACGCACGAGCCGGCCGATGCGCTCACGGCAGCAGATCGCGCCGTCGCGATCCGCGAAATCACGCGCGAAGTGGCACGCAATGCCGGCTGGCGCGCGAGCTTCGCGCCCAAGGTCGCCCCGGATGCCGTCGGCAACGGCGTGCACATCCATTTCAGCTTCGTCGACGAAGCCGGCAAGCCGGCAACTTACGATCCGGCGCGTCCCGGCGGCCTGTCCGCCAAGGCTGGCGCCTTCTGCGCCGGCGTGCTGCGCCATCTGCCCGCCATGACCGCCATGACCGCGTCGAGCGTGTCGTCCTTCTATCGCCTTAAGCCGCACAGTTGGAGTTCGTCCTACACCTGGCTCGCCGACCGCGACCGCGAGGCGTCGCTCCGCATCTGTCCGACGGTGACGATCGGCGGACGCGATCCGGCACGGCAGTATAATGTCGAGTATCGGGCGGCCGACGCAACCGGCAATCCCTATCTGTCGCTGGCGGCGATCATCCGCGCCGGGCTGGAGGGGCTGAAGGCGGACTTGCCATCACCGCCGCTGGTCACTGGCGACCCGACGCTGATGAGCGAGACGGAACGGGCGGAACTCGGTCTGGTGCGGCTTCCCGAGACCTTGCCGGCGGCACTGGATGCGCTCCTGGCCGACAAGACCGTTACGGGATGGTTCGCCCCGATCTTCATCGAGACCTTCGTCGGGTTGAAGCAGCATGAAGCCGAGCGCCTGGCAGGCCTTGATCCAGCTGCCATCTGCGATCTCTACCGGACGCTTTATTGATGACTGCGCAGGCCGAAAAAAGCTCGCGCCCCCAAGAAGATTGGCCCGAAGCCGTCGAGGTGCTCAACGAGCATGGCCGTTGCGAGATCGTGCTGCTGTGCGAGCATGCGTCCAACCATATGCCGGCGGAGTACCGCCGGCTCGGGCTCGATGCCAGCCATCTGCAGCGCCACATCGCTTGGGACATCGGCGCTGCGGAGGTCACGCGCCTGTTATCGGCCCGGCTCGATGCTGCGGCCTTTCTCAGCGGCTATTCCCGACTGCTGATCGATCTCAACCGGCCACTGGGCAGCACGGGCAGCATTCCGGTGCTGTCGGAAGACACTGACATTCCCGGCAATGCCGGCGTCGACAGAACGGAACGAGACCGGCGCGCGGAAATCATGTTTTCGCCGTTCCATGAGCGTGTGGCCGCGCACCTCGATCGCCGTGTGGCCGAGGGCCGGCCGACGCGGATCGTGACGATCCATTCCTTCACGCCGGTGTTCCTGGGTGTCGCCAGGCCTTGGCATGCGGGTGTGCTGCATGGTCATGCAGCCGATCTCGCCGCGGCGATCCTTTCGGGCCTGCGCACCGACGCGGCACTCGATGTCGCGGCCAACGTACCCTATGTGATCAGCCGCGATGCCGACTACGCCGTACCCATCCATGGCGATGATCGCGGCATCCCCGCCGTCCTTGTCGAGATCAGGCAGGACTTGTTGTCGACACGGTCCGGTATCGAGGAATGGGCGGACCGGCTGGCGGCGGCGCTGCCCGCGCACCAGACGGAGGCCTCTCAGCCGGTGCGGACGTGACGCCGCGACCATTACGCAGGTCGGCAAGCCGCGCTTCTCGCCATCAGCGCGGCGCTCGCGTGATGGGGATGGTCCGATCCGAATGTACAACTTCCCGAAAGCTCACAATCAGGTCGCCCGACCTGACCTGCCGCCCCAACCGGCGTCAGGGCAATTTCGCCTAAAGCGATGGTCCCATCCGGATAGGGCTGCCGTCGCTGAACCGGGATTGACGGAACCTGTGAAGGTTGTGCCCAGTCTCGTTGCCCTGGATCAAGTCGGACAGGACGCGGCCCATGCCAGGCCCTATGCCGAAGCCATGGCCGCTCATCCCGGTGGCGATGACGAGGCCATCGACCGTCACGGCGCGATCGACCACAGGCACGACATCCGGCATCGCATCTATCATGCCGGCCCAGCTTGCCCTGAGCGGCACCGCCTCGAATTGCGGAAAAAGCGCCTTGAACCCATGATCGATGGCGCGAAGGGCCCTGGGTTCCGGGGCAGGATTGAGAACGCGCATGCGTTCGAACGGGCTTTCCTTGTCGGCATCCCATTTGCGCGGGGTGGACCAGCTGTCCGGATATGCACGCGGCGCCGCCGGCAGGTAGCGCGTGCCGAAAGGATTTGCCTTCAGGGCAGGCAGGTATTTCGGTGCGTGACGCAATGCATCCGGCCCGACATAGAGCAGGTGGCTGCCTCCCGCCGCGAGCGTGTACCCGCCGTCCTTTCTACGCCGGAAGGCGATGCGTTCGTCCGCGGCAGCGCCGGCATGGATTTCTGGCATAGGCGCGGTCGCCGCGACGGTCGTGCGGACACTGAGCTGCGGGATCGAGACGCCATGCGCGCGCAGGAACAGCGACGTCCAGGCGCCGCTGGCGACAAGCACGTTCGAGGTGGCGATGCGGCCTCGTTCGGTCCAGACACCGCTGATGCGCCCTGCTGAGATGTCGAGCATGCGTGCCGCACAGTTCTCGATGATTGTGACACCCTGGCGAGCGGCCAGGCGGGCAAGCGCCGGCACGGCGACCCAAGGCTCGGCACGCATGTCCGACGGCGTGGTCATGGCGCCCTTGAAGGGGCGCGACATGGCCGGGATCAGCTTGGCGGTCTCGCCCTGGTCGAGGAGGCGCGTGTCGACGCCATGGGCCTCGGCGATCTTCAGGAACTTGGCGAAACCGGCCATCTCCTTGTCGGTCCGCGCAAGATAGGTCACGCCCGTCTGCGTCAAGCCTATGTCCTCGCCGCACTCCTCGGCCAGTTGGCGCCAGAGACGCTGCGCTTCGATGACGATGGGCAATTCGTCCGCGTCGCGGCCCTGCTGGCGAATCCAGCCCCAGTTGCGCGAGGACTGCTCCGCAGCGATGCGTCCCTTCTCCAGCAAGGTCACCGGTATGTTGCGACGGGCCAGGAACAAGGCCGCGGTCACGCCGATGATGCCACCGCCGACAATGACCACATCCGACGTCTTCGGCAGCGGCGCCTGGAACTGGATCGGACTGGCTTCGGTAACAGGGAAGATCGTCAAAGGACTGTCCTTTTTCATAAGCGTGCCCCACGCCGATGGCTGGTCCCAGTGGCGCGAAAGTCGCCCGCTTTCATCGGACACTGGCCAAGCATGAAGTGCGACGACGAGCACTACACGACCGGCCTCGAAAATTTGCGTGCCAGCTCGATGAAATTGTTGACCACCCGTCGAGGCCGCTTCTCGTCGCAGGGCAGCCCTGGCTTCATCGATAATCGGGTGGCTAGGGCACGCGGATGCCGGACGAAGCAAAGCGCTCGCTCAGACCTGTCGCGACATTCCGGCGGAAGATCGCAAACGTTAGCTTGCCGCCCGATGGCTTCAGGCCAGCCCGAACCGCTCCACCGCACGCATGATGCCGCGCAGCTCCGCCAGGCCTTTCAGCCGGCCGATGAGCGAATAGCCGGGGTTGATCTTCTTCTTGCCGATGTCGTCGGCAAGCAGATGGCCATGATCGGGCCGCATCGGAATTTGCCAGTCGGCTCGGCCTTCTCCGCGACGGCGCTTCTCTTCCTGCATCAAAGCGAGGATGACATGCGCCATGTCGGTGCCGCCCTCGAGATGCTCGGCCTCGTAGAACGAACCGTCCTCCTCGATGGTGATGTTGCGCAGATGGACGAAATGGATGCGGTCGGCGAATTCCTTGACCATGGCGACAATGTCGTTGTCGGCGCGCGTACCGTAGGAGCCGGTGCAGAAGGTCAAACCATTGGCCGGGCTGCCGACCGTCTCGAGGATGAAACGCGCATCCTCGGCCGTCGAAACGACGCGCGGCAGGCCATAAAGCGAGAAGGGCGGA
>NZ_JAIUGR010000023.1:0-56050 GCF_020164695.1 Mesorhizobium sp. ESP6-5
CGCCGAGAATGCCGATGTCGGCGAGGCCGCCGTTCAGCGTCGTCGTGCCGTTGAAATTGTAGGTGCCGTCGGCATTGTTGAACTGTAGGCCGGTGCCATTGGTGGCCGACAGGGTGCCGGTCTGGAACGTCAGCGTGCCGGTATGGCCGCCGGCGACGTTGACCAGGGCAAAGTTGTTGGCCTGGGTGATGTTGCCGCTATAGGTGATGTTGGATGCGCCGGCGCCCACGCTGATGCCTACATTGCCGACGGCGGTGATCGTGGTGCCGGTGCCGAAGGTGAAGGTGCCGTCCGAGCCGCCGAGAATGCCGATGTCGGCGAGGCCGCCGTTCAGCGTCGTCGTGCCGTTGAAATTGTAGGTGCCGTCGGCATTGAAGAACTGCAGGCCAACGCCGTTGGTGGCCGACAGCGTGCCGGTGTTGAAGGTCAGCGTGCCGGTATGGCCGCCGGTGACGTTCATCATGCCGGCGTTGTTGGCCTGGGTGATGTTGCCGGCATAGATGGCGTTCACGCTGCCGCCGGAGACCACGAATGAAGTGCTCGTCGCACCGGTCAGGGTTCCGCTGCCGAGGCCGACCGTACCGGAGACATTGGTCAGGCTGACATTGTTGAAGCCGCCGCCCGAAGATGTCGAATCGAGCGCGATGTTGGCGGCGACGCCCGAGAGGCTGATCGCCTGGGCGCCGGTGGAATTTATCGTCTCGGCGCCGACGGTGGCGGCGATGCCCATCGTGCCGGCGGTGCCGGTGAGGGCGGTGCCGGCGGTGGTGTCGACGGTCAGGCCGCCGGCGAAGCCGGTCGTGCCGCCGCTCTGCGTGATGCCGGCACCGCTCGTTGTGTCGATGTTGGCGAGGCCGGTGACGTTGAGCGTGCCACTGGCCCAGCCGATGCCGCCGCCGGTCGTGTTGTTGACCGTCACCGTGTTGAAGTTGAACGTGCCGGTATTGGTATTGATGGCGTTGATGCCGGCGCTCGTCGTGCCGGTGATGCTGGTGGCGCCGGTGATGGTGAAGGTGCCGGCAACACCGTCGAAGATGATGCCGCTGGCGCCGCCGGTGGCGGTGACGCTGCCGAGCGTCATGTGGACCGTCAGCGGGTCGAGATTGATGGCAGTGCCGTTCGTGGTGTCGACCGAGCCGCCCGAGCTGTTCAACGTGAAGGTCGTGCCACCCTTTTCGTTGACCAGCAGGCCCGTGCCGCCATTGTTGGCAATGCTGAAGGTGCCAAGATCGAGCGTGCCGCTGGTGTTGAGCAGGTTGAGGCCGTCGCCCTGCACGCGCGCACCGGTTGTGCCGACGGTGAGGGTGCCCGCGCTGACGGTGCCGCCGCCGCCCGTCGAGTCGAAAGTGGCACCGTTAAAAGCAATGCCGCCGCCGGTGCCGCCGATGACCGTATTGTTGGCAAACGACCGGATCGCGATCGTATTCTGAGTGGCGCTGACGCTCTGGCCGAGGAAATTGGCGGCAAGCGCGGTCCCTGTCGACTGCAGCGTATTGCCGTCGATCGAAAGCAGAAGCCTGTCGGCAGCCGGCGCGCCGCTGGTGGTGAAGTCGAGCGCCCTGCCCCCGGCGGCGATGTCGTTGTTCCTGAGGAAGAAGCTGGAGGCGCTCGCCACGCTGCCCGAGACGCCGGTGCCGCTGCCGGTGTTGCGGATGATCAGGTTCTCGATGCCGCCGGTGAGGACGCCGGTGCCGGTCGTCGCGAAATTGACCACCGAGGTGGCGGTGTTGCTCTGCAGGATCGGCCGCAGCGTATCGATGCCGCTCGGCGCCGAGATAATCGGTGAGTTCTGCACCGTCGTGAAATGGAAAACCCCCGATGCGCCACTGCTGGTGTCGACGCCGAGCTGCGAGACATCGACGGCCGCATCGCCGCTCTTGAAGGCTAGCAGCACCTGTCCGTCGTCGAGTTGGAACGAGGTGCCGCTCAGGTCGATCGTCTCCTGGCTGCCGGTGCCGTTCTTGTCGATCAGCACGATGACATTGGCCGTGGAATTCTGGGCGTTCGCATAGGTGCCTGGATTGAGCAGGCTACCGTCGCCGAGAGCGCTGGCGTCGGCGGTGACATAGTAGACGCTGATCGCCGACAGGTTCGAAGTGTCGCCGGTGAAATTGACATCGTTGAAATTGTAGTCGCCCGCTGTCGGCAAAGTGTTGGTGGCGTGAATGACCTGACCGCCGGTGGTGGCGATCGAAGATTCGGCCGGACCTGCCCCGTCGCCGAAGACCAGCTTGGCGTTGGTGGCGCTGGAGAACTGGACGCCATAGCCGACATTCGCGATTTTCGAGGTCTGGCCGGCTGGGTTGTTGTTGGTCGTGTCGCCGAGCTGGATCGTGCCGGTGCCGGTCGTGTCGGCCATGTCGATGCCGATCGTGCCGGCGGCGCTGCCGCCGTCGACGTCGAAATCGCCGGCCGTGACGGTGCTGGTGCCGAGGGCGGCGCCGTTGAGGTCGAGGCCGATCGCGTTCGCCGCGCCGAGCCCGACGTTCAGGCTGGTGAAATTCAGCGTCGAGCCGAGCGTGCCGGAGATATCGACGCCATGCGAGGTGATGCCCAGCAAATTCGCGGCGCCAAGGCTGACGGTGCCGCCGGAAACATTGTTCAGCGCAATGCCGGTCGCCGCCCCGTTGACCGAGACGCTGTCGAAGGTGACACCATCCGGGCCGACCGTCGCGCCGTCCAGGTTGAGCGCGGTGCCGGTCGTCGTGGTGATGGCGTTGCCGGTGCCGCCGACGCTGACCGTGCCCGGGCCGGTGGTGCTGGCGGTGAAGCCGGCGCCGCTCGAGGTGGTGATCTTGAGGTTGCCACCGGTGAAGGCCAGCGTGCCCGTGCCTTCGCCCGGGCCGATGCTGGGGGCCTTGACGATGGCGCGGTTGGCGCCGCTGCTGGTGTTGAAGATCTTGGACGTGCCGGAGAAGGTGGCCGTTCCCTCGGACGATCCGTCAAACAGCACGCCGATGCCCTTGCCGGCATGATTGATCGTGCTTGAAATGTTGTAGGCGCCGTTGGCGTTGCCGGTGAAGGTGAAGGCCGCCGTCCCCGCCGCCGCCGCGTCCGTGGTCGAAACGACCGAACCGCTCAAATTGAGCTCGCTCCAATCGGCCACAGCTTGAACAACGCTGCCGGCGGTGACCTTGATCGAGCCGTTGTAGTTCAGCGTCGCGTGGACGAGATCGTTGCCGCCATCGAGGGCGATGGCCGAACCGGTGGTGCTTGTCGTCGCGCCGATGCTGGCAACGCCCCCATTGCCGCCGACATTGATGATCCCGCTCTGCAGGCCGGTCGTGACGATGCCGCCCTCACCCCCATCGATGGTCAGCGTGGATCCGGCGACATTGGCGATATTTATGGTGCCGACCTGTGGGCCGCCAATGTCGAATCCTCTGAAGCTGACGTCGAGATCTATGTCTCCTGTGAAATTGACCGCCCCGGTACCAGTTAGGCCGGACAGCGAGGCGCCCGCGTAGCCGGTGTCCCTGAGCCCGCCGATGTTGACATCGCCGTTAAGGACGGCGGCCTGCAGCAACACGCCGGCGTCTGTCGATACCGCCGCGATGCTGTCAAAAGTAATGCCGTCAGCGCCGACATTGGCGCCGAACACCACCAACCCGTCCGCGCCGGAATTGATCTTGTTGCCGCTGCCGGTGACCGTGACGGAGCCTGAAGTGAAATCGCCAAGCGCGGCGAAGCCCATGCCGCCTGTCGTCGTTATGTCCAGGCCGCCAGTGGTGAAGTTGATGGCGGAGTTCGTGTTGGGGCTCGGCGTGCCGGACGGGTATCCACCGGGGAAGCCGATGTTGACGCCGTCGGTCGCGCCCGAGCTGATCTGCTTGGTGGTGCCCGAGAAGGTGATCGTGGCCGAATCATTGCCGGCAATGAGGATGTTGCCGCCAGCGCCCGCAAGGCCGTCGGTCAGATTGCCCGACAGCGTCACCGAGCCGCCTGTCAGCTCCTGGATCGAGACCGCCGCACCGGTGCCGTTGCTGGCGATGGTGCCGCCATAGGAGACGGTGGCGTTGCCGCCGCTGGCATTGGTCGCCGAGCCTATATTGAAGGCCGTGCCGGTGCCGGTATTGGTCAGCGTGCCGGTGCCGAAAGCGGCCGTGCCGGCCAGGTTCTGCAGGTCGATGCCGCTGCCGGCGCTGAACGTCGCGCTGGTGGACGTGAAATGAATGTCGGCCGTGATGCTGTCGAGCGACGCCGCTTGCGCGCCCGTGGCATTGATCGTTCCCGCGTCGACCGTGATCGTGCCGCCGCCGGTGGCGGTGAAGGCCGTCGTTCCATTGGTGGAAACGTCCAGATCGGCGAAGGTGATTCCCGCGCCGCTGTTGTTGGCCAGCGATACGCCATTGCCGCCGATGGTCGCCTTGTCGGTGAAATCGACAAGGCCGCCGGTGCGGTTGACGATCGAGACGCCGCCGCCGGTCAGCGTGCCGGCCGGCCCGCCATTGGGCAGGTTGCCGCGCGTCAGCGTGATGTTGCCGTCGCCGCCATCGGCGTCGAGCAGCGTCCCGGCGACGTTGATGTTGTTGTCGATGATCGAGACGTTGCTGGTGAGGCCGTCGACCTTGAACGCCGTCTGGCCAACGGCGACATTGCTGACCGTGACGCCCTGGATCGTGATGCCGCCGGTGTTGTCGAAGCCGGCCGCACTCTGGTCGATCAGGAAGACCGAGCCGCTGGCGCCAGTGAAGTCGAAAGCGGTGTTGCGTACCTGATTGCTGCCGAGCAGATGCATGGCGTCCGCGGTGCCGGTGACGACGCCCTCGTCGCCGGTAACGTTGCCGCCGGTGGCGCCGAGATTGCCCTGCACGTTCACCTGCTGGAAGGTGCCGGATACGGCGATGACGTTGCTGTTGCCGAAGCCGGTGATCGACTGGCCGGAATCGAGCGTGAACGGCGTTGCGCTGAGATCGACGGTGCCGACGAAGGCGAAGGTCTGCGTGCCGGTCATGAGATCGGCGTCGGCAAGCGAAATCGTGGTCACCGACTGGCTGAGGCCGTACGTGCCGACGGCGATAACGCCGCCCGACTGCGAGACCATCGTCACCGCGCCGACCGCCGAGGGCAGATTGGCGCTGCCGGTGAAGAACACGTCGTCGAAATCATAATTGCCGAGCGTCGGGTCGAGCCCGACCGTGTTGACGGTGTAGCCGCCGGCCGCCGCGCTGATCGAGGATTGCAGCCCGTCGGATGAAGTGCCGTCGCCGAAGGTGAAATTGGCGTTGGCCGAAGTCAGCGTGCTGAGGCCGGACGACAAATCGACGCCGATATGGACGTCGCTGATGCTTGAGCCGCGCAGGAAGGTGATGGTCTTGTTGCCCGTCGTCGATGACAGGTCGATGCCGCGCGAGGTGGCCTCGCCGGTGCCGGTGATGGTGGTCACGCCGAAATCGGCCGTCGTCGACGAGCCGCTGAAGTCGATTGCCGTCTGGTTGGCGCCGGCGCCCATCGTCACACTGGTGGTGCCGAAGCTGACATCGGCGTTGGTGCTGCCGAAGTTGATGCCGGCGGTGTTGGCCGCCGAGCCCAGCGTCACATTGGTGGTGCCGAAAGTCACCGAACCGGAATTGCCTGAAATGTCGATGCCATTGCCGGTTGCACCCGACACGGTGACCGCGCCGAAGGTGGCGCTGCCGGCGACATTGGAGACCGACAGGCCGTTGCCGACCGCGTTGGTGATCGAAATTGGGGACGTGGCGTTGAAGGTCGCGGCCGCGCCCAAGCCTGCGATGATCGCGCCACCGCCGCCGCTGGCGGTCAGCGCCGAGTCGGTGAAGCTGATCGTGCCACCCGTCGGCGCGGTGGTCGAGCCGATGGCGAACAGGTTGCCCGCGCCGGTTGAGGTGACCGGACCGGTGAAGGCGACCGAGCCGCCGGTGATGCCGTCGACCCTGACGGCCGTGCCGGGCGCTGTCGCCGAGCTGTTGATGGTCGCGCCGATCGTGATCGCCGCGCTTCCGCCGGAGACGACGACGCCATCGCCCGTGCCGGAATTGGTGATGGTGCCGCCAATGTCGATCGTGCCGGTGTTGTTGGTCAGGCTGGCATCGGCGCCGGCGATATTCGTCGTTACGAGGTTGCTGACGCCGACGGTCGCGGCGCTGTTCTGAACCAGGAAGCCGGAGCCTCCACCCACCACGGTGTCGACCTTGGTCGTGCCCTGGAAGGTGTATCTGCCGCTGGCGACATTGTCGAGACTGATGGCGACGCCGCTGATGCGATACAGGTCGACGCCACCGAAGTTGACGTTGCCGCCGCTGGTGTTGGAAATGGCGATGCCGGTCGAAACGCCGCCGCCCGAGCCATCCACGGTGACGCTGGAGAAGTTCACTCCGGCCAGGCCGATCGTCATGCCGGCGATCTGGATGCCCTTCTCGTCCGGCCCCAGGCCGGTCGCCACGGTATTGCTTGCCCCGTACACCGTCAGATTGCCGCCATTGACGGCGCTGAAGGCAAAGCCGCCATCGGCTGTCAGATCGAGACCGCCGACGAAAGCAATCGCGCCGCCGACATTGCCGGTCAGGTCGATGGCGTTGGCCGCGCCGGTGCTGGCGGTGATCTTGCCGCCGAACCTGGCGAAGCCGCCGTTCATGGCGTTGATCTTGACCGCGCTCGCGGCAGCGGTCTGGTTGATCGTGCCGTTATAGGTCAGGTTCGGTGTCGAGGAATCGATGTTGAACGCCACGCCGGTCGTGCCGGTGATGGAGCTCGCGGCATCAAAAGTCAGCGTGCCGGTGGTGCCGCCGGTGATGCTGACGCCCGAGCCGGCGCTGGTGATATCGAAATTGGTGAACGTGCCGGTGCCGCCGAAATTGTCGAGCGACAGGCCCGTGGCAACGCCGCCGACCGACACACCCTGGACCGTCAGACCGGCAATGCCCGTCCCACCAATAGCCGCGCCGCTGCCGCCCGAAATGTTGAAATCCAGCAGCGAGTTGCCGTTGCCCAGCGTGACGACGTCGCCGGCGCCCGAATTGGTCAGCGTCGCCGCCCCGGTGCCGGGATCCGAAACGACTTGGTCGTGCTGGATGTTGGTCCCGGTGACGTTGATCGGCACGCCGCCGAGCGAGAAGGAGCGGCCATTGCCGAAGGACGCCAGCGTCTGGTCGTCGCTGAGCGAGAAGCCGCCCGACGCATTGATCGGCGTGTTGCCGACGTCGTTGACCAGCACGAAGATCGCGTTGGCGTCGGTAATGCCGTCGGCGGTGCCGATCGACGCCAGGTCCGCAAGCGAGGAGCCGTCGCCGGCACCCGAGGCTGCCGCGCCGACGAAGATCACGTTCTGGACGTCGAACAGCTGCGGGCCGCTGAACGTCGTCGAGCCGAACGCGTAGAGGCCGAGCGTCTGGTTCAGCCCACGCGCGTCGAGCGAGGCGGTGACGCCCGCGATCGAGCCGCCGCCGAAGCTGAATTGGGCATTGGCCGAGTGGGCCAGCGAGCCGGCGATGCCCAGGCGCACGCCCGTGTCGACGCCCGAAATGGTGCCGCCATTGGTGATGATGATCGAAGCGCCGCCGGTCGTGTCGGCGAGATCGATGCCGATCGAGCCGGCGCCCGATCCGCTGATGTTGGCCGAGAGCGCCGTGAAGGTCGTCTGGCTGCCGGAGAAGTCGAGGCCGGCATGGCCGAGACCGAGCCCGGAGATGACGATGTTGCCGGCAACCACCGCCGCGTTGACGCCGCTGAACGACATGCCGTCGCCGCCGGGCCCCGTGATGTTGATGTCGCCGAAGCGGATCGTTGCTGGCGAATCGGAAATGGCGATCGCCGGTCCCGTCGTGTTGGAGATCTTGGTGGCGCCGTTGACCGTGAAGCTGCCCGAAACATGGTCGAGCACCACGCCTGATGTGCCGCCGGTCTGCGAGATTGAATCCAACACCACATGCGCGGTGATCGGGTCGATGAAGATGCCGACGCCGTCGTCGCCCAGGGCCTTGTTGCCCGTCACTTGGCCGCCGGTGGTGGTGAAGCTGCCGCCGACGGCAGTGCCCTTCACCGTTATGCCGGCATCCTGGTTGTCCTGGGCATTGAGGATGGCGAAGCTGTAGGTGCCCTTGCCCGTAATATCGAGGCCGTCGTCCTGGTTGCCCGACAGCAGCGTCGTGCCGGTGAAATTGTAGGTGCCGTCGCCTTCGATATGCAGGCCGTCGAGGCCGTTGCCGGTGGCGGTGAAATTGGACGCGCTGACATTGGTCGAATTGCCGGTGAAGTCGGCGCCATTGCCGCCGGTGCCCGTTACCGTGACGTTGGTCAGCGTCGTGCTGGTGGCGTTGTTGCCGAAAATGCCGTCGCCGCCGCCGGTGATGGTGATGCCGTTCAGCGTGTTGCCGTTGCCCAGCGTGATGACGGGGTTGGCGACGTTGGTGCCCTGGATCGTGCCATCGCTGCCGCCCAGGTTGAAGGTGGCGGTGCCGCCGCCGAAAAGCTTCGCGGTGACGCTTTCGCCGCCGCCGATGACCGTCTGGCCCGTGGCCAGCGTCACGCCGCCAGTCGTCAGATTGCCATTGCCGCCGAGCGCCACGACGAAGCCGCCGTTGCCGGCCTTGGTGACGGCATCGTCCAATGTCGTCGGGTCGGCCTGCGTGCCGGCGCCGGCCAGGCCGCCATCGGCGAAATAGAACTTTCCGAACGCGGCATTGGTGGCGGCGTTGATGGCGACGCGGGTCGTCGTGCCGCCGGTCTTGTCCTGGCTCTGGATGCGGACGCCGATATCGCCGCGCACCCGCTCGTTGACGCGCTTGCGCAAGCCTTCGCTGACCGGATAGACCGGATCCGCCCCGATGGCCGCGGTGCTGTCCGAGCCGCCGCCGGGATTGAACGGGATGTTCAGCCGCACGCTGCCGGCGAACTGGGTGTCGTCGCGATTGTCGTTGCGCACCTCGCCAGTGAAGGTCAGCGACGTTCCGGTGCCGAAGACATCGCCGATCTCATATTCGATGCCGGCCTTGGCGCCGGTGACGCCGCCGTCATCACCGTGCGGATCCTCGAAATGGTAGCCGCCAATGTCCAGCCGCAGCGAATGCCTGTCGGGCAGGTTGAGCGGCACCTTCGCCCCAACCTCGCCCTCGATGCCCCAGGCCGCGTAGTCGCGATGGTCGAGCACCGAGATCTGCTCGATGAGCTGGTTGGAGACCATCGACAGGGTCGAGCTGGTCGAGTGGTCGGTCGAGTCGCCCTTGATCGGCACGAAGACGTTCACATGCGCGTCGAAATTCGGCGTGATCGCCTCGACGCCCAGCGTGCCCCCGGTGAACTGCGTGCCGCCGTAGCTCTCGGCATTGAAATAGGCATAGCCGCCGAGCATCAGGTCCGGGTTGACGATGCGGCGGATGCCGAGGCCGATATCCTGGCCGAAGGCGTCCTTGAAATCGTGCTTGGCCCGCACATCCAGGAACAGCACCGATTCGGCGCTCTGCTTGATCGGGATGAAGCCTTCGAGCGCGGCGTTGCCGCCATTGTTGTCGGCGCCGATGATGGCCCGGACCTGCGGCTGCCAGAGCCCGGCATCGTCGCCATAGGCGGCCACGCCCGAGAGCGCCAGCGCCAGCGACGTAAGCGCCGTCGTCTTCCAGAGCTGCCTTGCTATGCTCGAACGGCGATAACCGGCGCGCATGTGGAACCCCTCCCCACGCGCCGCCATCTCACCAACTTGCCGAGACTTCTCGGTAGTTCCCATCCCTGGCGAGTCCTTCTGGGACTACACGTCCCGCGTGCCGATGTTTAATGGAATTCTATTGTATAGCGAGTCCCCAATGATCAAACTGCTGTTGTGGCCCACCAAAGTGCTACTCTGTGGCAACATGGACACAGTAGATTTGCCGGCTTGCTTCGGTGGATTCCTGGCTTTCAGGCTGGATTGGAGTGTTGTATCAAGCCCTACTGCGGGAAATACCGGTGGGGCCTAAAAGAACATGAGAGTTGTTTTAGCTGTAGCTAATACTTTGAGCTTGGCCGCAGGTATTGGTGCCCTGTGGCTCATCCTGTCGGGCGCCGGACCCGCACTTGCCGAGGAAGCCGCCAAGCCCCAACCGGCCCAGTCAAAGCCGGCCGACGCCAATCCCTGGGCGGTCAACTGCTCCAGCGGCTCGGCGAGCTCCGAACTTCAATGCCAGGTGTCGCAGAACCTGACCGAGGCGAAGACAGGACAGCGCGTGCTTACGGTGACCGTTCGCCGCGACAACGGCAATGGCAGCCTCGCCATGCTGCTCGCCTTGCCGCACGGCCTCTTCCTGCCGTCCGGCGCCAGCTACCAGATCGACCAGGGACAGAAGACGACCATCGCCATCCAGACCAGCGACCAGAACGGCGCCTATGCCGCCACGCCGCTGCCGCCGGACCTCGTCAAGGCGATGAAGTCGGGAACCAATCTGAACATCGGCATGGAGTCCGTCACCCGCAAGCCGGTCACCATCCCGGTGTCGCTGGCCGGCTTCACCGCCGCCCTGACCAAGCTGGAATCGATCAAGTAGCGGGTCGCCGGCAACCGTGGCCGACATCCTATCCCTTCGTCATCCACGGGCGGAGCAGCCGCGGCGCGGCGTCGCGGAGACCCGAGGATCCATGCCGCGACCGTGCTGGCGGGTGCAGCGGAGCAGAATCTGGACCGTGGATCCTAGGGTCTGCGCTGCGTCGCTGCGCTCCTTGCTCCGCTCTAGGATGACGAAGTCGTGGGCGTCTCCGCTCCGCACTCAAGGTATCAGTGCGTCAATACGAGCAACCGTCTTGATTGTCCGCACCAGCGATGCTCCGTTGTCGCTTCGGACATCCGGAGAAACACATGACGGGTTTTGTCGACCGGCAGCGCGCCACGCAGTTGATGCAACGCGCCGGCATCGCCGCGCTGGTGCTCTCAGCGCCCGAGGCCTTCCATTATGCGACCGGCGCTTCGATCGGTCCGGCCGGACTGTTCCGGCGCGCCGGCGCCGGCTTCGTCGTCGTCCCGGCCAGGCAGGACCTGCCGATCGGCGTCGTGGTCGCCGACTTCAATGCCACGCAACTGCGGACCGCCGCGCCCGAGATGGTCGTGCGCTCGCACCCGATCTGGATCGAAGCAGCGCCGGTCGAGACAGGGCCTGCCGGGCTGCCCCTGGCGGAGCGTATCGAGGCTGGCCAGGCTTTGCCCGGCCGCGCGCCGGATTTCGCGCGTCCCGCCACCTTCGACCTCGCCGGCTCGGTGCGACAGCTGCAGGCAATCCTCGCCGATTTCGGGCTGGAGCGCGCCACGCTCGGCGTCGACCTCGACTTCATTCCCGCCGCCGATTTTGCCGCCATCCAGGCGCTGCTGCCGGATAGCCCTGTTGTGGACGGCTCGCTTGTGCTGGACCGGCTGCGCGCGCTCAAGTCGCAGCGCGAGATCGACCTGCTGCGGCAAGGCATCATCCTGTCGGAAGCCGGCCTGGAGCGGCTGCAGGTCGATGCCATGGCCGGGATGCGCCAGAGCGATCTCGTCGCGCTCTACCGGCAGGGCGTAGCCACGGCGGCGGCCGGCTTGTCCCACCCGGTCATCACGGCCGAATATGTGACGCTGGGCGCCCGGGCCAAGGGCGCCGACGCCAGGGCCGTGGCGGGCGATCCGCTGAAATGCGACATGGTCTGTACGGTCGGTGGCTACGCCTCCGACATGTCGCGCAACTTCACCTTCGGCCCGCCTTCGGCTGATCAGGCCGAACTGCACGCTATTGCCGAGCGCGCCTTCGACGATGGGCTGGCCGAGCTTGTTCCCGGGAACACGCTTGCCCATGTCCACCGCGTCGCCACCGACAGCCTGGCGCGCCAAGGCCTGCGCTCCTACCGCCGCGGCCACTTCGGCCACGGCGTCGGGCAGTCGGTCTTTTCCGAGCAATGGCCGTTCATATCGGCCGGCAGCGAGGTCGTCATCGAGGCCGGCATGGTGCTGGCCTTCGAGATCCCGCTCTACATCGACGGCCTCGCCAGCTTCAACCTCGAGGACCAGTTCCTGATCACGCCGGATGGGCCGGTCGCGATGAACCGGCTGCCGCGGCGGCTGGAGGTGATTGGGTAGTGGAGGCTTGAGATCTGCACCTCCGGAAATTGGCTGAGGTCCCTCCACCTTCGTCATCCACGGGCGGAGCAGGAGCGAAGCTCCGTCGCGGAGACCCGAGGATCCATGCCGTGACCTTTCCGTGGAGTGCAGCGGAGCAGAATTTTGGACCGCCGGGAACGCTTTGATGTCGCGGCATGGATCCGGGGTCTGCGCTGCGTCGCTACGCTCCTTGCTACACCCCAGGATGACGACGGGAAAGGTTTTGCCGTCCAGCGATCAAACCTCCGTACAGGTCCCTAAGCGCTCACCGGCGGCCGCCTGCCCCTCCATGGCATTTCCTGTTCCAGCTGTGCCGACGCCGCCAGCACCGTCGCCTCGTCGCCGTAGCGGCCGACCAGTTGCACGCCGACCGGCACGCCGCCGTGCGACCAGCCGAGCGGCAGCGAGATCGCCGGCTGGCCGGAGATGTTGAAGGGGAAGGCAAAGACGGCATCCGTCCATTTGGCGTTGTAGCGGTCGATGTCGGTCTCCGACATGTCGTAATAGCCGAACGGCCGCGGCAGTTGCGTCAAGGTCGGCGTGACGAAGAGATCATAGGCCTTGAGGTCGCCGACAATATCGCGGCCGACCTGCCGGAGCTGCTCGACATCGGAGATGTGCCTGACCCCGCTGGTGGCGCGGCCGCGCTCGATGATCGCCCAGGTCACCGCCTCGACATCGCCTGGCGTCACCCGCCGGCCGATCACCGTTTCCAGGGAGTCGAAGGTCGCCGCCGTCTGCACGCAGGTCATGTTGGTGTAGGTTGCCCATACGCCATTGGCATCGAGCGGCATGTCGTGCTCCTCGACATGATGCCCCAACCGCTCGAATGCGGCCACGGTCGCCAGCACCGCCGCCTTCACCTCCGGATCGATGGCGGTGCCGTTGGGCGGCGTGACGGTGAAGCCGATGCGCAGGTTTTTCGGCGCACGCGCCGACAGGCTGAGCCAGGAGGCATCCGGCACCGGCGGCGTATAGGGCTCGCCGGGCAGCGCACCGGCCACCGCATCGAGATAGGCCGCCGTGTCGCGCACCGTGCGCGAGCAGCAGAGGAAGTAGGCACCGCCATACCAATAGTCGCCGAACGGGGCCAGGCTGACGCGGCCGCGCGATGGTTTCAGGCCCACGATCCCGCAGCAGGAGGCGGGGATGCGAATCGAGCCGGCGCCGTCGCTGGCCTCCGCGATCGGCACCATGCGCGAGGCGACAGCCGAGGCCGCGCCGCCGCTCGAGCCGCCTGGCGTGATGCCTTCCTTCCACGGGTTTTTCGTCGTGCCGTAGAGTTTTGGTTCCGTCGTGATCGACCAGCCGTTTTCGGGCGCGTTCGACTTGCCGACCAGCACCAGTCCCGCCGCCTTCATGCGGCGAACGACTTCGGTGTCGAAATCGGCGACGACATCTCTGAGGTAGAAGCAGGAATTGGTGTTGGGCGCACCCGTCCAGGACGAGGCCAGTTCCTTGAGCAGGAATGGTACGCCGGCAAAGGGTGCCGATCTGTCGACCGTCGCGGCCTGCGCGCGCGCCATGTCATAGAGGCGATGGACGACCGCGTTGAGCGACGGATTCAACCGCTCGACCAGCGTGATCGCCGCCTCGACCAGTTCCGCCGGCGAAACCTGGCCGCCGCGGACCAGCGCGGCGAGGCCAAGCGCATCGGACTCGGCATAGGTTTTCAAAAGACTGTCGGTGACCATGTCTCACTCCCAAATTTGCGTTGCCTCGACATCGCGCTTAGGAATGCGCGAGCTGTCGCTACCGGCTAATTACAAATGTAGGCGCCGCCCCTCATCCGCCTGCCGGCACCTTCTCCCCGTATAGTGACGGGGAGAAGGATGAAACTCCTGCGCTGCCGGTGCCGCCTCCAGCGCCAGCAACCGGATAGCATCAGGCCAGCTCGACCGTCCGTCCCAGCTCTATGCTCTGTTCGGCCGCGAGCACGATGCGCAGGCTGTTGACCGCCGCGTCCATCTGCTCGGTCAGATCGAGGTCCTCGCTTATGGCGCGCAGGAAGAACGCCTGCTCGCGGTCGCACAGTTCCTGGTGGCCGGGCTCGTCCTCCATGCTGACGATCTCGTCGGGCTTTTTGAAATTCTTGTCGCCGTCGACGGCGGCATAATGGATCTTCAGCGCGTCGGTCTTGGTGTGGCGGTCGATGTCGGCGGAGCTCGACACTTCGGCCAACTCGGCCGCGCTGCTCGCCTGCTGGCCGGCGACGATCGAGACCGCGCCTTTCGGGCCGACGACATCCTTCACGAAATAGGCCGTCTCGCTCATCATCGGACCCCAGCCGGCCTCGTACCAGCCGACCGAGCCGTCATCGAAGGTGACATGCAAGTGGCCGTAATTCTGCTTGTCGGCTTCGGCCCATAGTTTGGCGCCGATGCCATGCACGCGCACCGGCTTGGCGCCGGTCAGCTGGCACATGACGTCGACATAATGCACGCCGCAATCGACGATCGGGATCAGCGAATCGATCAGGTTCTTGTGCCAGTGCCAGGCGCTGCCGCTGCTTTGCTGGTTGAGGTTGAGCCGCATGACCAGCGGCTTGCCGAGCGTCTTGCCAACCTCGATGAACTTGATCCAGGAGGGGTGGACGCGCAGGATGTAGCCGAGCACCAGCTTGCGGTTTTTCGCCCGCGCGGCCGCCACCACCTTTTCGGCGTCCTCGATGTTGGTGGCCAAGGGCTTCTCCATGAACACGTGGCAGTTCGCCGCGATCGCCTTCAGCGCGTATTCGGCATGGGTGTTCGGCCAGCTGTTGATCGAGACCGCATCCGGCCTGGTCTCCCCGAGCGCCAGGTCGAAATCCTCGTAGAGCGGATAACCGGCGAGTTCGGCCGGGATTTTCGTGTTGCTCTTGATCGAGCGGCTCATGATGCCGACGATCTCAAACCCCTCCGAGCGATGATAGGCGCTGGCGTGCGACGCACCCATATTGCCAAGACCCACCACCAGTACTTTCACCTTGTCGGCCACCGTTATCTCCCAGGTTCTGGATTGAATTGTGCGCGGCGACCGGTTGCCGCGTGTTTATCCGGACAATCACCTCAGGTCAGCGCCGCCGCTCGTTGCCCGGCCCTTTCCTCTCCCCCGTCGATCGGGGGAGAGGTGTCGAGCGAAGCTCGACGGAGTGGGGGTCGACCTTCGCCGCCCGCCTGAGGTTACTTCGCCAGATTGTGCCTGTCCCGCAGCGACTGCGCGTTTAGCGACCGCCTTCCCCCACTCCGTCGCCGCTTCGCGGCGCCACCTCTCCCCCCTCCGGAGGGAGAGGAAAGGAGCCAAGGCAGGGCAATGAGGAGTGGCGTCGTCATGGCCTTCGCTTGCGCGCCTCTACTTCACCGCCGAATCGAACAGGTGCGCCTTGATCTTCTCGACATCGAGCGCGGCAAAGCCTTCCGACAGTTTGACGCCGTCTGCGTCGGCCTTGACCTTGGCCTTGTCGAAGTCGTTGGCGGCCGGGATCAGGTCGTTGCTGCAGACATCCTCGGCCTTCACCGGGTTGGTGATCTGGCCGATCTTGTGGATCTCGTCGAAGAAGCCCTGCCAGCTCGCCATGTCGTGCGACCCCCAGCCGCCGCGCTTGTCCATGTCGCCGCGGAAGACGTTGATCTGCTGCAGGATCGAGGTGGTGCCGAGCTCCGGTCCGAGGTTCTTGGCCAGCGTCGGGAACTGCTCGAACACCGCTTCGACCGCCGCGCGCGGATTTTGATAGCCGAACTCAAGGCCCATCGCCCAGCCGCGCAGGTATTTTTCCAGGAACGCCTTCTTGTCGGGATCCTCGAGATCGGCTGCGCGCACGACGAAGGTGTTGGCCGGCAGCTTCGAGTTCTTCACGCCGAGCCAGTATTCGAAGTCGAGACCCTTGGCGATCCATTCGGCGCGCAGCCCTTCCCATGACAGCGCCGCGTCGCCCTGGCCGCCGGCAAGCGCGGTGCCCCAGGTCGGCCAGCCGGCCTCGACATATTTGACCTTCTTGATGTCGACGCCTTGCGCGGCAAGCAGCGGATCGGTGATCGACTGCCAGGCTGCGGAACCAAGCAGGATGGTCTTGCCTTCGAGCTTCTTCAGGTCATTCGAGCCCTCGCCCTTGCGGAAAGCGATGCTGAACGTGTCGCGCGCGCCCATATGGAACACCGACTTCAGCTTCATGCCGTTCTGGATGGCGAAGGAGAACACGCCGGGCGAGGGAAAGCCCATATCGGCCTGGCCGACATCGACGAACTTCACCGTCGCCGTGCCGTCGGACGGTCCCGGCTGCATGTCGGTGTCCAGCCCGTCGAAATAGCCGGCCTTCTTGGCCGCCCAGTAGGGGTAGTCGTCGAGCACTTCGAGCGTGCCGCGCGGCGAGATCCAGGTGAATTTTCCATAGGCCTCGGCCCTCGCCCTGAAGCCGGTGGCGCCGAGCGCGGTCGCCGTCACCAGCCCGGCGCCGGTCACCTGCAGGAAGGTGCGGCGGCTCATTCCCGCCTGCTGGATGAAATTGTCTTTGGTCATGGCATTCCCCTTTTTTGTTTGATGTCAGTCTGCCTTGCCGCCCGCCTCCCGGGCGTGGTCATTGCTTCTGCGTCAAGCCTCCCAGCTCGCCCATTTCTTGCCGATGAGGAAGAACAGCACGTAGATCAGGATGCCGAGCATCGACAGGATCAGCACCACGGCGAAGAATTGCGGCATCTGGATCATCGACGAATAGGTGGTGAGCCGGTTGCCGAGGCCGAAGCCACCGCCGACCATCTCGGCGCCGACGGCGGTGAGCAGGCCGAAGATGGCGCCGATCATCAGCCCGACCAGGATCATCGGCAGCGCCATCGGCGCGCGGATCTTCCAGAAGATCTGCAAGGTGCTGGCGCCATAGGACCGCGCAAGCGCGATCTTGGCGCTGTCGACGCGACGAAAGCCGGTGGCGGCATTGATCATCACCATCGGCCCGGCGGCCAGGGCCACCGCTATGATGCGCGGCGTGTAGCCGAAACCGAAACGCAGGATGAGCAGCGGCACCAGCGCCAGCATCGGCGTGGTGACCAGCAGCAATATATACGGCGCGACGATCTTTTCCGCGAACGGGAACTGGGTGATGACGGCGGCCAGCACCAGACCGACGGCGGCGCCGATGGCAAAGCCGGACACCAGCTCGACCAGCGTATAGCCGAGATGCGGCGCGATCAGCGGAAACTCGTCGAACAGCGCAGAGGCGATCGAGCTCGGCGGCGGCATGATATAGAGCGGCACATGGAACAGCCGCAGAGCCAGTTCGATGCCGCCGATGATGATGACGGCGACGGCGAGAATGGCCGCCACCTCCTTGCCCGACTTGATGCCGGGGCCGCTGGCGAAGGCCGAGAGGTTGGTCAGGCTGACGTCTTGCCCATCGCCTGATTTCGACTTCGAAAATTCGGGAATGGCGTCGCTCACGGCCTGATCCTCACGATCTCGGCGCTCGGGCGCTCCGGCGCCTTCGGTCTGGTGCGCTCTCCGACAATGTCCATCTTGATCCGGTTGGTGAGGTCGAACACCTCCTTCGTCGCCATGATCTCCAGCGAGCGCGGCCGCGGGAACGGCACGCGGTATTCCTTGGCGACGCGGCCCGGCCGCGCGCTCAGCACCACGACGCGGTCGGAGAGGAAAATCGCTTCCTCGATCGAGTGGGTGATGAAGACGATGGTGGTCTTGGTGTCGAGCCAGATCTCCTCGACCAGCCGGTTCATCTCCTCGCGGGTAAAACTGTCGAGCGCGCCGAACGGCTCGTCCATCAAAAGCACCGAGGGTTTCAGCGCCAGCGCCCGCACGATGGCCGCGCGCTGCTGCATGCCGCCCGAAAGCTCGCGCGGGAATTTGCCGCCGAAACCGTCGAGGCCGACGCGGTTAAGCAGATGCGCGATCCAGGCGCGGTCCGGTTTTTCGCCCTTGATCTCGAAGGGGAAGCGGATGTTGGCGTCGAGATTGCGCCAGGGCAGGAGGTTGGCTTCCTGGAAGACGATGCCGATATCGGGATGCGGCCCGGAAATCTCTTTGCCGTCGAGCTTGATCGCGCCGCTTGTCAGGCCGTGCAGCCCCGACATCGACCACAAAAGCGTGGTCTTGCCGCAACCGGACGGGCCGACGATCGAGACGATTTCATTGGCTCTGACGTCGAGGCTGCAGCGGTCCAGCGCCAAGAGGTCGCCGGACGCCGTGTGATAGATCTTGGTCGCTGCCTGCACGCCAAGCTTCGGCGTTGTTATCTCGCCCGCGTTCATCCGCCCCTCGGAGATTGCGTGATGATCCAAAGGTCATCAGACTGTCAAAAATCAGTGTGTAACTATCCTACTTTGCTGTCAAGCGTCGACGGCGGCGAGCATGGGACGAGAACCGACTGCTAGGCATAACTATCTGTATTGACGTGGTATTCTTTGCCTTGAAATTCGTGTTGCTTTCCTACATGATTTGGCAGGCGCACACGCGGATGCCTTGACGGCACGCATCGGTTGCAGCGCCGTCCTGCGCATGGAACGACAGCGTGCAAACATGATAAGAGGTCAGGTCGAAAACGGGCTAGGGAACACCGCCTTCATGACCGAAGCTGCCAGCCATCCGATCGCGGACGAAGAGGGAACCGGGGGCGAACCCGTCCGGCGTATTCCCGACATCATCTCGCTGGTCAAGGATTGCTACGGCGAATTGCGCCCGGCCGAACGCCGCGTCGCCGATGTCGTGCTCGATAATGTCAAATATGCCGTCGACGCCTCCAACGCGGCGCTGGCCCAGCGCGCCGGCGTCAGCGAACCGACGGTGACCCGGTTCTGCCGCGCCATCGGCTGCGAGGGCGTGCGCGACTTCAAGCTGAAGCTGGCGCAGAGCCTCGTCGTCGGCGCGCTCTACCTGGACACGTCGCCGGCCAGCGAGGGCGACGCCGCCATGCCGTTCTGGAACGCGGTGTTCGGCGAAGCGCGCCGGGCGTTGCAGGAAGCCGAGCGGCAGCTCGATCCGGGTGAACTGGAAAAGGCCGCCGAGCTGATCGCCCGGGCCCGCCAGGTCACCGTATTCGGGCTCGGCGGCAGCTCTTCGGCGCTGGCGCAGGAAACTCAGTACCGGCTGTTTCGTTATGGCGTCTCGATCAGCGCCCAGTGCGACCCCTATTTGATGCGCATGACCGCCTCGACGCTGAAGCCCGGCGACCTGGTGGTCGCCATCTCGGCGACCGGGCGCACGCGCGAGGTGATCGAGGCGGTCGAACTCGCCAAGCACTACCGTGCCAACGCGATCGCCGTGACGGCGCCCGATACCGAGCTCGCCCGCGCCTGCGACGTCAGGCTGACGGTTGCCGTGCCCGAATATCCCGATACGCTGAAGCCGACGGCCTCGCGCTTCGCCTTCCTGGCGATGATCGACCTCCTGGCGGTGGCGTCGGCCTACAAGCTCGACGGCCCGGCCCGCGAGACCGTGCGCCGCATCAAATACAACGCCCAGATCCACCGCACGGGCAAGGAAATGGAGCCGCTCGGCGACTAATCCTTCTCCCCGTCACTATACGGGGAGAAGGTGCCGGCAGGCGGATGAGGGGCAGCGCCGAGTTCGACAGTTGCCGTCCCGCTATACAGATTGGACGCATACAAGAGGGAAGAAATGCTCGAAAAGTCACCATCCAAACAGGCGGCCGCATGGCTTGGCTCGTTTTCGCAGGCGCTTGAATCCGGCGACCTGTCGGCCGCAAGCAACCTGTTCGTCGACGATTGCTATTGGCGCGACCTGCTGGCCTTCACCTGGAACGTCACGACGATGGAAGGCCGCGAGGCCATCGCAGACATGCTGACAGCAACGCTGGCGACCACGAAGCCTGGCGCGTGGCAGCTCACCGGCGAGGCAACCTCGGATGAAGGCACGATCGAGGCCTGGTTCACCTTCGAGACAGCGGCGGCCACGGGCCAGGGCATCATGAGGCTGCGCGACGGCCGCTGCCGTACCCTGTTCACGGCGATGACCGACTTGAAGGGACACGAGGAGCGCAAGGGCGCGGCGCGGCCGCTGGGCGTGCGCCACAAGGCGGACCCGGAACGCGAGACCTGGTCGGAAGCGCGGGCGCGTGAGGCGCGCGAGCTCGGCGTAACGGAGCAACCCTATTGCCTGGTCATCGGCGGCGGCCAGGGCGGCATCATGCTCGGCGCACGGCTGCGGCAGCTCGGCGTGCCGACCATCGTCATCGAGAAGAACGCGCGGCCGGGCGATTCCTGGCGCAACCGCTACCGCACGCTCGTGCTGCACGATCCGGTCTGGTACGACCATCTGCCCTACATACCGTTCCCCGACAACTGGCCCGTTTTCACGCCCAAGGACAAGATGGGCGACTGGCTGGAAATGTACACGCGCGTCATGGAGCTGAATTACTGGGTCGCCACCAGGTGCCTCAGCGCCAGCTACGACGAGGCGGAGAAAGAATGGACCGTGGTGGTCGACCGCGTCGGGCAGCGCATCACGCTGAAGCCGAAGCACATCGTCTTCGCCACCGGCGCCTACGGTCCGCCGCGCAAGATCGATCTGCCGGGTTCCGACCAGTTCAAGGGCGAGCTGCTGCATTCCAGCCAGTATGCCAGCGGCGAGAAATTCCGCGGCAAGAAGGTCGCCGTCATCGGCGCGGCCAGTTCCGGCCACGACGTCTGCGTCGATCTCTGGGAGAGCGGCGCCGACGTCACCATGATCCAGCGCTCGCCGACCACGGTGGTCAAGTCGGACACGCTGATGCAGGTCGGCTTCGAGATCTTCTCCGAGGACGCGCTGGCGCGCGGCATCACCACCGAGAAGGCCGACATGATCGTCGCCTCGACGCCGTTCGCGCTGGTGCCCAATGGCCAGCGTGCGCTCTACGACGTCATTCGCGCGCGCGACGCCGATTTCTACGAGCGTCTCGCCGCCTCCGGCTTCGCGCTCGATTTCGGCGACGACGAGACCGGCCTTTTGATGAAGGCCTATCGCACCGGCTCCGGCTACTACATCGATGTCGGCGCCTCGGACCTGATCATCGACGGCAAGGTCGGCATCCGCAGCGGCGTCGCGATAAAATCGCTGACGGCGAAAGGCATCCTGTTCGAGGACGGCAGCGAGCTCGAGGCCGACGCCATCGTCGCCTGCACCGGCTATCAGTCGATGAACGAGAATGTGGCGGCTCTCGTCTCGCGCGAGGTCGCCGACAAGGTCGGCCCCTGCTGGGGCCTCGGCTCCGGCGTCAAGGGCGACCCCGGCCCCTGGCAAGGCGAATTGCGCAACATGTGGAAGCCGACGGCGCAGGAAGCACTGTGGTTCCACGGCGGCAATCTCGCGCTGTCGCGCTTCTATTCGAAATATGTCGCGCTGCAGATCAAGGCACGGATGGAAGGGATCGAGACGCCGGTTTATGGGGCGCCGAGCAATTCGCGGCGGTGAGGCGGAAGCATGCTTCGGTGAGAGGTCGACCCCCACTCCGTCGAGCTTCGCTCGACACCTCTCCCCCGATCGACGGGGGAGAGGAAAGGCGCAAGTTCACCGACCTTGGCTCCCTTCCTCTCCCTCCGGAGGGGGGAGAGGTGGCTCGGCGAAGCCGAGACGGAGTGGGGGAAGCCGCTCGTCAATCGCGCAGCCTCCTCGATATCAGTTAATCCTACCGATGCCCGAAATGCCTGGCCGCCACCTCGACATGCGTATGGTTGGCATGGGCCACGAAGCGCTCGGTCTCGCCGACATCGTCGACCGCCTCGTTCGGCCACCAAATGCCGCCGACGACGATGCCTTCCGACACCAGCCGCTGGTCGGCGACCAGCGAGGTGCCGACCGCATCGACGAAGGTGAAGCGGCCTGACCGCTGCCGCAGCACGGCCACGTCGCCGGCGGTGCCGATCGTCAGCGTGCCGAGGTCCGGCCGCGCGATCGCCCGCGCCGGCGCCTGCGTCGCGGCGCGCAGAACCTCGACCAGCGGCATGCCGAGGGCCATTAGCTTCGACATGCAGACCAGTATGTCGAAGGCCGGCCCGTCGACGCAGTAGAGGTGCACGTCGCTCGAGATGACGTCGGGCGCCAACCCTTCGGCCAGCATGGCGCGGGCGACCTCGAAGTCGAACGAACCCATGCCATGGCCGAGATCGAAGATGACGCCGCGCTCGCGCGCCAGCCGCATGTCGGGCCGCACCGTGCCGGAGGCGAACACCGGCGCATTGGGGAAGGGCCGGAAGCAATGGGTGAGGATGTCGCCCCGGCGCAGGCGCGGCAGCACTTCGGAGCGGCCGGGCGGCGGCTCGTCTATATGCGCCATCAGCGGCAGGCCGGCCTTGTCGGCGGCCTCCAGCGCCAGGTCGACCGGCGCGATGCCGCTGTTGCCGCCGGCATGCTTGCCGGAGCGAACCTTGACGCCGACGACGACGTCGGCGTGCTCGCGCACCGCCGCCACCACCTCGCGCGGCTCGCAGAGACGGAGATCGCTGCATTCGCCGACCGACACCGTTTGCGAGAAGCCGAAAATGCCGGCAAAGGAAATGTTGACATAGGCCAGGATGCGCACCTTCGAACGCTCCATGACATGGCGGCGGAAGCCCAGGAAATTGCCCGCGCCCGCGCTGCCGGCGTCGATGAAGGTGGTGGTGCCGCTCTTGGCGGCTAGCCTGTCGGCGTCGACACCGAGCGAAGTGCCGCCCCAATAGACGTGGCTGTGCAGGTCGACGAGGCCGGGCGCGACGATGCAACCGGTGGCGTCCACCACCTGGGCGGCGCTGGTCGCGGGGATATCGGCTTCGATCGCGGCGACGCGGCCATTGGCGATGGCGACATCGCGCGGCGCATCGATGCCGGCCGCCGGGTCGATCAGCCGTCCGCCCTTCACGAGGAGGTCGAATTGCATTGTTGGAACCTCCGATTGGCCGAATTGCCGTCTCAGGCCGGTCTGTAGGCGACAGCCTCGACTTCGATCTTGATGTCGATCATCAGCCGCGATTCGACCGTGGTGCGGGCCGGCGGATTTTTCGGAAAATGCCTGGCATAGATAGCGTTGAAGGCGCCGAAGTCACGCGCGTCCTCGAGCCAGACGGTGGTCTTGACCACATCGTCCATCGTGCAGCCGGCGAGCGCCAATGCGGCCTTCACATTGGCGAGCACCTGCTCGGTCTGCTCCGTGATGCCGCCCTTGACCACGATGCCGTCGCCGCCGACGGGAACCTGGCCCGAGACAAAGACGAAATCGCCGGCCCGCACGGCCGGCGACAGCGGCACGTGGGATGTTCCGAAAGTCTGCTTGGGCAAGGGACGGCCTCCTCCGATGACATGGCCGGACACCGAGGCGGCGTCCGCTCCGGGACGAGATTTACCGCGATCGCGGCAATCCCGATAGAGGCCCTTGTTGGAAAGCAACATTGTTCGAAATCCGTGTTGCTTTATTACAGATGCGCTTGCATCGTGCGCGTTTGCCGGACGGGCTCGACGCCACGACCGACAGACGCCCTCGCTAAACCGGAGACCCCGACAATGACCTTCGACAAGAACCCGTTCCCTCCCGGCGACGCAGACCGTCACGCGCTGTGGGAGATGCTGATGCGGCGCGACATCGACGCCTTCATCGACCAGGATTGGGCCATGGTCGAGAACGATTTCATCGCCGAAAGCTTCTTCGGCATGCATGCGCATTTCCTGGCCAATGCCGATGCCTGGCGGCTGCAATTCCCGCGGCTGGAGATTTACCGCGACGAGTGGCTGCGCCAGGCCAAGGAAACGGCGGCGACCAAATTCGCCGAGCCGCTGCGCGAGGCGCTGTTTCGCGTTACCAATCTGCGCGACATCGATGTCGACGGCGACCGCGCCGTGCTGCACAAGAAGTTCGACGGCAGCGTCGCCAAGGCGGATGGCAGCGTCGACCGGCTGAAATGGCAGACACTGTATTTCTGCCGAAAGGTCGGCGCGAGCTGGAAGATAGCCGGCTTCGTCGGCTACATGCCTTATCCGCTGGGAAGCTAGTTTCGATTTCCATGAATGGCCATCGACAGTCGCGATGGCCGATCAGCCGCGCCAATTCCCGTGGCGAGCTGCTCAGTACAGCGTGATGAAGGCCGGGAACAGCACGCCTGTCTCCCTGAAATACTCGATCAGCTCGATGGCCGGGAAGATGGCGAGGAAATAGAGCCCGTCGAAAAAGGTGCGCCTCAGCGCCCGGGTCGAGAACCGCAGCTCGTCATTGTCGTGGTAGAGCAGCGGGTTTGGCCAGAACCGGGGCGTCGCCTTGATGTAGGCGCTGTAGGCCGGGCCGAACTTGCCCAGGAGATATTCGGCCTCCCTGCGCGCCGTGACACGGAAGATCAGGAAGCTGGCGACGCCAAGCGCGGCGGCGGCCACCACCGAGCCGTAGAGCAGGCCGATGCCGACCGCGCCGACCGTCGAGAAGAAGTAGAGCGGGTTCTGGCTCATCGAGAATGGTCCCGTCGAGACCAGCTCTTCATTCTTCTTGCCGCCGACATAGAGGATGCTCCACAGCCGGCCGGCGACGCAGGCGAGCACCAGGCAGAAGCCGAGGAATTCGAGCGTTTCGTGGCCGTTCGAGCCTTCGCTGAGCGCCGGTTTGGTCAGGAACAGCAGCAGCACCGCCAGCACCGCCGCGACCCGGATGAATATCAGCCGCTTGCGCTGGTCGAAAGCCTGTGAAACCGGCTTGAGGGAAGCGTAGGTCATTTTCGCGTTTTCCTGGGCACTCTGGTGCAGGCCCGGCCACTGGGGCACGCCATTGATGGCGGATACAAGGCGCTCACCCTCTATCAGCGCATCGCGAGGCATTCGTAAAGGCCTTTTGAGCCAGCCACCGCCATCCTTACGAATTTGTATGGCGCCGGACAGGCTGGTGAGAAGTCGCTTGCCTATCATCATCCGAATGCCGGATCGCTTCCGCCGCCGGCGCAACCATCGGCATCGGGACATCAGCCATGCTCGCACCACACACACCCCCCGCACCGAGCCAAAACAGGGTGCCGGACGTCACCCTCGACTTCTGGTTGGTCAAGCTGATGGCGGTGACCATTGGCGAGACGGCGGCGGACTATCTCGCCGTCAACCTCGGCCTCGGCTTGACCGTCACCTCGCTGATCATGACCGGCGTGCTGGTCGTCGCTCTCGCCCTGCAGTTCGCGCACAAACGCTACGTGCCGTGGGCCTACTGGCTGGCGGTGGTGCTGATCAGCGTCGTCGGCACGTTGATCACGGACAACCTCGTCGACAATTTCGGCGTGCGCCTGCAGACCACGACGATCGCCTTTTCCGTTGTGCTCGCGGCGACATTCGCGGTCTGGTACGCGAGCGAACGGACGCTTTCGATCCACACCATCTTCACGACCAGGCGCGAGATCTTCTACTGGCTGGCGATTCTCTTCACCTTCTCGCTGGGAACCGCCGCCGGCGATCTGGTCGCCGAGACCTTCGACATGGGCTACCTGACCACGGGCCTGCTGTTCGGCGGCGTCATCGCGCTTATCGCGCTCGCCTATTACCTGTTCCACCTGGACGCCATCCTGGCGTTCTGGCTGGCCTATATCCTGACGCGTCCGCTGGGTGCCTCCTTCGGCGATTGGCTGTCGCAGCCAGCCGAATATGGCGGCCTCGGTTTCGGCACCATTTTCACCAGCCTGATCTTCCTCGGCTGCATCATCGCGCTCGTTCTCTACATGACGCTCAGGAATAATGCCGACGAGCTGGACGACATGCTGCTGGACTCGGAGTGAGCCGCCGGCGGGTGCCGCAGGGCTTGGCCAGTTGGCGACTATTCTAGGAACGGACTCGTGCCGGTGATAGCCTGTCCCGGATACCGGCAGCCAGGGAACAGCGATGCGGCTACTTCTCGTCGAGGACGACCACAGGACGGCGGACTATATCGTGCGCGGCCTGACCGAGGCCGGCCATGTCTGCGACCTCCTGCGCAATGGCCATGACGGGCTTTTCGCCGCGACCAGCGGCGGCTACGACGTGATCGTCGCCGACCGGATGATCCCGGGCCTCGACGGCCTGTCTATGGTCAAGGCCGTCCGCGCCGCCGGCGTGCGCACGCCGGCGATCTTCCTCACCTCCGTCGGCGGCATCGACGACCGCGTCGAGGGGCTCGAGGCCGGCGGCGACGACTATCTGGTCAAGCCCTTCGCCTTTTCCGAGCTGCTTGCCCGCATCAACGCGCTCGGCCGGCGGCCGGCCGCGCAGGAGCAGAAGACCGTTCTGCGGGTCGCCGACCTCGAAATGGACCTGATCATGCGGCGCGTCGTCAGGCAGGGCCAGCCGATCGAGCTGCAGCCGAGGGAGTTCAGCCTGCTCGAGGTGCTGATGCGCGGCGAGGGCCGCGTCATCACCCGCACCATGCTGCTGGAGCGGGTCTGGGATTTCCACTTCGACCCCAAGACCAGCGTCGTCGAGACCCATATCAGCCGCTTGCGGACCAAGGTCGACAAGCCGTTCGGTACCCAGCTCATCCACACCATCCGCAACACCGGCTACAGCCTGCACGCGCCGCTCTCCCAGTGATCGCGACCTTCCCATGACCGCGAACTTCCCATGACGGCGACTTTCCGATGACCGTGACCCGGACCCGCCTGCTGCGCAGCACGCCATTCCGGCTTGCCCTGACGTTCGCCTTCCTGTTCATGCTGGCCTTCGTGCTGGCGGGCGCCATCGTCTACCAGATGATGAGCGCCGACCTTGCCGAGCAGCTCGACGACACCATCAGCGAGACCTATGCCGTCATCGCCGCGACCTATGCCGACAAGGATCTCAGGGAGTTGGTGGAGACCGTCGAAAACCACTCCGTGCGCAGCCCTGGGAAGGAGCAGCTCTTTTCGCTGACCGACGCCGCCGGCAACCGTATTGCGGGCAACTTCACCGCGGCGGGGCTTCCCGACGGTTTCTCGATGTTCGGGGCCGAAATGCCGGGCCTGCCGCCGGACACCGAATACCGCGCCTATTCCGGTCCGGTCGGCGCCAACACTTTGACCATCGCCTTCAGCCTCTCCGAGACCGAGGAGCTGGAAACGATCATGCTGATGAGCTTCGGCTGGGCGACGCTGATCATCACCGGCCTGGCCGTTGCCGGCGGCGCCCTGCTCGCCTCGCGCGTCCAGCGCCGTCTCGACGGCATTGCCGCCACGATGGTCGACGTTTCGCATGGCCGCCTCGACACCCGCATCCCGCTGACCGGCAAGGACGATGACATCGACATCGTCTCCAGCCAGATCAACGCCGCGCTCGACCGCCTGTCGGCGCTGGTCGAGGGCATGAAGCAGGTCAGCGCCGACATCGCGCATGATTTGAAGACGCCGCTCAACCGCCTGCAGATGATCCTGGAGAGCGCCGCCGACAAGGCCGCACGGCGCCAGGACGTCTCCGACGATCTGGCCGACGCGCGCGCCGAGGGCCACCAGATCAACGAGACCTTCGACGCGCTGCTGCGCATCGCTCAGATCGAGGCCGGCGCGCGCAAGGCGCGCTTCACCGATGTCGATCTCGGCGAGATCCTCGGGACCATCGCCGAGATATACGCCGGCGTGGCCGAGGACGACGGCAAGGTGCTGTCATCGGTCGAGCTGCATCAGACCGCCGGCCGCATCCATGGCGATCCGGAACTGCTGACGCAGATGTTCGCCAACCTGGTCGAGAATTCGCTGCGCCATTGTCCGCCCGGCACATCCATCCAACTCTCGGTGACGCGCCAGGGCGATCGTGTTCTTGCCAGCGTCGCCGACAACGGACCCGGCATTCCCGCCGGCGAGCGCGAAAAAGTGTTTCAGCGTCTCTACCGGCTGGACCACAGCCGCTCGACCCCCGGCAGCGGCCTCGGCCTCAGCCTTGTCAGGGCCATTGCCGAGCTGCATGGCGCATCGATCACGCTCGAGGACTGCCGGCCCGGGCTGGCCGTGATGGTGAGTTTTCCACTGGTGATGGATTAACTTCGGAAGTTAGGGAAAGCCGGCGTCGCGGCCATCTCCCCCGCAAGGGGGGAGATGGCCGTAACGTCACCTGTCGATCCGTGTCGACAAAATAATCGACGACGATGTCCGCTCGACCCCCTCCATGGCGCCGATCTGGTCGAGCAGCGTGTCGAGGTCGCGGATCGATGGCGCGTCGACGATGACGATCATGTCGAAATTGCCGCTGACGGAGTGCAGCGTCCTGACCGGCGGCAGCGCCTGCAGGCTGCGCACCACCTTGTCGGCGAGCTTCGGCGTGACGGTGAGCAGCACATGCGCCCTGACCAGCCCCTGCTCATAGTCCGGCGCCAGCCGGACGCCATAGCCGGTGATGATGCCGCGCTGCTCCAGCCGCTCGATCCGGCTTTGCACCGTCGTGCGCGACACGCCGAGCCGCCGCGCCAGTTCGGCCGTCGAGGCGCGCGCGTTGGCGCGCAGCAGCGAGAGCAGGGCTTGTTCGGCATCACTGAGCATTTCGACGAAGCCCTTCGGCAGATCGGTAAAAGATAGGGTTCACTTTGCAGAATTCCACGCTTCCTTTCGACAGGCAAGCTGCGATGGTTTTTGGGAAACGCAGATCGCAGGGGAATTTGAACATGAACAAAATCATTATCGTCGGGGCCGGCAAGATCGGCTCGACCATCGCCGAAATGCTTGCCGCGACGGGCGACTATCAGGTCACTCTCCTCGACCGCTCGGCGGCGCAGCTCGCCGCGGCGGAAGTCCCCGCCGGCGTCGAGACGCTGGAACTCGACATCGCGGCGCCCGGTGCGCTTGAAGCCGCGCTCGCCGGCAAGTTCGCGGTGCTGAGCGCCGCCCCCTTCCACCTCACCACGCGCATCGCCGAGGCGGCGGCCAGCGCCGGCGTGCATTATCTCGATCTCACCGAGGACGTCGCCTCGACCAGGCGGGTCAAGGAGCTGGCCCGTACCGCCAAGAGCGCCTTCATCCCGCAATGCGGGTTGGCGCCCGGCTTCATCTCGATCGTCGCCAATGATCTCGCCAGCCGCTTCGACACGCTGGAAAGCGTGCGCATGCGCGTCGGCGCGCTGCCGCAATACCCGTCCAACGCGCTGAACTACAATCTGACCTGGAGCACCGACGGCGTCATCAACGAATATTGCGAGCCTTGCGAGGCGATCGTCGAGGGCGAGCTGGTCGAAGTGCCGCCGCTGGAGGAGCGCGAGGAGTTTTCGCTCGACGGCGTCACCTACGAGGCGTTCAACACCTCCGGTGGACTGGGTACCTTGGCCGAGACGCTGAAGGGCAAGGTACGCACGCTGAACTACCGCACCATCCGCTATCCCGGCCACGCCGCGATCATGAAGGCGCTGCTCAACGACCTTGGGCTGCGCCACCGCCGCGACGTGCTGAAGGACATTTTCGAAAGCGCCCTGCCGGCGACGCTGCAGGACGTGGTCATCGTCTTCGTCACCGTCTCGGGCCGCAGGAACGGCCGCCTGCTGCAGGAGACCTACGCCAACAAGATCTATTCCCGGCGCATCGGCCGGACGGTGCGCAGCGCCATCCAGATCACCACCGCGTCTGGCATCTGCGCCGTGCTCGACATGCTGGCGGACGGATCGCTGCCGGCGACCGGCTTCGTCAAGCAGGAGGAAATCGCGCTCGATGCCTTCCTCGCCAACCGCTTCGGCCGCGCCTATGCCCAGCATGACATGGTAAGCCGGCTGGCGGGGTGAGCGCCGGCGCCTTTCCTCTCCCCCGTCGACCGGGGGAGAGGTGTCGAGCGAAGCTCGACGGAGCGGGGGTCGACCTGGCTCGGGCTTGTTATTTCAAGCCGGGGTGATGCCTCGTCCTGACTGATTGAGGCTTGTGATGAGTTTTCAGCGGCGGTGCGTCTGAGGACCGGCTTCCCCCACTCCGTCGCTGCTTCGCAGCGCCACCTCTCCCCCCTCCGGAGGGAGAGGAAAGGAGCCTGGGGCAATCGAGCAACTCCTCCCCCTTTACGCCTGACGCGGGAGAGGGGGAGCTCTAAATATGCAGCGCGTGGCCCAGCGCCTTGAGCGCGGCTTCCTGAAACCCTTCGCCTTGCGTCGGGTGCGCATGGATCGTCCCTGCGATGTCCTCCAGCCTGGCGCCCATCTCCAGCGCCAGCCCAAACACCGCCGACAGTTCCGACACACCCTGACCGACGGCCTGGATGCCGAGCACCAGGTGATTGTCGGCGCGCGCCACGACGCGGACGAACCCGTCTTCGCCGAGCTTGGTCATGGCGCGGCCATTGGCGGCGAAGGGGAACAGGCCGATCTTGATCTCGCCGCCTTGCGCCTTGGCCTCTTCGGGCGACAGACCCGCCGTCACCAGCTCGGGATCGGTGAAGCAGACGGCCGGGATCGAGCGCTTGTCCCAGCCGCGCTTGTGGCCGGCGACGATCTCCGCGACCATTTCGCCTTGCGCCATCGCCCGGTGCGCCAGCATCGGCTCGCCGGTGACGTCACCGATGGCGAAGACGCCGCGCATCGAGGTCCGGCACTGGTCGTCGATCCGTATGAACTTTCCGGCCCTGTCGAGATCGATCTGGTCGAGTCCCCAGCCTTCCGTCACCGGCTTGCGGCCGACCGTCACCAGCACCTTGTCCGCGGCGACCTTGGTGCTCTTGCCGTCCGATGTCTCGACCAGCAGGGCATCGCCGTCTGTCGACAGCCCTTTGGCCCTGGCGCCCAGCATCACCTCGACGCCGAGCGCGGAGAGCCGCTTGACGACGGGCCGGGTCAGCTCGGCGTCATACTGCGCCAGCACGCGCGGCAAGGCTTCGACCACGGTGACCCCCGCACCCATCTTGGCGAAGGCCATGCCGAGTTCGAGCCCGATATAGCCGCCACCGACGACAGCGATTTTCTTGGGAACCTCACTCAGGGCCAGCGCGTCGGTGGACGAGATCACAGGCCCGCCGAAGGGAAGAAAAGACAACTCGACCGGCGCCGAGCCGGTGGCGATCACGATCGTCTCGGCCCGGATCACCTGGCTTCCGGTCTCGGTCTCGACCTCGACGGTCTTGCCGTCGCGAAACCTCGCCCAGCCATGCACGGTCTTCACCCCGGCCTTCTTCAGCAGGCCGGCGACACCGCTGTTGAGCCGGCTGACGATCCCGTCCTTCCAGGCGATGGTCCTGGCCAGGTCGAGCACCGGTGCGGTGACCGAAATGCCGAGCGGGCTGTTGCCGCCGACCATGTGCGAGACCTTCTCGAACTCCTCCGCCGCATGGATCAGCGCCTTGGACGGGATGCAGCCGACATTGAGGCAGGTGCCGCCGGGCTTCGCAACCTCGACGATGACCGTATCGACGCCGAGCTGTCCCGCACGAATGGCGCAGACATAACCGCCCGGACCGGCGCCGATGACGAGCAGCTTGCAGGAGATTTCCTTCATGTTGGCAGCTTCCTTGTCATGAGAGCCGTCAACGTCCTCCCATCCAACCCAGCGCTGCCCCTCATCCGCCTGCCGGCACCTTCTCCCCGTATAGTGACGGGGAGAAGGGATTGGCCGCGATGTTGGCGCCCTCGTCTGCAACGCTGCCGATTGGCGAAACCATGGATAACGGCGTCTTTCTCCCCGTCACTATACGGGGAGAAATGCCCGGCAGGGCAATGAGGGGCGGCGCGGCGCCCGCCAATGGAAACTCGAGAACGCATCACATCTCCCTCAATCCACGAAAATCAGCGCCGGCGTCTCCAGCAGCGCCTTGATCCGCTGGATGAACACCGCCGCGTCCCAGCCATCTATCACCCGATGGTCGAAGCTGGAGGAAAGGTTCATCATCTTGCGCGGGATGAACTGGGTGCCGTCCCAAACCGGCCGCACCATCATCCTGTTGACGCCGATGATCGCCACTTCCGGGTGGTTGATCACAGGCGTCGTCGCGATACCCCCCATGGCGCCGAGCGAAGTGATGGTGATGGTCGAGCCGGACAGCTCGTCACGTGTCGCCGTGCCTGACTTCGCGGCCTCGGCCAGCCTGGCCACCTCGGTGGCACAGTCCCAGACGTCGCGCGCCTCGGCATGCTTGACGACAGGCACCACCAGGCCCGACGGTGTCTGCGCGGCAATGCCGATATGGATGCCGCCATGCTGGTGGATGATACCAGCCTCGTCGTCGAACAGGGAATTGAGCTGGGGCTGGTCCGCGATCGCCTTGACCATCGCCCGCATCAGGAACGGCAGCAAGGTCAGCTTCGGCCTCTCCGCGCCGCCCTTGGCAACACGCTTTTCCTTGTTGAGCGCGGCGCGCAATTCCTCGAGCGCAGTGACGTCGATCTCCTCGACATAGGTGATGTGCGGGATGCGCGACTTCGACAGCGTCATCTTCTCGGCGATCTTGCGCCGCAGGCCGACCAGTTTGATGTCCTCGACGGTGTCGTCGCGGGCGAGGCCCGGCGCCTTGGCCGATTGCGGCCCGCGCGCCAGGAACGCCTCCAGGTCCTCGTGGCCGATGCGGCCGGCGGGGCCGGTCCCCGCCACCTGCCTGAGATCGATGCCCGCCTCTTTCGCCCGCAAGCGAACGGCGGGGGAGGCCAGCGGCTTTTCGCCTTCCGGACGCGGCGCGCCCGAAGCCGAGGAGCGCGTCACGGTTTTCGGCGCCGACGACGACGATGCGGGTTTCGCCGGTGTCTCGGCGGGTTTTGCCGGCTTGGGCGGCGAAGCGGCTTCGGGCTTCGGGCTCGGCAGCCTGACGGGCGGCTCGGCCCCGGTCGCCGGTTCAGCCTCCTTGCCGGGTTTCACATTGCCCTCGCCCGCCACTTTCAGCCGCACGATCGGTGAACCGATCGCCACCGTGTCGCCGATCTCGGCGCCCAGCCACAGGATTTCGCCATCGACGGGCGACGGGATTTCGACCGTCGCCTTGTCGGTCATCACGGCGGCGAGCACCGTGTCCTCGCGCACGATGTCGCCGATCTTGACATGCCATTCGACGAGCTCGGCCTCGGCGACACCCTCGCCGACATCGGGCAGCTTGATGATGTGTTCGCCCATCTCAGGCCTCCCCCACTCTAGGCTTCCAATGTTTCAAGCAAAGCGCGGCCGACACGCGCGGGACCGGGAAAATACTCCCACTCCTGCGCATGCGGATAGGGCGTGTCCCAGCCGGCGACGCGGGCCACCGGCGCCTCCAGGTGATAGAAGCAGTTTTCCTGCACCAGCGCCGACAGTTCGGCGCCGAAGCCCGAGGTCAGCGTCGCCTCATGCACGACGACGCAGCGCCCGGTCTTCTTGACCGAGGCCACGATCGTGTCGAGATCGAGCGGCAGCAGCGTCCTCAGATCGATGATCTCGGCGTCGATGCCGGTCTCCTCGGCGGCCGCTTGGGCGACATAGACCATGGTGCCGTAGGCGAGCACCGTGACCGCCGCGCCCGCCCTGCGGATGGCGGCCTTGCCCAGCGGTACGGTGTAATGGCCGTCGGCGACCTCGCCGAGCTCGTGCTTCGACCATGGCGTCACCGGCCGGTCGTGATGGCCGTCGAACGGGCCGTTGTAGAGCCGCTTCGGCTCGAGGAAGATCACCGGATCGGGGTCCTCGATCGCCGCGATCAAAAGCCCCTTGGCATCATGCGGGTTGGATGGAACCACCGTCTTCAGGCCCGACACATGGGTGAACAAGGCTTCCGGGCTCTGGCTATGCGTCTGGCCGCCGAAAATGCCGCCGCCGGTCGGCATGCGGACAACGATCGGGCAGGTGAAGTCGCCGTTCGAGCGGTAGCGCAGCCTCGCCGCTTCCTGCGTCAACTGGTCGTAGGCCGGATACATGTAGTCGGCAAACTGAATTTCCACGCAGGGCTTCAAACCATAGGCCGCCATGCCGATGGCCGAGCCGACAATGCCGGATTCGTTGATCGGCGCGTCGAAGCAGCGGCTCTTGCCATATTTGGCCTGCAGCCCGTGCGTGACGCGAAAAACGCCGCCGAAGAAGCCGACATCCTCGCCGAACACGACGACCTTGTCGTCGCGCTCCATCGACACGTCCATGGCGTCGCGGATGGCCTCGATCATGGTCCGTCTTGGCATGGCTCAGACTCCCGCCTGCTGGCGCTGGCGCCTGAGATGCGGCGGCATCTCGGCAAACACACCCTCGAACATCTCGCGTGTCGACGGCTTGCCGCCGGCATGCAGCGTGCCGTGGCTTTCCGCTTCCTTCTGCGCCGCGATCACCGTGTCGAGGATTTCGGCCTCGGCCTGCGCATGCCGTTCGTTCGACCAGACACCGAGCTTGATGAGATGGTTCTTCAGCCGCACGACCGGGTCACCCAGCGGCCAGGCGTCGGACTCGGTCTTCGGCCGGTAGGCGGAGGGATCGTCCGAGCTCGAATGAGCGCCGGCGCGGTAGGTGACATATTCGACCAGCGTCGGCCCGAGATTCTCCCGCGCCCTTGTCGCCGCCCATTTTGCCACCGAGTGCACGGCCAGATAGTCATTGCCGTCGACGCGCAGCGACGGGATGCCGAAGCCGAGCCCCCGGGCCGCGAATGTGCCCGAGCCGCCGCGCGCGATGCCCTGAAAAGTCGAGATTGCCCACTGGTTGTTGACGACATTGAGCACCACAGGCGCCTTGTAGGTGGAGGCGAACACCAGCGCCGAATGGAAATCGGATTCCGCCGTCGAGCCGTCGCCGATCCAGGCCGCGGCGATCCTGGAATCGTTGGAGATCGCCGACGCCATCGCCCAGCCGACCGCCTGGATATACTGCGTGGCCAGATTGCCCGAGATCGAGAAAAAGCCGTGCTCCTTCGACGAATACATGATCGGCAGCTGACGGCCCTTCAGCGGATCGGCCTCGTTGGAATAGATCTGGTTCATCATCGTAACCATCGGATAGCCGTCGGCGATCAGCAGGCCAGCCTGGCGATAGGTCGGGAAATTCATGTCGCCGGGGCTGAGCGCCTTGCGGAAGGCGCAGCTCACCGCCTCCTCGCCGAGATGCTGCATGTAGAAGGAGGTCTTGCCCTGGCGCTGCGCCATCTGCATGCGCGCATCAAAGGTCCGCAGCGTCATCATGTTGCGCAGGCCTTCCAGCAATTCCTCGCTGGAAAGCAGCCCGGCCCACGGCCCGACGGCCTCGCCATTGCGGTTCAGCACCCGGATGATCGAAAAGGCCATGTCGCGGATGGTGCGCGGATCGACGTCGATGTCGGGGCGTGGCACGGAGCCGGCCTCGGCGATGGTCACATTGGAGAAATCAGGCGTCCCGCCCGGCCGCACTTCCGGCTCCGGAACGTGAAACCGCAACATCCCAGCATCGGCCATGACCTCGAGTCCTCCAATGTTGCCTGGCAGGGATATTTGCATATCCGCGCCGCCAGTGCGAATGCGTCGGGGTGTCGGTTCCGACCGCGCCGGCCGATCCGGCCTTCCCCGCTCAAGATGAAGATATGTCCGCGAAATTTCTTGTCGATGTTGGGCGGCCGCACGCAATTTGGCGCATGGTTGTGCCGTGTTTGTCGCCAGATAAAGTGATTGGCTGGCGAGACTTGGTTCCACGCCTCCTTTTGTGCCTCCGCGAGCAGGGGAAAATTGGGGTTTCGCCAGCCTTGGCGCCCTTCCTCTCCCCCGTCGATCGGGGGAGAGGTGGCGAGCGCAGCTCGACGGAGTGGGGGTCGACCTGGCTCGGGCGTTATCTCGAGCCGGGACGACGCCTCGCCCTGATTGAGGCGCTGTGATGAGTGCCAGTGCCTGCGGATTTGAGGACCGGCTTCCCCCACTCCGTCCCGGCTTCGCCGGGCCACCTCTCCCCCCTCCGGAGGGAGAGGAATGGGCCAAGGTTGGCGATCCGAACCGGAAGACGTTCACTCCATCCCCGCATCATGCTAACCACCCTCCATGGCACAGAAGAAAGCTTTCGAGGTCGACGGTTGGCTGGCGCGGCCTGATCCGCGCATCTCGATCGTCCTGCTTTATGGCCCCGATCGCGGCCTTGTCTCCGAACGGGCGAAGGCCTTTGCCGGAAAGACCGGCCTGCCGCTCGACGACCCGTTCTCGGTGGTCAGGCTCGAGGGTTCGGAGGTCGATCGCGACGAGGGCCGCCTGCTCGACGAGGCCCGCACCGTGCCGATGTTTTCCGACCGGCGGCTGCTCTGGGTGCGCAATGCCAGCGGCCAGAAGGCTCTGGCCGACGACGTCAAGGCGCTGACGGCGGAGCCGGTGCGGGACGCCATCATTCTCATTGAGGCCGGCGATCTGAAGAAAGGCGTCGGGCTGCGCGCCGTGGTCGAGGGCGCGGACAATGCCATGGCGCTGCCTTGCTACGCCGATGAGGCCCGTGACATCGACACGGTCATCGACGACGAACTGCGCAAGGCCGGCATGGCGATGACACTGGAGGCGCGGCAGGCGCTGCGCCGCAATCTCGGTGGCGACCGGCTGGCCTCGCGCGGTGAGATCGAAAAACTCGTCCTCTACGCCCACGGCCAGAAGGAGATCGGGCTGGAAGAGGTGAGAGCCATGTCCGGCGACGTGTCCGGCGCCTCTTACGACGATGCCGTCGACGCGCTGCTCGAAGGCAAGGTCGGCGACTTCGACACCGCTTTCACGCGCCACTGTCAGGGCGGCGGGCAGCCCTTCCAAGTGCTGTCCTCGGCGATGCGGCAGCTCCAGCAGATCCAGGTCATGCGCGGCCAGATGGAGACCGGCGGCCGCAACGCCGCTTCCGTCGTTGCCGCCGCGCGCCCGCCGGTCTTTTTCTCCAGGCGCAAGCTGGTGGAGAAGACCCTGGAGCGCTGGAACAGCGAAGCGCTCGGCCGCGCGCTGACCCGGTTGCATCAGGCCGTGCTGCAGACGCGGCGACGCCCGGACCTGTCCGTCGCGCTGGCACGGCAGGCGCTGCTCGGTATCGCGGTGGAAAGCGCCAGGCTGGGTCAGCGGTAGAGAAATTGGCCGCCGGCGTCACAGAAAGGCGCCGGCGTCGCACACCCAGCCTCTTCTCCCCGTCTCTATACGGGGAGAAGGTCCCGGCAGGGGGATGAGGGGCGGCGCCGAACGCCGGGAGTAACGCTGTGCCGCATAATTTGCCGGCTAAATGTTAATCCTGCTTCAGCCGCCTGCACAGCTCGTCGAGCTGTTCCAGGCTGCGGTAGGCGACGCGCAGCACGCCGCCCTTGCCCTTGTGGTCGACCGTCACGATCATGCCGGTCGTGTCGGTGAGCAGCTTTTCCAGCGCCAGCGTGTCGGCGTCTTTTTCGACGGCTGACGCGGCTGGCTTGGTGCTGGAACTGGCGCCGGCCGGCATCTGCGCCAGCGCTTCGGCCTGGCGCACGGAAAGCCCCTCCTCGACGATGCGCTTGGCGAGGCCGGCCGGATCCTCCGCCGTCACCAGCGTGCGGGCGTGGCCCGCCGACAGCGCGCCGTCGACCAGCATGTCGCGGATCACGTCGGGCAGCTTGAGCAGCCGCAACGTGTTGGCGACATGGCTGCGGCTCTTGCCGATGACCTGGCCGAGATCGGCCTGGGTGTAGCCATGGTCGTCGATCAGCTGCTGGTAACCCTGCGCTTCTTCGACCGGATTGAGGTCGGCGCGCTGCACGTTCTCGATGATCGCCAGTTCCAGCGCGGTGCGGTCGTTGACGTCGCGGATGATGACCGGGATCTCGGTCAGGCCGGCGCGCTGCGCCGCCCGCCAGCGCCGCTCGCCGGCAATGATCTCGTAGCGGCCGGCCTGCGTCGGCGAAGGCCGCGCCACGACCGGCTGCACCACGCCATGTTCGCGGATCGACTGGGCAAGGTCGGTCAGTTCGGCATCGCCGAAATGCCGGCGCGGATTTTTCGGATTGGCGCTGATGAACTCGATCGGCACCTTGCCGTCGGCGCTCATGCCGGGCTTTTCCGGGGCCGCCGGGCGATCGATCTCGCCGATCAGTGCTGCCAGCCCGCGACCCAGTCTTTTCCTCGAGAGATCTTCGCTCATCTTTATTCCACGTCTATTTCAGATCGTTTCGGTATCGAATCGGCTGTTAAGTGTGCATCGGTTCTAATCAAGCAGCGCGCAATTTACGCTCGCGGCGGATCACTTCGGAGGCCAATTGCAGATAGGCCTGGCTGCCGGAGCATTTCAGGTCATAGAGAATTGCCGGCTTGCCATAGGACGGGGCTTCGGACACCCGCACATTGCGCGGAATGATCGTCTCATAGACCTTGTCGCCCATATGCTCGCGCACGTCCTGCACCACCTGGTTGGCGAGATTGTTGCGACCGTCATACATGGTCAGCACGATGCCCTGGATGGTGAGGTCCGGATTGATCGAGCGACGCACCTGCTCGACGGTTTCGAGGAGCTGGCTGAGACCCTCCAGCGCGAAGAACTCGCATTGCAGCGGCACGAGAACGGAATCGGCCGCCGCCATTGAATTCAAGGTCAAAAGATTGAGCGAGGGCGGGCAATCGATCAGCACATAGCCGAAGGGCGCCCCGCGCTCGGTCGCGGCACGCAGCGCATTGCGCAGCTTGAGCACCCGGTCGGGTGCCGAGGCGATCTCCATCTCGATGCCGAGCAGGTCCAGCGTCGAAGGAACGATGGAAAGGCCGGGCACCGCGGTCGGAATGGCGGCGGCTTCCAGATCCAGTTCGCCCGTCAGCACATCGTAGGACGAAACCGTCCGGTCCTTGCGGTCGATGCCGAGACCGGTGCTGGCATTGCCTTGCGGGTCGAGGTCGACGATCAGCACTTTCTCGCCGATTGCCGCCAGCGCTGTGGCCAAATTGATGGCGGTGGTGGTCTTGCCGACGCCGCCCTTCTGGTTGGCTACGGTGATGATTCGAGGGCCGTTCTTCATCATGGGTCTATGCCAGAAATTCATCTTTGGGTCGCCGAACACTCAGACCCGTCTCGGTTCAGGCAGGTCGCACATTGGACAATTCGAGGATGACGCCGCTGGCGTCGGTCACGCTTGGATGTTCTACCAGATCGAAGGTCCACCGGTTAACGCTTTCTTGCACTTCGGCGCGATAATCCCGGCCTTTGTGAAACAGCGCCCGCGCGCCCGACGCCAGCCATGGCGCCGACAGGTCCAGCAGCACCGAAAGCGGTGCCAGCGCCCGTGCGGTGACGATTTCCGGCTTCGAAACAAGCACATGGCTGTCCTCGATGCGGCGCGCCACGACCCGCGCCGGCAGACCGAACTGCCCGACGACGGTCTGCAGGAACGAGGCCTTCTTGCGGTTGCTTTCGACCAGATCGATGCTGGCTCCCGGGCGCTCGGCGAGCAGAAAGGCCATGACAAGCCCGGGAAATCCGCCGCCGGAACCAATATCGACCCAATGCCTGGCATCGGGCTCTATCCCAGCAAGTTGCGCGCTGTCCAGGATGTGGCGCTGCCAGACATCGCCCGAGGTCGACTGCGCCACGAGATTGATGCTTCGGTTCCATTTCTGGAACATCGCTTCGAAGGCCACCAGGCGATCGAATGTTTCACGTGAAACCGGGCCGGCGGCCTCCTGCAGGCGCTCGCGAGAGAAGGAACTCACGCCACATCCCTCTGCTCGGCTTTCTGCACCAATTCCCGATGGCGGACATGCGCGACGATGATCGCCAACGCCGCCGGCGTCATGCCTTCCATGCGCTGCGCCTCCGCGATGGAGCGCGGCCGCCGCGCCTGCATCTTCTGCTTCAGCTCATTGGACAGGCCGGGCACGCCGGCAAAATCTACGGTGTCCGGAATCAGCCGGCTCTCTTCACGCCGGATCTGCGCGACATCGGTGCTCTGGCGATCCAGATAAACCGAATATTTCGCTTCCGTTTCGAGACGCTCCGCGGTCCTGGCATCGATATCGTGAAATTTCGGCTCAACCCCAGCCAGCCAAGACACATCGACACCGGGATAGGCCAGCAATTCAAAGCCGGACCGGCGTACGCCGTCGCGATTGATCTCCAAACCGTGCCGTGCCGCCTCGTTCGGCGTCATGGCCAGCGAAAGCGCCATCTCGCGCGCTTCATCCAGCCGCTGCATGACATCGCCATAACGCTGCATCCGCTCCGGCGAGGCGATCCCCAGCGTCTGCGCCAGCGGCGTCAGCCGCTCATCGGCATTGTCGGCGCGCAGCGAGAGCCGGAACTCGGCCCGCGACGTGAACATCCGATAAGGTTCACTGATGCCGCGACTGGTCAAATCGTCGACCATCACACCGATATAGGCCTGGGTGCGGCTGAGCACGATCGGTGCTCCGCCCGCCGCCCGCCGCGCCGCATTGAGGCCGGCGAGCAGGCCCTGCCCGGCGGCCTCTTCATAGCCGGTCGTGCCGTTGATCTGCCCGGCCAGAAAAAGCCCGGCAACGCGCCTGGTCTCTAGCGTGGGATGCAGTTCGCGCGGATCGACATGATCATATTCGATGGCATAGCCCGACTGCAGCATGACTGCATGCTCCAAACCGGGAATAGTCTTCAATATCTCCAGCTGAACGTCTTCCGGCAGCGAGGTCGAAATGCCGTTGGGATAGACGGTGTGGTCGTCGAGCCCCTCCGGCTCGAGGAAGATCTGGTGCCCGTCCCGGTCGCCGAACTTGACGATCTTGTCCTCGATCGACGGACAATAACGCGGCCCAACCCCTTCGATTGAGCCGGAATACATGGCCGAGCGGCCAAGATTGGCGCGGATCAGCTCATGCGTGGCGGTGGTCGTGCGGGTGATGCCGCAATCGATCTGCGGCGTCACGATACGGTCGGTCATCAGCGAGAACGGTACGGGATTCTCGTCCGCCGCCTGGCTTTCCAAAGACGCCCAATCGATGGTTCGTCCGTCCAGTCGCGGCGGCGTGCCGGTCTTGAGCCGCCCGAGCTTGAAGCCGGCGCGGTCCATCGTCGCCGACAGTCCCATGCTGGCCTTCTCGTTCATGCGGCCCGCGACGATCTTCTTCTCACCGATGTGAATGAGGCCCCGCAGGAAGGTTCCCGTCGTCAGCACCACGGCGCCGCAGGCAAGCCGACGGCCGTCTGCCAGGAGAACCGCGACGATATTTCCATCGGAGATCTCGAAATCGAGAACTTCGCCCTCCAGGACCTCGAGATCGTTCTGCTGCCGAATCGCTTCCTGCATGGCAAGGCGATAGAGTTTTCTGTCGGCCTGTGTGCGCGGGCCGCGCACCGCCGGACCCTTGCGGCGGTTGAGCAGGCGGAACTGGATGCCGGCGGCGTCCGCCACACGGCCCATCAGCCCATCCATGGCGTCGATCTCACGCACCAGGTGCCCCTTGCCGAGCCCGCCGATGGCAGGGTTGCACGACATCACGCCGATCGTGTCGAAACGCAGCGTCACCAGCGCGGTGCTCGCGCCAGCCCGCGCGGCGGCGCTGGCCGCCTCGCAACCCGCATGGCCGCCGCCCACCACAACCACATCATAGTGATCGGTCATTCCATATAGGTCCCGGACTCAAAGAAGATGAGCGACACATGTCCCCGCGAGGCGGGACTGTCAAGAAAACTTCCGCACAGGCGTTTCACGTGAAACAGCGAAACCCCGCTTCTATCGGCGTTTCACGTGAATTACCGCTTGATTGTTTCACGTGAGTCAGCACGAGCTTCGGCAGCCATCGTGTTTCACGTGAGTCATTTTCCAATGCAGAACTGGGAAAAAATCACGTCGAGCAAATCTTCGACGTCCATCGCACCCACAATTCGCCCCAGGCGATCCGCTGCCAGGCGCAGCTCTTCGGCGCGCAATTCCTGGGCCATGCGTTCGTCGGCGGCGCGGTGCAGATGCCGGTTCGCCGCGTCGAGCAACTCGACATGCCGCAGCCGTGATGGCAGCACGTCGCCGCTATCGCCGGCCGCCTCAGCGGCGCGGCGACCGATCTCCGCAAGCAATCCGTCCACACCTGTCCCGTCGACCACCGATATACCAAACTCGTAGCGCCCAGCTGTATCCTGGGTCGCTCTCCTATCGAGCAGGTCGAGCTTGGTGCCGACGCGCAATGCCGGCGTCGACATCGGCAGCGGACCGGCGTCCTTGGGGTCCGCGGCGTCCTCGAGCAGCAGCAGCAGATCGGCGCGATCCGCCTTGGCTCTTGCCTTCTCGATGCCGATCGCCTCGATTTTGCCAGGCGCTTCCCGCAACCCGGCCGTGTCGGTCAACCTAATGCGCAAACCCCGGAGATCCAGCACCACCTCCAGCAAATCTCGGGTGGTGCCGGGCTCATCCGTTACAATAGCGGCATCGCGCCGCGCCAAGGCATTGAACAGGCTGGACTTGCCGGCATTGGGCGCGCCGAGAATGACGACTTCGAAGCCGTCGCGAATGATCTCGGCGGCATGGAAGCCGGCGATGTGGCGGTCGATCTCCGAGATCATCGACCTCACGTCGGACCAAACCGTATCCGAAACGGAACCCGGTACATCGTCTTCATCGGCGAAGTCGATCTCGGCCTCGATCATGGCCCGCGCATGGATCAGGCGCCGACGCCAGCCGAGGTAGAGCGCGCTCTGCGCGCCCCCGGCGTTCTGGATGGCAAAACGCCGCTGCGCCTCGGTTTCAGCATTGACGAGGTCGGCCAGTGCCTCCGTCTCGACCAGATCGACCTTGCCGTTGAAGAAGGCGCGACGCGTGAATTCTCCTGGCTCCGCATGCCTGACGCCATCGAAACCAGCGATCGTTTCCAGCATCCTGGCCACCACGGCGCGCCCGCCATGAACATGGAACTCGGCGACATCCTCACCGGTGAAGCTCGCCGGACCGGGAAAGAACAGAACCAAGCCTGTATCGAGCACGGTTCCATCCGTAGCCCTGAATCTACGCAGGACCGCGGACCGCGCCTTAACCACGCCGCAGGCGATCGTTTCGACCACGAATCGAGTCTGCGGGCCGGATATGCGCAACACCGCGACACCGGCCGGAAGCCGGCCGCTCGACAGCGCCACGATCGAATCGCCTGAAATCATTTGCCCGCTCTACCGAACCGCCCTAGCTTTCGCTTCATCACCGCCCCGGATTGCTCCTGAAAGTTGGCCATTGTGACATTGCCCGCGCAAAACCTGCTTGCCGAAGAGGCCAGCCCCTATCTGCAGCAGCACAGCGGCAATCCCGTGCATTGGCGCGGATGGTCACCGGCATCGCTGGAAGAGGCAAAGGCGCTGGACAGGCCTATCCTGCTCTCCATCGGCTATGCCGCCTGCCATTGGTGCCATGTCATGGCCCATGAAAGCTTCGAGAACGACGATGTCGCCGCCGTCATGAACCGTCTGTTCGTCAATATCAAGGTGGACCGCGAGGAGCGACCCGACATTGACCAGATCTATATGGCGGCCCTGTCCTCGATGGGCGAGCAGGGCGGCTGGCCGCTGACCATGTTCCTGACCCCCGACGGCAAGCCGTTCTGGGGCGGCACCTATTTCCCGCGCGAGCCGCACTATGGCCGTCCGGGGTTCATCCAGGTGATGGAAGCGGTCGACAAGGCCTGGCGCGAAAAGCGGGCAAGCCTGCACCAGAGCGCCGACGGCCTGACCTCGCATGTCGAGGCGCGGCTCTCGGCCACGCATTCCAAGGCACTTCTCGATCGCGATACGCTGTCCGACCTTGCCGGCCGCGTCACTGGCATGATCGACCGCGACCGCGGCGGGCTCGCCGGCGCGCCGAAATTCCCGAACGCGCCGTTCATGCAGACGCTGTGGCTGTCCTGGCTGCGGGACGGCAATGCCGCGCATCGCGACGACGTCCTCGTCAGCCTCGAGCATATGCTGAGCGGCGGCATCTACGATCACATCGGCGGCGGGCTCAGCCGCTACTCGACGGACGCCGAATGGCTGGTGCCGCATTTCGAGAAGATGCTCTACGACAATGCGCAGCTCATCCGCTTCTGCAACTGGGCCCTTGCGGCGACCGGCGATGATTTGTTCCGGGTCCGAATCGAGGACACGGTCGACTGGCTGCTGCGCGAAATGCGTGTCGAAGGCGGCGCCTTCGCCGCCAGCCTCGATGCCGATAGCGATGGCGAGGAAGGCCTGTTCTACACCTGGAGCACGGGGGAGATCGAATCTGTTCTTGGAGACGATTCAATCTTGTTTTTCAACTACTTCAGCCTTTCCAGCCCGCCCGGATGGGAAGGCAAGCCGGTGCTCCATCAGACCCTCTCCCAGCAGGCGTTTGGTGTTGCCGACCGGGAGCGGCTCCTCCCGCTCAAGACAAGGCTTCTCACTGTCCGGGAACAACGCGTCAGGCCGGGCCTGGACGCAAAGACCCTTACCGACTGGAACGGCCTGATGATCGCCGCCCTCGCCGAGGCGGGTCGTTCGCTGGCGCGACCGGATTGGATCGAGGCCGCGGCCAAGGCCTTTGCCCATATCGGCAAAGCCGGCCGCGACGGTCGCCTGCCGCATTCCATGCTTGGCGTCCGGAAACTGTTTCCCGCACTGTCGAGCGATTATGCCGCCATGACCAACGCGGCGATCTCGCTGTTCGAGGCCACTGACGACTGGAGCTATGTCGAGCAGGCCAGTCGGTTCCTCGAACAGCTCGACCATTGGCACGCCGACGCGGAAGGCACAGGCTACTATCTGACCGCCTCGGACAGCACCGACGTGCCGATCCGCATCAGGGGCGATGTCGACGAGGCCATCCCCTCGGCCACCAGCCAGATCATCGAGGCGCAGGTCCGGCTGGCTTCTATTACCGGCAACCTCGACTTGCAGGAGAAGGCGTGGAAAACGGCCGAGCATGCCGCCGGCCGAGCGGCGCACCAGGCCTATGGCCAAGCGGGTATCGTCAATGCCTGCGCGCTTGCCCTCGAGCCGCTGAAACTGGTCATCGTGGACGGGCTGGAGGACCCGAAGCTCATTCCGGTGGCGAATCGAAACCTGGATCCGCGTCGCGTCGATATCGTGGTGCCAATCGTTACGGCGGCGAATCGACCCTTACTCCCCGGCGGAATCCTGCCTCCGACCAACCGGCGCGGCGCCTGGTTGTGCACCGGCCAGGTCTGCCTGCCGGTGGTTACGGATGCTGATGAATTGGAAGGATTGTTGCGGCGAAAGTGATTCGTCATCCTCGGGCTTGATCCGAGGATGACGAAGATAAGGCTATGCCGCGCCTCGATTACGTGTTCATCGAATCGAAGAAATCGCCGTTGGTCTTGGTCTGCTTCAGCTTGTCGATCAGGAACTCGATCGCGTCGGTGGTTCCCATCGGCGCCAGTATGCGGCGCAGCACGAAGATCTTCTGCAGGTCCTGGCGCGACACCAGCAGGTCTTCCTTGCGGGTGCCGGACTTGAGGATGTCGATGGCCGGATAGATGCGCTTGTCCGCCACCTTGCGGTCGAGCTGGATTTCGCAGTTGCCGGTGCCCTTGAACTCTTCGAAGATGACTTCGTCCATGCGGCTGCCGGTGTCGATCAGCGCGGTGGCGATGATGGTGAGCGAGCCGCCTTCCTCGATGTTGCGCGCGGCGCCGAAGAAACGCTTCGGGCGCTGCAGCGCATTGGCGTCGACACCACCGGTCAGCACCTTGCCGGAGGACGGCACGACGGTGTTGTAGGCGCGGCCCAGGCGAGTGATCGAATCCAGAAGGATCACCACATCGCGGCCGTGCTCGACCAGCCGCTTGGCCTTCTCGATGACCATTTCGGCGACCTGGACGTGGCGCACCGCCGGCTCGTCGAAGGTCGAGGAGATGACTTCGCCTTTGACCGAACGCTGCATGTCGGTGACTTCCTCGGGACGCTCGTCGATCAGCAGCACGATCAGGTAGCATTCCGGATGATTGGCGGTGATGGAGTGCGCGATGTTCTGCAACAGCACCGTCTTGCCGGTGCGCGGCTGTGCGTTGATCAGCGCGCGCTGGCCCTTGCCGATCGGCGCCACCAGGTCGATGACGCGAGGCGAGATGTCCTTGCCGGGCGGATTGTCGACCTCCATCTTCAGCCGCGAGGTCGGATAGAGCGGCGTCAGATTGTCGAAGTGGATCTTGTGGCGGATCTTCTCGGGATCGTCGAAATTGATCGTGTTGACCTTGAGCAGCGCGAAATAGCGCTCGCCCTCCTTCGGGCTGCGGATCGGCCCTTCGACCGTATCGCCGGTCTTCAGCGAAAAGCGCCGGATCTGCGACGGCGAGATGTAGATGTCGTCGGGACCTGGCAGATAGTTGGCATTGGCGGAGCGCAGGAATCCGAAACCGTCCTGCAGCACCTCGACCACGCCGTCACCGATGATCTCGATGTCCTGGGCGGCGAGCTTCTTCAGAATCGCGAACATCAGTTCCTGCTTGCGCATGACGCTGGCGTTCTCGACCTCGAGCGATTCGGCATAAGCGATCAGCTCTGGCGGCTTCTTGTTCTTGAACTCGGTGAGTTTCATTTCTTGCATTAGACGGACTCTGGGTAGGCTTTGGGGGAAAGATCGGCGGGATGCGACAAATGCCGGGCGCGGCCGAAAGCAATGACGGGCGGCGCATGACGGGAAGGAAGACCCGTCTTGTATCGTCGGTCGGCTGAAAGAGCAAGCCGCCTTTTGAGCGGGTCCGATGAAGTCTCAGAAGGGCTTCACGACGACCAGGATCACGATTGCGATCATCAGCAATGTGGGGATCTCATTGACGATCCGCCAGTGCCTTGCCGGTTTTTCGTTGCGGTCCTCGGCGAATTTGCGCACCGCGCCGGCCAGATAGCCGTGAATGCCCGACAAAATCAGCACCAGGCCGATCTTGGCATGCAGCCAGCCGCCCTGGAACGCAAAGATCTTCCAGGCCAGCCACAGCCCGAACACCCAGGTGAGGATCATCGCCGGATTGATGATGCCGCGCAGCAGACGCCGCTCCATCACCTTGAAAGTCTCCGACTGCACGGAGCCTTTCTGCGCATCGACGTGATAGACGAACAGCCGCGGCAGATAAAGCATCCCGGCCATCCAGGAGATGACGGCGAGGATATGGATCGCCTTTGCCCAGGGATAGAAGCTTTCGGGCGCGAAGAAAAACAAAAGCGCGGTGAGAACGATCAGGACAGCGATGCCAACGACCATGCGCTTCATTGCCTGGCCGGTGCTGTTGGTGTTATCTCTGTCAGCCATCAGCGTGCGGCGCTCCGAACCTGTTTCACCATCGCCTCGACATGCGCCACCGGCGTCTCCGGCGTGATGCCGTGGCCGAGATTGAAGATCAGCGGCCCATTCCCCAGCACCTGGAGGATCGCCTCGACGCCATCGGCCAACGCTTGCCCGCCGGCGACCAGCCGCAACGGATCGAGATTGCCCTGGACGGCGCCTTGCCGCTGCAACGCCTTCGCGGCCTCCAGCGGCACCGTCCAGTCGATGCCCAGCCCCGTCACGCCGGTCTTCTCGCGGTAGCTCTGGTAGCGGGCGCCGGCGCCCTTGGGAAAACCGATGATCGGCACACCGGGATGAACCGCCCGAACCTGCCTGACGATCTCGGCCACCGGCTCGACGCAGAAGCGTTCGAACGAGGCATCGTCGAGCACCCCCGACCAGGAATCGAAAATCTGCACGACATCCGCACCGGCCTCGATCTGCCGGATCAGATAGAACGCCGAATGGTCGGCGAGCACTTTCAGCAGCTGCCGAAACGCCGCCGGCTCGCGGTAGGCGAACAGCCTCGCCGGCGCCTGGTCCGGGGTGCCGTGGCCGGCGATCATATAGGTCGCCACCGTCCACGGCGCGCCGCAAAAGCCGATCAGCGTCGTTTCGTCGGGCAATTTCGCCCGCAGCCGGCGAAGCGTCTCGTAGACCGGTTCGAGATTCACGTGAAACACATCGCTTCCCAGCGCCGGAATCTCGGCCGCCGAAATCGGCGTCAGGCGCGGCCCACGCCCTTCCTCGAAGCGCACGTCGCGGCCAAGCGCATGGGGAACGAGAAGGATGTCCGAAAACACGATCGAAGCGTCGAAGCCAAAGCGCTCGATCGGCTGCAGCGTCACTTCCACGGCAAGGTCGGGGTCGTAGCAGAGATCAAGGAACGAGCCGGCCCGTCTTCGCGTCTCACGGTATTCCGGCAGATAGCGCCCGGCCTGTCGCATCATCCATAGCGGAGGAGGAAACACCGCCTCGCCTTTCAGCACATCCAGCATGATCCGTCTTGCAGGCATCGAGCGCTCGCTTCTCCCGGCTTCCTCTTAATCAAATATCTTATTTTAAAAGAGTCTTCTGATTCTAAGAGTCTGTTGGTTGTGGTGGTTGTCACCTGTCCCGCTTTGGCCGCCAAAACGCCAGCAAGCATATTGTCGCGCACTCCCGATCGCGGCTGGCAGGGTTCTGGGGACAATCAGGAATCCGCCACTGGAGTCAATGCGCTAGGTCTGATGCCCTGGAGACCTGCCCTGTGGACGAGCAAAAGGCAAAATGCTTCGTCCACGGACTTGTCCCCAGCCGCCAGGAGAAGCTGACAGCGCATCGAATTGTGGACAAACCGGCATCTGATACAGTCGCCTTCGGCCGGCCCGTCGGCCCGTCCGATCTTATCCACATCCGCCCACAGCCCCAGGTGATCCCTGTGAACAAACCCCAGAGCTTCTTTCACCTGCATCTGATTTCCGATGCCACGGGCGAAACCCTGCTCGCCGCCGGCCGCGCAGCTTCAGCGCAATACAAGGATGCACGCGCCATCGAGCACATCTACCCGCTCATCCGCACCGAAAAGCAGATAGCCAAGGTGTTCGAGGACATAGAGGAGGAGCCGGGCATCATCCTTTACACGGTGGTCGACCAGAAGCTGGCACGCGGCATCGACGAACGCTGCGCGGCCATGGGCCTGCCCTGCGTGTCCGTGCTGGAGCCGGTGCTGACGGTCTTCCAGTCCTATTTGGGGACGCCGGCCGGCCGCCGCGTCGGCGCCCAGCATGTTCTCGATGCCGAATATTTCCGGCGCATCGATGCGCTCAACTTCACCATGGACCATGATGACGGACAGCTGCCGGCAAACATGGATGACGCCGATGTCGTGCTGATCGGCATATCGCGCACCTCGAAGACGCCGACCAGCATCTATCTCGCCAACCGCGGCATCAAGACCGCCAACATCCCGATCGTGCTCGGCGTGCCGGTGCCAGAAAGCCTGATCAACGCCAGGGCGCCGCTGGTCGTCGGGCTGATCGCCACCGCCGAGCGCATCTCGCATGTGCGCCAGAACCGCATCCTCGGCAATTCGAGCACCTATGTGCCAACCGAGTATGTCGACCGCGCCGCCATCAACGAGGAACTCGCCTATGCCCGCCAGATCTGCACCCGCCACGGCTGGCCGATGATCGACGTAAGCCGCCGCTCGATCGAGGAAACGGCGGCGGCGATCGTTGCCCTGCGGGGGAAGAACAGATAATTGGAACCGTGCGCCAACCTGCCAACAGAACCGCTGCGTGTTTCGAAAGGTCACGGCATGGATCCTAGGGTCTGCGCCGCGTCGCTTCGCTCCTTGCTTCGCCCTAGGATGACGAAGGGATGATTGTCCCGGCTAATCTCGAAGGTTTGTGACTTGCCAGCATCGTCACTTCTTATGCGGCGACACAACTGCAAATCTCCGGCCGTTGAGATTAGCCGTGGATCGCAATGCATTCGTCATCCTAGGGCGAAGCAGGAGCGAAGCTCCGTCGCGCAGACCCTAGGATCCATGCCGTTACAGTGGCCAAGGGGTGCGGCGGCCGCTAGCGTCCCACCCAGCCAGCAACTCAATGACGGGTAACAGGCGAAAGATCATGACAGAAAAAATCATCCTCGCTTCAGGCAGCCCGTTCCGCAAGGCGATGCTGGTCGATGCCGGCGTCGACATCGAGGCGGTTCCCGCGACGCTGGACGAGCGGGCGCTGGAAGCGCCGTTGCAGGACAGCGGCGCCTCGCCCGAGGACGTCGCGCTGGTGCTCGCCGAAGCCAAGGCCACCGAAGTCAGCGAGCGCCGGCCCGGGGCACTGGTGCTTGGCTGCGACCAGACGCTGTCCTTGGGTGACGAGGTGTTCCACAAGCCGGCCGACGTGGAGGGCGCGCGCCGCCATCTCCTGGCGTTGTCGGGCAAGACCCATCAGCTCAACAGCGCCGCCGTTCTGGTGCGCGACGGCAAGGTGCTGTGGCGCCATGTCGGCATCGCCTCGATGACCATGCGCAAGCTCGACCCCGCCTTCATCGGCCGGCATCTGGCTCGGGTCGGCGTCAAGGCATTGTCGAGTGTCGGCGCCTACCAAGTCGAGGGCGAAGGCATCCAGCTGTTCGAAAAAATCGAAGGCGACCATTTTACCATTGTCGGCCTGCCGCTGCTGCCGTTGCTGGCGGAACTGCGCGCACTGGGAGCCATCGATGGCTGAAACCTCGAAAAAGGCCTTCGTCACCGGCCACCCCATAAAACATTCGCGCTCGCCGATGATCCACGGTCACTGGTTGGCCAAGCATGGCATTGATGGCAGTTATCAGGCGATCGATGTGGCGCCCGAAAACTTCGCCGAATTCCTGGCGACGCTGCAGGCGAACGGTTATCGCGGCGGCAACGTAACCATCCCGCACAAGGAGGCGGCTTTCGCCGGGGTCGCGCGCCGCGACCATGCGGCCGACGAGATCGGCGCCGTCAACACGTTGTGGTTCGAGGAGGGCAATTTGTGGGGCGGCAACACCGACGGCCATGGCTTTGCCGCCAATCTCGACGACCACGCTCCGGGCTGGGCGGCCAATGGCCCTGCCGTGGTGCTGGGTGCCGGGGGGGCCGCCCGTGCCGTGATCCATGCGCTGAAGGCGCGCGGCCTCCGTGATATCCGCGTCGTCAATCGCACGCTCGCCCGGGCAATCGAATTGCGCGACCGCTTTGGCGCCGGGGTGTCCGCGCATCCCCTGGCGGCGACCGGCGAATTGCTGCGCGACGCCGGCCTGCTGGTCAACACCACGGCGCTGGGCATGCAGGGCAACGGGGATCTGGCCGCCGACCCCAGGGATCTGCCCGCCCACGCCGTGGTCAACGACATCGTCTATGTGCCGCTCGAGACCCCCCTGCTCGCCGCCGCGCGGGCACGGGGGCTGAAGACGGTCGACGGGCTCGGCATGCTGCTCAACCAGGCGGTGCCCGGCTTCGAACGCTGGTTCGGCGTCAGGCCGAAGGTGACGGCTGAACTGCGCGCGCTCATCGTTGCCGATCTAGTGTCCAAATCCCGGGTGCCGAAATCATGATCGTGCTCGGCCTCACCGGCTCGATCGGCATGGGCAAGTCGACCACGGCCAGGATGTTCGCCGAAGCAGGCGTGCCGGTGCATGATTCCGACGAGACGGTGCACCGCCTCTATGCCGGCAAGGCGGCCCCGCTGGTCGAGGCCGCCTTTCCCGGCACCACGGTTGGCGGAAGCGTTGACCGCGCAAAACTCGGCGCTCGCGTGCTCGGCGATGCCGCGGCGCTGAAAAAACTCGAAGCCATCATCCACCCGCTGGTCCGTGCCGATGCCGATGCCTTCCTGGCCAGGCATCGTGAAGCGGGCGAATCGCTCGTGGTCCTCGACATCCCGCTGCTGTTCGAAACCGGCGGCCGTGGCCGCGTCGACAAGGTCGTCGTGGTGACGGCGCCGGCCGAAGTCCAGCGCCAACGCGTGCTGGCGCGGCCCGGCATGAGCGAGGAAAAACTGGCGTCGATTCTGGCCAGGCAGGTGCCGGATGCCGAAAAGCGCCGGCTGGCCGATTTCGTCATCGACACCGGCGAGGGGCTGGCCGCCGCGCGTGCGGCGGTTGCTTCGATTGTTGCCGAAATCAAGGGATAAGTCGGGCTCCTGACGGCAGGCCGTCAGCATTGCCCATTGCCATTTTGTTCCGGTCTGGCGATTCTCCTCCCAGGAGCGACCTGATTCGATGCGTGAGATCATTTTCGATACGGAAACCACCGGCCTCGATTCGCGCGACGACCGCGTGATCGAGCTTGGCGGCGTCGAGCTGGTCAATCGCTTTCCGACCGGCAGGACCTTCCATCATTATATCAACCCGCAAGGCCGCGCGATCCATGCCGAGGCGCAGTCCGTGCACGGCATCAGCGCGGCCGATCTCGCGGGCAAGCCGAGCTTCGCCGAAATTGCCGAGGAATGGCTGAAATTCACGGAAGGCGCCAAGCTGGTCGCCCACAACGCCACCTTCGATATCGGCTTCCTCAATGTCGAATTCGGGCGGCTTGGCCACCCGCCTGTCGATAACGGGCTTGTCGTCGACACGCTGGCCCTGGCGCGCCGCAAGCACCCGATGGGACCCAATTCGCTCGACGCGCTGTGCCGGCGCTACGGCATCGACAACACCAAGCGCACCAAGCACGGCGCCCTGCTCGATTCCGAATTGTTGGCAGAAGTCTATATCGAGCTGATCGGCGGCAAGCAGGCCGCATTGATCCTCGACAGCGCCACCGCGCCGGCCCAGGGCGGCAACAATGTCAGGCATATTGAGATCATCGTTGCCGAGCGTCCGGCGCCGCTGCTGCCCCGCCTGACCGAAGCGGAGCGCGCCGCGCACGCCGCCATGGTCGCGACGCTGGGCGAAAAGGCGCTGTGGCTGAAAGCCTCCCCCCAGGAAGCAGCCCAGGCGCTGTCCTCATAAAGCCATCCGAGGAGCGGCCTCAGTACGGCCATTCCCCCCGGCCCAGCGCGGCAGCGGCCGCAATGATGCGCGCAAAAGCCTCCGCAGCGGCCGGCACGGTCGTGCGGGCGCGCAGGAAACTGTGCACGAGGCGGGGCTCCTCGTGCCACCAGGCCTTGCCGCCGGCCTCCAGGATATGGTCGCGATAGACTTCGCCGTCCGACGACAGCGGATCGCATTCGGCCGTGATGATCACCGTTGGCGGCAGGCCGGAAAAGTCGCGGTCGCGCAGCGGCGCGAAGGTCGGATCGTCGGGCGATTGCTTCCTGGGTGAGCGGACGTCGCGGTAGAAGGCGGCGTCGCTCGTCGACAGCAGCGGCGCATCGGCGTGTTCCACGTAGGAGCCGATCGCCTCGTTGCCGCCGAGGTCGGGATAGATCAGCACCTGGCCGATCGCGGCGCGCGGATGGCGACGCGTGGCCTGTGCCACTGCCGCCGCCAGATTGCCACCCGCACTTTCACCACAGAGCACGAGCGGCGGCTCGCTGGTCGCCGCCGCCCATTCGAAAGCCGCCAGCGCATCGTCGAAGGCGGCGGGATGAAGATGCTCGGGCGCCAGCCGGTAATCGACCGACACAACGTCGAAGCCGGTGCCGGCACAGATTTCGGCGCAGATGTCGTCATGGCTTTCGAGCCCGCCGAGGATGAAACCGCCGCCGTGGAAATAGAGCACTGTTGCGCGCGGTGTGGCGCCGGCGAGCCGGTAACGGCGGACTGGGATATCATAGTCCGAAGCGGCGACCAGGCTGTCGGTGGCCTTGACCCCGGGCGGACGGCCCTGGTGGAAGGCCCGGCACATCCTCGCATAGACCGCGCGCTGCTTGTCGATCGGCAGGCCGGCAATCTCCGGCGGGTACCAGGCGTTGACGCTGTCGATATAGGCCCAGAGCGCCGGGTCGAGCCATGGTCCATATTTGCCGCGGCTGGTCATTTCAATCCGAGGGGTACGTCAAAGCTCGGCATAGAGACGGGCGGCGTTTTCAAAAGTGAAGCGCAGGGGTACCGAGCCTTCGACCTGCCAGACGGTGACCGTCTCGCCGGCCAGCAGCCGGCAGGCGCCGTCGGTGTCGGTAACCGCGCCGCCATAGAGCCGGTTGGCAAGGTTGAGGATGCCGGTCTGGTGCATGGCCGCGCTGCCGCTGCCGCAGGCATCCTTGACCAAAAGCACGCGAAAGCCCCTTGCCACGGCATCCCTGACCGACGCGTCGATACAGGCCTCGGTCCACACACCAGCTATGACGAGCCATTCGATGCCGGAAGCCTTGAGTCGGTCGCCAGCCGGACCGGAGCGGAAGGCGCTGGCCTCGGCCTTGATTAGCAGCGCCTCGCCATTCGCCGGCGCCACTTCGTGGCAGATTTCTGTCAGCGGGTCGCTCTTGTCGGAAAAGGCCGACTTGCCGTCTTCGCCGACCGGATGGAAGGGCCGGTCCTGGCTGTCGAGATCGACGATATAGGCCCAGTGATAAAGCGGCACATGGTTTTGACGCGCCGCCGCCTGCAGGCGCTGGACGTTGCCGAGGATTTTATCATAGCCCCCGACAAGGTAGCGCTTGTCCCGCCGGTGCTCTTCCTGCAGGTCGATGAACACAGCGGCCACCGTGTCGGGGCGGATGGAAATGGGGGCTTTCATGCGGAGGGTTTTCCGGCTGACGCTGTTTCTCTGCTGGCGCAGGCTTGGACGATTGTCCGAAAAGGCCCCGCGACTTCGTCATTCCAGGGCGCAGCAGCCGCGAAGCGGCGTCGCGAAGACCCTGGAATCCATGCCGTGATGTTTGTCGAAGGATGCAGCGGAGCGGATCCTAGGGTCTGCGCCGCGTCGCTTCGCTCCTTGCTCCGCCCTAGGATGACGAAGCGAGAGGCGTGGCGGCTAATCTCTAGTGCTTTCAGTACCGCGTGTAGGCCAGCGGCGGAGACCACCATCAAATCTCTTTCTCCAGAAACTCATCCTCATACGGAAAGCGCGAAAGAAGCTCGGTGCCGGTCTCGGTGATCAGGATTTCGTCCTCCAGCTTGACGCCCTCGCGGCCGCCCTTCTCGCCAATATAGCTTTCCACGCTCACCACCATGCCTGGCACGATATGGCCGTCGCGGCCATAGGTCTCGTAATCCATGGCATGCGCGATGAATGGTGTCTCGCCATGCATGCCGACGCCGTGCATGACCGAGGTGTAGCGCTGGTCGACGAAGCGGTCCGGAATTTTCCACGCCTTCTCGGCGATCTCGCGGAACGCCATGCCGGGCTTCACGATCGAAATATTGTGCTGAACCTGATCGTGCGCCATGCGGTAGAGCGATTTCTGATAAGGCGTCGGTCTGCCCGGCCCGCAGCGGAAGGTGCGTGAAAAATCCGAATAATAGCCGTAACAGCCGATCGTGTCGGTATCGAGCGCCAGCAATTCGCCGGGCCTGATCTTGCGGCCGCTGGCTTCATTGAACCACGGATTGGTGCGCTGGCCTGAGGTCAAGAGCCGCGTCTCGATGAATTCGCCACCCTGGCGGATGACCTCGCCATACATGATGGCGAACAGATCGTTTTCGGAAACGCCGGGCTTGATCGCCTCGCGCACCGCATAGACGGCGGCTTCGGCGCCCGCCATCGACACCTGCAGGCATTTCACCTCTTCCGGCGTCTTCACCGCGCGCACGGCGAGGATTTCGCCCTGGCAATCGCGAACCTCGCAGCCGCGCTTTTCAAGCGCCAGCGCCTGCAGATGACTGCAGCGGTCGAGCCCGAGCTTCATCGAGCCGCCGCCGTGCTTTCTCAAGAGTTCGGCGATCTCGTCGGCGAAGGGGCCGGCGGTTTCGTCGTCGCGGCCCGACACGGAAGACCAGACGAGCTTCGAAGGACGCGCCTCGTCGATCGTGTCGAGCACCATGGAGACATGGTAGCTCTGCGGATATTCGAACAGCACGATCGGCCCGGCGGCCGGAATGAAGAAATAGCGGGTCGAGTTGCGCAGGAAATAGCCGAACATGTTGCGCGAGCCGGTGGCGTAGCGCTGGTTGTAGGGGTCGAACAAAACGACGCCGCCATAACCGGCCTCGCGCATCCAGCCGCGCAGTTTGTTGAGCCGGCCTTTGCGCAAGGCGTCGGCATCGATGAAGGACGGCTCGGTGTCGGACAGCCACATGCCGCCGGCCGGATCGGCCGCCGCCGGATGGCGCATGCGGTCCTTGAAGTCGACATCCTCGGTGCTGTCGGGGTCGAAAACGACGATGCTCATGGTGTCTGGCCTTGGGTGGTTGCAAGATTTGACCATGGCGCAGAAGAAGCAGGGGAATTGTGCCGAAAACCGCGTGGGCTGTGCGGAATGCCGCTGCAGGAACAGAGAGGCCGGCGCCAAGCGCCCCCCTCTGTCCTGCCGGACATCTCCCCCTCAAGTGGGGAGATCGGCAGCTTGTTCGGGCGGCGCCCTTCTAGCGACGTTCGTGATTGGCGAAAGCAGGGATGACAGCCAATCTCCCCCCAAGAGGGGGAGATGTCCGGCAGGACAGAGGGGGGCGCTGTCCCGCCAACGCCTCCCGCGTCAACTCGCGCTAATGCCGTCTCGCCAGCTTCGGCGCATGCCCATGCTCCTCCCTAAAGGC
>NZ_JAIUGR010000024.1:0-44197 GCF_020164695.1 Mesorhizobium sp. ESP6-5
CTCGATGGCGATCGTGAGGCCGGAGGCGACCGCCGCCGCATCGCTTGCGACCGCAGCACAGCGGAGGATGGCGCAGGGGCGCGTTTCTTGGTTCCGCGAGGAATGGGCTTTGCCCAGGGGAAGAAACGCGCGACGCGCCATTGCGGCATAGGCGGTCGAGGCTTCAGCCGTCCTTCGGCCAGATCAGCCCGTTCGAGAGGTCGTAGGTGCCGCTCCGTGCAATCGAACACAAAGACTGTGGCGGCGTTAGCGTTGGCGGAGTTTTAGGATGGAGCGGATCATGAATTGGCAGCAAGTCGCGCGACCGCGCCCACATCGACAACATCAAGGTCAAGACGCGCAATTTCAGGTGAAACGCCGAATTTCTGCCCGGCTCAGGATCGCAAGTCGCACCAAAGCGTTACAGGTAGGACGTCTTGACGGCGCAGCTACGGAACAGGAAGACGATAATGGCAGACACAGTTGGGTCTGGTTTGAGCCAGGTCAAGTGAGCAAGTCAGCGTCGCGTGCTCCAATCATCAAAGGCGTTTCCACTCGCCCCACGAAGCCAGCCTCGCGCGGCTTGGCCATTCTGGCGCCACCTGCATTCCAGCCGGTCCAGCTTGCAAAACTGGTCGACACAGTCCCCGCCGGCGACCGCTGGATCCACGAAATGAAATATGATGGCTATCGTATTCTTGTCGCTGTGGGCGGCGGCGAGGCGCGCGCCTATACGCGCTCCGGTCTGGACTGGTCGGACCGCTTTCCCTCAATCCTGTCCGAGGCACGAAGGCTTAAGGTTCGCTCCGCCCTCATCGACGGTGAGGCCGTCGTCATCGACACCGAGGGACGATCCAGTTTCCAGGCGCTGCAGAACGCGTTGAAGGCTGCTCCCGCGAGCATCGATTTTTATGCCTTCGACCTGCTCCAACTCGACGGGGAAGACCTGACGAGGCTGGCGCTTCTGCAGCGCAAGGAGAAACTGGAGACAATCCTGCCGGCGAAGAGCCCCATCCTTCGCTACTCCGATCACATCCAGGGCCGGGGGGAAGAATTGCTGAACCGCTTCTGCGGCGCCGGCCTCGAGGGGGTTGTCTCGAAGCTGGCGGATTCGGACTATGTCGGAGCCCGCGATGGAAGCTGGCTGAAGATCAAGTGCATCAAACGTCAGGAATTCGTGCTCGTCGGCTGGACCCCGTCAGACAAGGATCGCGCCTTTCGATCGCTGATCCTTGGGGTCCATGACGGCGGAAGGCTGCGCTATGCCGGCAAAGTCGGGACCGGTTTTGATGCTGCCGAGATGGCCCGGCTGATGAAGACCATGGCCCCACTCGAGCAGAAGGACGCCACGGTCGAAGCGCCGCGCGCGGAGGTTCGCGGCGCGCACTGGCTGCCTCCCAGGCTTGTCGCCGAGATCGCCTTCACCGAGATGACCAATGAAGGAACACTGCGGCATCCAAGCTATCTCGGCCTGCGCGAGGACAAGAAACCGGAAGCGGTCGTGCTCGAGACGGAACACCGCACAGCGACACTGCCGCCGGCAACGACAACGACACCGACAACGACAACGATCGCGATTAGCAATCGCGGCCGCGTGATCTACCCTGAATCCAACATCACCAAGGGTCAGCTTGCCGATCATTACACCGACGTCGCCGCGATCATGCTTCCCTGGGCCGGCAGCAGGCCGATCAGTCTTGTCCGCTGCCCGCAGGGCCGAGCAAAGAAATGTTTTTTTCAAAAGCATGACGCGGGGAGCTTCGGCGACAAGGTCCATCACGTCGGGATCACCGAAAAGGATGGTCACGAGGAGCCCTACCTTTACGTCGACGACGCCGAGGGGCTTGTGACCTGTGTCCAGATGGGAACGATCGAGTTCCATGGATGGGGAGCGCGCATCGAAGACGTCGAGAAGGCCGACCGCCTTGTCTTTGACCTCGACCCCGACGAGGGACTGGATTTCGAGGCGGTTCGCGCTGCCGCATTCCAGTTCCGCGACATGCTGAAATCCCTTGGGTTGACCACCTTCCCGATGCTGACGGGCGGCAAGGGCGTGCATGTAATCGCGCCGCTCACGCCGCGAGCTGAATGGCCTGAGGTGAAGGGCTTCGCCTCAGGCCTTGCACATGCGGTCGCGCAGAGCGACCCTACCCACTTTACGGCCGTGTTGTCGAAGGCCAAACGCAAGGGACGGATCTTCGTCGACTATCTGCGCAACCAGCGCGGCGCAACGGCGATCATGCCTTATAGCGCCAGGTCGCGGCCAGGAGCCCCGGTCGCGGCACCAGTCACCTGGGCGGAGATGAAGACAATCGATGCGCCCTCCCATTTTCATGTCGGCGATGCGCCCGAGTTGAAGAAGCGCGCCGCATCGAAGGCCCTCGCGGGATGGGGCCGAGCCGATCAGTTCCTGCCGGATCTATGAAGCCATGAAGATCGCGACCTACAACGTCAACGGCGTCAACGGCCGCCTGCCGGTGCTGCTGCGCTGGCTGGAAGAGGCAGCGCCGGACATTGCCTGTCTTCAGGAACTGAAGGCGCCGCAGGAGAAGTTCCCGGAAGGGCCGATCCGCGATCTTGGCTATGACGTGATCTGGCATGGCCAGAAAAGCTGGAACGGCGTCGCGATCCTGAGCCGCGTCGGCAAGATTCACGAAACGCGGCGCGGCCTACCGGGCGACCCCGACGACGGCCATAGCCGCTACATCGAAGCAGCGGAGCGCTGGCTGGACGATGCCCTGTTCGCGCCCGAGGCGCGCGCCGCCTACGCGACGCTGCTCAGACAAGGCTGGACCGACGCGCTGCGCGCGCGTCATCCCGGTGAGAAGATCTACACGTTCTGGGATTATTTCCGCAACGCCTTCGGCCGCAACGCAGGCCTGCGTATCGACCACCTTCTGCTGAGCCCGTCACTGAAGAAGCGGCTGACCGACGCCCAGGTGGACGTCGAGGTGCGAGGATGGGAAAAGAGCAGCGATCACGCGCCGGTCTGGATCGAGCTCTCGCAAAAGGCACCGCCCCGCGTCCGTTCGAGGCCTGACGACGATTCAGCTCCGGTCTCGGTTAGGGCTTGGTTGCTCGCCAACGATGAACCTTCGCGCCATATAGCCGCGGGGCCCACAGGCTTGGTGCGCCTAAAATGCCTACGCCCAAATCGCGGCAGCATTCAGCAGCGCACCGCCTCACATCACCCGACCTGCTCCACGACCAGCGTCCCCGCCTGAAGCGGCTTGATCAAGGATTTGGCGGACACCAGGGGATCAAGCCAGCTCCCCCAATCCTTGCGCTCCAGGATCACGATCTGCCGATCGTGGTATGGGGCGATGTCCGGACCGGGTTCCATCGTGAGCATGGTGAACGCCTCCCCGACATCGTCGGTTTCGCGCCAGACCCCGGCGATGCAGAAGATCGACTCGTCGCGCTTGGTGAAGAGCCACTTGTCCTTGCGCTTCTTGCCCTTTTCTGTCGGTTCGGTGAATTCGTAAAAGCCATCGGCTGGTATCAGGCAGCGGTTGGAGGCGAACTCGCGACCGTCCGAGCGGAAATTGTAGACCGGCCTCTTGTTCGGTCCAGGCCAGCTCCACCGGCGCTGAACAAGGTCACCCTCGCCGCTCGCGCCGTCGACCGGGCGGATGATCGGCCCGATATCGGTTATCTTGATGTCCTCGCGCGCCTGGATGTTCGGCGCTCCTTCACTGAAGCGGATCTTGATCTTGAGATCGGCGAAATCCTCCACGATCGAGGCGACGTCCACCATCAGCCGATAATCATTGCACATGTCTCACCTCGTCTCTGCGGCATTGCGCGATGGCTGTGTTCCTGTTATGTTCTTTTGGCGATGAGCGCAACAGTTTTCGATTCCGACACTCTGCTCGATGAACCCCGCGTCATCATAAGACGCCACGGCGGCGATGTTGAGATGCTCAAGCTGACGTGGGGACTTCAACCGAAGGAACCAGGCGGGCGCCCTTTCACTGTGGTGCGCGCGGAGGATCGATCATTCCCGAGCCATCGCTGCCTCGTGCCGGCGTCCGAATTCCGGCACCGCAGCCAGGGGAAGAACTACAGCTTTCGGCTCGCCAACGGTGACTGGTTCTATTTCGCCGGCATCTGGCGGCCGGCGACGCGCGATTGGCCGGAAGCCTACGCGATCCTCACGATCCAGGCCAATGACGACATCGCGACTTATCATGATCGCCAGATGGCGGTGCTGCGCCGAGACCAGCGCTCGGCGTGGCTGGACATGACGCGTCCCGAACACGAAGTGCTTCGTCCCCTTCCCAAGGACAGTTTTCGGATTTCTAGCCTCCATCAGGGCCGCGCGCAGGCTGAATTTGCGATCTGAGTGTTGTGGATCCGGTGGCACGAAGCACATATCCTGCCGACGCGTATGGCAGCCATATGTCCCCTGACCGCAGCTCCGAACATCGAAAGATCATCCATGTCGACATGGATGCGTTCTACGCGTCCGTCGAACAGCGCGACAATCCGGAGCTGCGCGGCAAGCCGCTTGCCGTTGGCGGAGCGGCCGCGCGCGGCGTGGTGGCTGCCGCAAGCTATGAGGCCCGCGCCTTCGGCGTTCGTTCCGCGATGCCTTCCGTCACGGCAAAGCGCAAATGCCCCGAGCTGGTCTTCGTGCCGCCTCGCTTCGACGTCTACCGGTCGGTCTCGGGCCAGATCCGAGAGGTGTTCGCCGAACACACCGATCTCATCGAACCGCTCTCGCTCGACGAGGCCTATCTGGACGTGACGCAGAACAGGCTCAACCTTTCGTCCGCCACGACGATCGCCGAAATGATCCGGGCGAAAATCCTGCTGGTGACGGGTCTCACCGCTTCCGCCGGCATCTCATACAACAAATTCCTCGCCAAGATGGCGTCCGACCAGAACAAGCCAAACGGGCAGTTCGTCATCACGCCCCGCCATGGGCCGGCCTTCGTGGAGACGTTGCCAATCAAGAAATTTCATGGTGTCGGTCCCGCGACGGCCGCCAAGATGGAGGCGCTGGGCATCGAGACCGGAGCCGACCTCAAGGACCGCTCGCTTCCCTTCCTGCAGCAGCATTTCGGCAAGTCAGGGCTCTGGTACTATCAGATCGCGCGCGCCATCGACGAACGCCTGGTCGAGCCGGATCGGCCGCGCAAATCGATCGGCGCCGAGGATACGTTCGCAGCCGACATCATCGAGCTCGCTGCAGCAATCGCCGAGCTCAAGCCGTTGACAGCCAAGGTCTGGGGATACTGTGAAGGCAAGGGCATCCGCGGCCGGACGATTACGCTGAAGGTCAAATTTGCCGATTTCCAACAGATCACGCGCAGCCGCACCGTGTCGGTGCCAATCGAGTTCTTCGAGTTCGAACGTCTCGCATCCGATCTCCTGAGGTCGGTGTTTCCGGTACAGAAGGAAATCCGGCTGTTGGGCGTAACACTTTCGTCCCTAGGCGATGTGTTGCCGCCGGAACAGCGGCAACTTCGGTTCGAACTTTAGGATGGCCGCGAAAAGGAAATGGCCTCCGGCTCCGCGGATCAGCCCGCGTGGGGATCGATTTCGCGAGTTTATCTGGAGGGTTTCACACTTGTCGGAGGGCTTGGCCATGCGAAGAACAGGGGAGGCACATGGCCTCCCCCTCCGAAGTTTGATGCGTGAGAACATCAGGCGGCCTCGCATTCTTCCGCGGCCTCCGGCTGAAGGCCATGCAGGAAAGCCACGGCGCGCTGTGCATGGGCAGCGGCCGAGAAGATCGCGCGCTTGTCGTCGCCGAGGACTTTCAACCACGAGCCGAGGTAGCTCGCGTGGTCCGGCCTGGGCTCGAGTTCGGGCGCGATACCAAGATCGGCGCAGAGGAAGCAGCTTCCGAGCTCGGCAATCAGTTCCTCGCGCGCTCGCTCGCTGCGATCTTTGGCGTAGCGGCTAAGGTCGCGGTTCACGCGATGCGGCGCCGACGTCCAATGGGTGACCTCGTGACTGAGTGTGGCAACGTACGAAGCGGCGTCCCGGAACGTCTGGAACGGCGGCATCTGAATATGGTCCGTCACCGGGGCGAAGTAGGCGCGATCCCCGCCGTGCCGGATTGCCGCCCCGGTATTGGCAAAGAACTGGTCGGCATGCTCGATCCGGGCGATCGGATCGCGCACCGGCTCTGCCTGCCGCCGATAAAATTGGTCGGGCAGACCATCGATTTGCGCCAGGTTGAAAACGGAATACGCCTTGAGTAACGGAATCTCGCGGTCGATTTCCTCGCCCCTGGTGTCCGTCTCCGTCCTGGTGAAGCGGCTGGCGAAGACCACCATAGACCCGGTCTCGCCCTTGCGAACCCCGCCGCCAAGTTCGAGCGCCTGCTTGAATGTCATCCACATCGGGCTGGAAAAGCCGCGTGCGACGGCTTCCGACCAAAGCAGCAGCACATTCATGCCGTTATAGGGCAGACCATTGTGCCTGAGTGGCCGGGTGACGCGGCCGGAGGCATTGCTGGATTGCCACGGCTGCATCCAAGGACGGATACCCTTCTCCAGCTCGGCTACGATGCGGTCGGTGATGCGCGCATAGATGTCGATGCGCTCTGCATTTTCTTTCCTGCTCATTTTATCAACCTCCAATTGGAGGCCGCGCCGATCGCGGCCCCGTCACGGGGTCCGCTTGGGCGGAGCAGGAAGGCGGGCCGCGCACCCGACCGGGGTCCCGTCGTGCTCGCAAAATGGGGTGGGCCGCAGCGACAGCGGAGGACGGCGAAGCCGTTGCGCTGACTGCCTGGCTCCGCCAGGACCAGAGCCAGGACGGGGCGCGAGCGGCGTCATAAAGCAGGAAGGCGGCGCTGGGGGCCGCCTGAATGCGGTCGGGAGAAGGCCGGTTCAATGAACCGACCGGCCACCGCTATAGGGATCATATTCGACGAGGATTTCGACATCGGCGTCGTCGAGCTCATCGGCGGGCATGACGCCGAATTCGTTGTCGACCTGGAAGAGGATAACCGGGACCATGAGAGTGCAGGCGAGGGACCAGGCGGCCTTTTGGGCGAGTATGAGATCGTGGGACATCTGAGGCTCCATCTTGGAGCGGGCCAATTCCCGCTCAATGGCTCCGTCAGTGTGCGAAGGCGGGCGCGATCACCCGAAGGCGTCAGCCGAGCGGCCGCAGCAAGCTAGCGGACCCCTTGCGGGTTGATCGGGAAAGATCCGCAGCAGCACAAGGAAAGCCATCACCAGAGAGCGGGGACTGGGCAGTGAAGGAGCCCAGCGTTCCGATTGGGCCGGCTGGCGAAAGGAGCAGGCATCGGCGGCCGTCCGTGGGGGAGGCGCCGTCGGAACCCCGGTGCAGGGTCGCGCACATGAATCGCTGGAACAAGAACTTGCCTGTCGAGGTGGTGGCCACGGGCGGAATTGGGAGACCATGCAGCCATATTTGCTCCGGCGCACCGCATGGCAGCAGGTTGTCTCTAATCCTTGCCAGGAGACGGCGCTCGCAACGAAAGTTAACTTGGCGATGATGGAAAGCGGCACGTTCGGCCCAATGAAAATCGGCCAGGCCGGCGCAGTTGATACGACTGACGAACGAGAGTGCCGTGCTCGACATGAAGGAGGGCGGGACCGGAGCCCCGCCCTAGGCGTTCATCCGAGAGCCGCCATCTGCAATTCGGCCGCCTTGCGGTCGACGGATTGGCCGATGTTTTCGACCGGGCGCTCGAACGGCTTCCAGACTTCGCCTACAACCTGCTCGTAGGCCACGATAGCCCCCTCGGCGGCCATGCGCAGCGCATGGGCCTGTAATGCCATATCGGCGGCGAACTCACGCTTGCGCTGGGCAGCGCTGTCGAAGCCGACCGGTCCTCCGACGTCTTCGTTCCGATCGTCGCAGGCCGACTTGGCCGTCGCGTCCCGTGCTTCGGACACCGCCCGACTATAGAACTGGCCGGCCCCGTAGGCGGACCCGACAAAGGCACCGACGACGCGTTGCAGGTGTATCTGCATGGCGCGTTCCCCAAGCCCCTCGTCGAGCGCTGCGGCTGTGTCCACGATGAGCTTTTCGTGCAAGTCGCGAATGCCGTCGCTGTCGAGCACCGGAAGGCCAAAACTCTCCGAGATGAGCGAGCACTGTGCGGCGTCGGGACAGGCGAGCCGAACCATTTGGAGGTTAGTGCCCTTGCGGAGCGGAACGACGCGGGCGGTTGTGCGGGAATTGGCGGCTTTCTTGGTCATTGGCATGTCCTTTCTTCAGGTTCTCGAGGCCAGGACCGGCTCCATGCCGGCCCTCCCTCGGGCGCGGACCAAAAGAACCGGCGCAATGACGGGCGCTTCAGGGTCTGGGCGGAACGAGACGAGCATGGAAGGTTTGCGGCCAAGCAGGGCTTTCTTCAGCCCTCGCGCGGGACGCGGGGCTGCCATGTCGAGACCGGACCGATCCAGCCGCCCCCGCGGCGCGGAACGCGGCCTTGAAGCGCACGGCCGCCGGTTCAGGACCGTATGAAGCCCGAGTGAGGACCGGCACGGGGCTCGACTGGACATTGGAACCGAAGGACAGGTGTCATGACCACCGCCGATTCCTCGACCGGAGGTGTCTCGGCACGCACATCACGGTCACCCCATCATGGCCCGGAGCCTAGGCCGGAGGTACCATTATCGGCAGCGCTCGCTGTGGGGCGGCAGTGCACATGCCGCCGCCAGGCGAACCTGGCGGCGGCAGAGCGATCAAAAGCGGAGGCCAGGTCTATTCGGCGGCCTCGCGATAGCCTTCCTCCAACGCGTTTTTCCCGGAAGGTTGGTCCTCTCCGCTTAGGCCGTCGACTTCAGGACCAACGTCGTCCTCGGCCTCGGTAACGGTGTTCTTGGACAGCCATTCGGCCAGGCTCGTGGCGTCGCGAGCAAACAGGGCGGCCGGGTGGACGAAACGGCCGTCCTTGAAGTGCTCGACGAGCGCGGCCCGCGTGTCCTTTACGCGCGCCCGCGGTAGAACCGGCGTGTCGGCGCAGGAGCCCTCGAGCGCCGGACGCGACAGACAGGAGAGGAAATCCTCGGTGCCCATATTGGCGAGGAAGCTCTCTGCCCCGATCGCGCCGCCCGCGACGAGCGCAACCACGCCCGACTTGCTCATGCCCTCGCGGCAGGACAGCGCATCGATGAGGACGCCCCGGGCCGCGATGCGCAAAGTCTCGGCGTCGAAGGCGAGATTGCCCTCGGCATCGAAGAGAGTGGCGGCGTGCCGAGGCATGCGGCGACCGAACCCATGATCGCCGCCGGCACCGGAATCGACGCGCACGTTCTGGCCAGCGAAGGCGAGAACGAGCAACGCCAACAGCATTTCGTCCTCGATCGGCGCCCGCGACAGCGCCTCATGGAGAGCATCGGTGCGCAGGTCGCCGATCATCTCGATGCCCTTACGGGTCACATCGGGACGCGATTTCGGCATGACGACCACCTCGGCGGCTTCCGTCGCGTTGGTCTTCTTCCTGGCCTCGGGCAGGCGGAAGTGGACGGTCTTCACCTTTCCCTCGCGGTCGAGATACAGCGCGGCGTGATCCGACTTCTTCGGCGTGCCATAGATGCGTTCCGCCTTCGGCGGCAGCTTCACCTCGCCATAGGCGTTCGGCTCGGTGATGACGCCCTTCTTGGGCAGGTTCTGCGTCATCCATTCCCGCTGGGCACCGAGGAAGGCGTCGACGTCGGTGGTGTACCGGCTGTCCTGGTCTGCCGGTGCGAACAGATCCTCCACCCAGGCGATGCCGAAGGCCTCGCGCAGCTCGTCGCCAAAGCTTGCGTCTCGCGCGTACATGCGCCGCTTGGTGAGACCGTTGGCGATGCTCCACCACGAGACCTGCGGATCGCCCTTGTTGGGCTTTTTGGCCTTCCAGACCTCCTTCTGCTCCTCAAGCGAAGCGGCCGCGATAGTGCGGAGCTGCTGCTCGTTTGGCATATCGCCCTTGGCCATGGCGTCGAGCATCGCCGGCAGCACATTGGCGAGCAGCCGCAGCTTCTTGACTTGGCGTACCGACTGCGCGAGGGCGATCGCAATGGACTCTTCGGTCCAGTTCAGCGCGACAAGACGCTCGATGGCGCGCCACAGATCGACCGGGTTGAGCTGCTCGTGCGTGATCGCCGTGGCCAGCGAGCGCATCGCGCCGCCATCCTCGGCACGAGGCACGACCAGAACGGCGATCTCTTCGAGGCCGGCGGCGATCGCCTGCTTCGCGCGCCGATGACCCTGATCGATGACGAAGCCATTTCCGGCATCGGCTTCAGGGAAGACGATCAGCGGCTCGACAACGCCGATGGCCTTGATCGTCGCCAGCAGCAGGGCGTCGGCCTGAGGGCTGGACTTGGCGCGGCGCGCCCTGTCAGGATTGTCCTTGAGCGAGCGCGGATCGACAAACTTCAGTTCCATGGGAATGCTCCTTGGAGGGTTATGGACAGGCCCTTCGCCGGTCCTTTCTCGTCTTCTTTCCGAAGACATCCCCCGGCCCGCGGAGCGGGCGGGACGGGGCAATTGCGCTGGAGCATCCCTGCCCGGCTGGCCAAGCGGGGCTTCTTCAGCCCTGCGCAGGATGACGGGCCGGGACTGCGACGGGCGCGATTGAGCGTCAGCGTCGGCGGACCACCCGATCTGCGAGCGGTCCTCCTTGCTTTTCGCTTCCCTGCTCCCTTCGGAAACGCCCCTCCACCGGCGGATGATGCCGGCTGTGACTCCGGCGCGGCGGGCGTCGTAGTCTCTTCAGCTTCGGGCTCGCCAGCGCCGATGTTCTTGCCGACGGCGGTGACGCCGAAGCCGAGGCCAGACGAGAGCGTGGTGGTGTTGAACAAGTCGAGCGTGAATGGATCGTCGTTGGACATCTGGAGAAATCCTCGTCATGAAGGCGCGCGAGCCCCCGGCCGAGCGGGTCGGCTAGGCGATCGTGCGTTGGGAAGTCAGCGGGTGATCAGCGAGAGCGCGATTTCGGTCTCGGTGAGTTCGATGTTGAGGTGAGTAGTCCGCAGGTTGCGGTCGAACAGCGGAAGCAGACGCTCGGCCTCGATGAACAAGATGCCGTCATCGGCGCCGAAGTGGCGGCGCTTGTAGTCCCACCAGTCAATGTCGCCCCCGGGGTGGCATTGCTCGGCATAGATGACGAGCGCGCGTGTCCCTTCGACGAGCCTGCCGTTGGACATGATGTAGACGCCCTCGTCGCCGACCAGCCACAGACCCGGCCTCTCGCCCTCGCCGGGGCGGGTGCCGTAGTAGGGATTGCGGAAGCCGCCATTGGTTGCGGCATCGTCAAGTCCGCGCTCTATGACCTTGCGCACCGCTACGATGGGGAAGGTAAACATCGCCGCCTCCCTCACGCCGCTGCGCGGACGGGAAGGTGCCTGAGATGCACCGGCAGCTTGGCCGCGATCTCGTCATCGGTCAGGTCATCGAGCAACTTCTGCTCGAGCGTTCCCAGGCCATGGACGTGGATGGTGCGTTTGCCGCGATGCTCGGCTCCGAAGGGGGCCCCCGCGTAGCCACGGTACTCGTCATGGGTCGCGCTCCAGACATGATCGAGGCGCTCCGCACGTCATCGCCTTCACTGGCCAGGATTCGCGTTCCACGATGGCGTCGCGCATGTCGTTTGGCGAGCGGGGCCGCGCGAGGTCGCAATAGCCGTGGAAGTGTCGCCTCTTGCCGTTGATGCGCAGTGTGTAGAAGAGGCTGGTCAGGGTCTCGGTGAGGAACTCGCGCAGGGCGAACATCTCGCCGCGTATCCAGAGCGGCGGCGGCAGGTTGAGCATGTAGTCGTGCTCGGCACGCGCGATCTCGAACCACTCGCCGGCGAACAGGTCGATGTCGTCATTCTCCCAGCGATTGGACCGCTGGGCGTGGCGGTCGAAGAGGCGGAACATTTGCTGGCGATTGGCAACGCTGAAGTAGATCTTGCGGATGGAGGGTTGGGTCATGGGGAGGCTCCTGGCCTGGTGCGGGCCGGAGCGCGGTTCATCCCCTATGGATCACCATCTTCTTCGGCCCTTCCGAACCCCTCCCCGCGGCCGCCTCTCCGCCCGGGCGGGTCAAGGGCCGGCGCGAGCCGGGCGAAGCTTCACCCTTGAGGCGACCGGCGGGCATGCGGCAGGTCCTCCTTCCTCCCCTCCTGCTTCCGCTTTCATCCTCAGATCGGCGTTCCAGTCGTCCGCCACAGGTCGAAGGCGATCACCGCCGCACCTAGCTTTCTTCGCCAGTCCGAGCAGGCGGTCGGAATAGATGTCGCCCTGTTTGTTATTGTCGGTAGCCGCGACGAGTTCAACACCCGGCTTGGCGGCAAGCGCGCGGAGCGCCGCGTCGGTTGCCGGCGACCAGCCGCCACCGGTGCTGAGATAGAACGTGTCGGCGCGAAAGCCCTCAAGCGCGGCAAGGCTCATGGCGTCGATCGCGGCTTCGGCCACGCAAAGGCGCAACGCATCGGGACTGCCGAGGCGGAACAGCACCTTGGCGCCGCTGGTGGCAAAGCCGCGCCAGTCCGGTCCGCGTTCTTCCCAGCCGGTAACGGTGCCGTTGGTATCGACATGGGCGGCCCACATCGAGCCGTGCGGGCCTTCGCGCAGAACGCCGGCGCTGATTGCGGCACGGACGATGCGGTCGGGAAGATGGCGGGCCTCGGTGAGATAGCGCCAGGTAGCCGATCCGCGCCATGGCCTGCGCCGTGCGTGCCAGCGCTCCGGTATCGACAGGTCAGGCTCTCGTTCGCGGGACACCCGCTGCCAGACCGGCTCGGACGGCACGAACCCGACGAGTTTGGCGACTTCGTTCATGGCTTCGACGAACGGCACCCCCTCCAGGTGTTCGACCAGGCCAAAGACATCGCCTTTGTCATCGCCAAGCGGGTCGAACCACCCCTTGCCGTCATGGATGACGATGATGATCGACGCCTGACAGCGATACTTCATCGCCTTGCGCGTGCTCTCCTTCACGTCGAGGGCGAACCCCGCGCGCTCCAGCACCGCAGCGCAGGGCACCTTGTCCTTCAGCCCTCCAAGTTCTGCTTTTTCCATTTTTGCTCGCGCACCTTTGCGGCGCTTCCCTTCTATTCAGTTCTCGCCCAAACGATTGGGCAGGAACAGGAGGCCGCGAAGAGCAAGGCGGGCAAGGGCGCGGTATGCAAGGCGATGATAGTGAAGGGTTGTGCCGCGGCGCAGCTTCCCTTGCCGGGCGCGGCGCGCAAGCGGCACGGTGGCTCCGTCAGTCTCGGTGACGCTTCCTCGTGCGCGGCCACTGCATCCACCGCGTCGATGTACATTCCGCAAACGCCGTGTGTCGCCAAAGGCACGCGGTGCTCGCGGCGCATATTCGACGAACGTCTTGTTGCTCCCGCGCCATCTCCTCACGACGGGCAAAGTGGATCGGCATCTCGACCCTCACATCTTTGTAGTCGCGAGCGCTGCAACCGGGCCTTATGTCAGGAAACGACGCACGGCTGTCCTGATTCATAGGATCGCGTTCGTGGTCGAGGGCCGGGCACTCATGTTACGTACGGACAGGTCAACCGACAAATCGCCCTGCTAAGGATCGACGCGATAGTCGCTGACGCCGTCGCCTAGGCCAACACGATTGAGAAAGTCCGCTAGCGGGCGTACGGGATAGTTGCGATGCGCCGCGAGTGCCGAGACGCGGAGCATGGCATTCCTGGCATCGCGCTCGCGTTGGCCGGGGGCAGTTGGGACGTGGTTAGCCACAGTCTCCCCGACGGTCGACGGTGTGGTCATGAACAGCTGAGTGCAAGGAGAACGAGATGACCAGCAGCAACATCGTTCCTCAGGCTTGCGGGGAGCAAAATCATTCAACGATGATGGCTTGGCGCGTACACGAGTTTGGGCCGCCGGAGGTCATGAGGTTCGAGCGTGTCCCGCGGCCCGACCCCGGCCCTGACGAAGTTCTGGTCAAGGTTGGTGCCGCTGGGGTCGGCCCCTGGGATGGCTGGATCCGAGCCGGAAAGAGCGCCTTGCCGCAACCGCTCCCTCTCGTCTTGGGCTCAGACTTTTCAGGTGAAATCGTCGCGACGGGCTCTGGGGTTTCCGAACTGTTCGTTGGGGATCAGGTTTATGGTGTTACCAATCCGCGATTTATTGGAGCCTACGCCGAGTACGCTTTGGCTTCCGCGGCGATGGTATCAAATAAGCCAGCCTCGCTAACCCACGTTGAAGCCGCGTCCGTTCCTGTCGTTTCGGTCACGGCCTGGCAGGCGTTGTTCGATCGCGCTCAACTCAAGGCTGGCCAAACGGTGGTCATCCACGGCGCTGCGGGAAGTGTCGGGTCGTACGCGGTTCAATTGGCCCGCTACGCGGGTGTGCAAACGATCGTAACCGTGGGCCCTGAAGATATTTCCTTCGCTCGCGAGCTCGGCGCGAACACGGTTGTTGACTACCGGACGCAGCGCTTTGAGGAACAAGTGCGCGACGCCGACGCCGTCATTGATCTGGTCGGCGGCGAAACACAAGGCCGTTCGTTCCAGGTCCTTCGCCGAGGCGGCAAATTGATTTCGGCGGTGTCAAAGCCGGATCAGCAACTTGCAGAACATTATGACGTTGAAGCCACCTTCATTCTGGTCAACGTCACAAGCCAGAATCTGGCAGAGATCACTCGTCTCGTCGATGATGGAAAATTACGAACGAAGGTGGGGGCAGTCTTACCTCTCACGGAAGCGCGCGAGGCTCATTTGATGCTGGAGCGCGTGCGGCCTCAGCCAAAGGGAAAGATCGTGCTGGCCGTCGGAGCGAATTGATCGATCAAAGCCTCCGCATTGCGCTCGCGATCCAGATGTTCGCGGCCGAGCGCCAGGTTGCTTTTGAAAGGGCCAACAATGACCACCAACATCATTCCCGATTCTCTGCTCGCGAGAGAGGCGACAGACATCCTGCGCGAGCACTCCACCGATTTGCTCTTCAATCACTCGATGCGTGTGTATCTGTTTGCGGCTGAGCAGGGCCGCCAGAGGAAACTGCGTTTCGATCCTGAACTCCTCTACGTGGCCGCTGCTTTTCACGATCTCGGCCTGGTCAGCAAGTTCTCGAGCCCGAACGAACGCTTCGAGGTCGATGGCGCCAACGCCGCGCGAGAGTTCCTCAGCGCCCACAACATCGCCGAAAATCACGTGCAGACTGTTTGGGAAGCCATTGCGCTGCATACTACTCCTGGTATCCCGAAATATATGCGCTCCGAAGTGGCGCTCCTCAATTCAGGAGTTCTTCTCGATGTGCTGGGAGTGGGGTTCGATCAATTTCCTGCCGAACTGCGCGGGGAAATCGTCGCCAAGTACCCACGTATAAATTTCAAAGAAGGCTTTATTCAGGAGTATTTTGCGGGCTTCGCACACAAGCCCGCAACTACCTACGGAACCGTCAATGCCGCCTTCTGCGAGCGTTTCATGCCGGGATTCAAGAGCCCCAACGCGTGCGACATGATCGCTGCATCTCCGTTTCCGGATACCGTAGTCCAACACTCAACAAATGAGGGATGACGATGTCGATCAAGAGGTTCAGCACTAGGGCGCTGTCAGATCGTTCGGGTGTGGAGGTGGAGGTAGCAAGGGGGGCAGTGCGAGCGGCCTCCGTTACGCTGGTTGCGGCAGCAATAGCTCTGGGAACTTCGTCCGCCCCTGCACAGGACCGGGAGCAAGTTAGCGTCGTCTTCCAGCACCCACTCCCAAATGTCGAAGCAAAGAGAATTGTTGCGGTGAAGGTAAGTTATGCTCCGGGGGCAAAATCGCTGGCTCACCACCATGCGGGGTCAGCATTTATCTACGCCTATGTGCTATCCGGGGCGATCCGCAGCCAAGTCGGCCATGAACCCGCAAAGGTCTATCGAGCGGGCGAAGGCTTCTACGAAATGCCCGGCTCGCATCATCGGATCAGCGAGAATGCGAGCGACAGGGACCCGGCCAGCTTGCTGGCATTCTTCGTTGTCAATTCCAAGGACGATCCATTGACGACACCGGACAAGGCGCCGGGATCGCAATGATGATGCGACATACTCGCCGGTCGCCATGACAATTTTTTGGAAGTTGCAAGGGGCCGCTCGGTTGACGGGTGGGAGAGCAAAACTCGATCAGTAATTGAGTTGATCAGTCTCGGATGTTCTGTTGCTTTCGACCGTGCTAGGCCTTTCTCAGTGTCCGGACTACCTACATAATATGGCACTAGACTGGAGAGGCCGAGAGAGGTGCCGGTACAGGCGGTAGCGATCGTCGTCTATGAGGGGGTCCAGGCCCTGGACGTGGCGGGACCGATGGATGTGTTCAGCGAGGCGAACACGTTCGTCGACAGTGCCGACCGCTACGAAACAGTATTGGTCGCTGCGCACCGCAACCCGCTGCGCGCGTCGAACGGCATGCAAATAATGGCGGACCGAACCTTCGATGAGGCGGCGGGAGGCTTCGACATCATTCTGGTGGCGGGCGCTCCGACGCCGCCCGAGACCGTGCCAGAACCGTGCTTGGTTCGGTGGGTCAAAGAGTTGCCCTGGCGCTCGAGTGTTTATGGATCGATCTGCACCGGGGCTTTTGTCCTTGGCTATGCGGGCCTGTTGGATGATCGGCGTGTCACAACCCATTGGCAGGATGCTCAAGAGCTGGCAGCCAGGTTCCCGAAAGCAAAAGTCGAGACGGATTTGATCTATGTCCGCGATGGACGGCTGATCACCGCGGCTGGTGTAACTGCGGGGATCGATTTGGGCTTAGCGTTAGTCGGGCAGCGGCACGGCGCTGAAACCGCGCTTAAGGTTGCCAAGCGGCTGATTGTGGTTGCCCAGCGTCAAGGCGGACAGTCGCAATTCAGTCCCTATCTCACGGCACCCGCCGATGCGGGGGCGCCGATCGCGCGCGTCCAGGACCATGTCATGGCAAACATCAGGGATCGTCACACGCTGGAGTCGCTTGCCGCTGCCGTCGGCATGAGCCCCCGAAACTTGGCCCGACATTTCGTGCAGTCAGCCGGAATCACACCGCACGAGTTCATCGAGCGCGCCCGCGTCGACGCGGCGCGCATGATGCTGGAAGGAAGCGACCGGCCGCTGAAGGCGGTCGCTTTCGAAAGCGGCTTCGGGTCGGCGGACCGGATGAGGATCGTCTTCACCACTCGTCTTGGGGTCACCCCTATCCAATATCGCGCCAGCTTCCGGCGGTCTGATTAGACCCCTGCAGCATCTGACGAGAAATCGCTGCCCTGGGGTTAGACGGGCATTTGTCAGGAAACGACGCACGGCTGTCCTGATCCGTGGGATATTGTTCGTTGTCCGAGGAAGCGCTCAGTTGCGTAATACCGCCCAAGCCCCGCCTGCCAGTTACCCAACCAAGGAGAGCGTTCGTGACTGAGATCATCGCCGGTATCCGTCTGCCTGACAGCGCTATCGCGCGGGCCGCCACGCAATTAGTGCGCGATATCGAAGACGACCTACTCTACAACCATAGTCGCCGCGTCTTCTTCTGGGGCGCGCTCACTGGCGAGCGCCGCGGCCTGAACTATGATCCGGAGCTGCTTTACCTTGGCTCCATGTTCCACGATATGGGGCTGATCGAGAAGTATGCGAGCGCCGACCTGCGCTTCGAGGTGGACGGCGCCAATGCCGCACGCGACTTCATGAAGAGCTACGGCGTGCCTGAGCGTGACGTCGAGGACGTCTGGACTGCGATCGCGCTTCACACGACGCCCGGCATCCCCGAGCATATGCCCCCCACCATCGCGCTGGTGACCGCCGGTGTGGAAATGGATGTGCTCGGCATCGCCTATCACGACTTCATGCATGAACAGCGCGACCATGTCTGCGAGCACCATCCTCGCGAGACAAACTTCAAGGAAAACATCATAGATCACTTCGCCAACGGCATCATCAACAAGCCGCACACCACGTTCGGGAATGTGAAGGCGGACGTGCTAGCGCTGAAGGACATGGGCTACGTCCGCCAGAATTTCTGCTCGATCATCCTCGGCTCAGCGTGGCCGAACTGACGCCTGACGGGGAACAGGTCACCATCAACGTCTCCGGCAGTGCCAACATCGGCGACGGCGTTGGATGGGTGCTTCCCGCTGCATTTCCGCCCAAAACCGCCGCGTCGGCGGCTCATCCGACCTTGAAATCGGCGACGAGCGACAGCTGGACTGCCGCATGCTGGATCTTCCTTGAGGCTGCCTAGAGGGTTAGGCGGACGTACCCGTGTGCTGCAGATCGATGCTCCGGCCCTGGTGCCGCTGCGCTTCGAACCTGCATACTCGGCGGCCACATCGTGGATTCGAATTTTGACGCCGAGACCCTGGTGCCGCTGCGCCAAGGCGAAGCCTCGAATTGTGTAGCAAGGACGACAGCCCGATCTGGGTTGTCCGCACTGGCCGATGACATCCAGCGAAGTGCGGCAACATCCGATCAAAATGTGGCTCCGAAACGGTCTCCGGCATGAGTGACCTGCGGACGGTAGCTACCTGCCCTTAGTCGTCTGCTGACGACGAACCCACATTCTGCCAAAAACCTTATCCCGCAAAACGTGATGGTGAATGAGCGCCGCAATGGCGTGCCCTGCCGCCAAGATCACAATCGCCCATCCGACATAGTTGTGAAGCTCTTCGAAAGTGTGGGCGAGGTCTCGATTCTGCGCCATCAAGGCAGGAATCGTGAATAGTCCGAAGAACGTAAACTCCTCTCCCTGGGCCCATCGCAATACGAAGCCCAGCCCGCTCTCTGCGGCAAGGAACACGTACAGGACGATGTACATGAGCCGGGAGAGCGTTCCCGAAAGCCCGACCTCCGGCGTCAATTGCCGGCCGCCTGTCAGCCGCCATGTGATCCGGGCAAGAATTAGGACGGCGAACAGGATTCCCAGTGAGACATGCGTGCCCTCCAAGAGAGGGCGCCAGGATCGGTCATGCGGCGTGACGTAGTTCCATACCAGCGAAGTACCGAACAACAGGACGACGAAAACCACCGTCAGCCAATGAAACCAGAGTGTAGGCCGGTCGTAGTATTCCAGCTCGATCGTTCGACTTTTGACGCCGGACTCGCTCGTCATGGTTTGGCCAGTGACCGCGCCATTTTCAGGTGCTTCTCAAGTGTCGGCAAGGTCTTCTTGGCGAGCTTAGCGACCTTGCTGCTGCCGGTCTTCGCCTCATCCTGGAACTCGGCGATATCCTTCTGGTGGTCGGACACCATGTAGGTGGCAAACTCCTGATCGAAAGCCGTCCCCGAAAGTCCGTTCAGTTTCGTCATCTCGGCAGTTGCTTCGTCGGTGAGATCGTCGGTGTCGGCAACACCCATTTTCTTGCCGACAGCCAGTGCCTGCTTCTTGGCCTTGCCATGGTCTTTTACGAGCGTTTGGCCGAACGCCTTGACGCCTTTGCTGTCGCCTTTTTGCGTGGCAAGGGTGCCAAGAGCGACTTCGGAATTGTCGCCTTTGATGGCATCGGTCAGAAAATCTGAATCGCTGTTGGCGAGTGCCTGGGTGCTGGCAGTGATGCCGGCAGCGAATGCTACGACAGCGAAGATGCGATGTGTGGTCATGGCAGAGCCTTTCGGAGACCTAGGAGCCGACCCGAACGGATGCTCCCGATCCTTGTTCCATCAACGGCCAAAAAAAACCGGTAGTGGGTCAGTTTCTTATCGGTCATAGTAACCAAACCTCGCCGGGCCGGACCCCCAACTTGTCAGCGGTGGGATTTGACACAGGGGACGGGCTCCCGATATCGGCTTCCCCTATTTTTCGTCTCACTGCCTCTTGTGCTTCGGTGGGGTCGCCGTATCCAGCGATCCAGCAGAAGGCCATGGGAGGCTCATTCTCGGTCCAAACGGGGACAATCCAAGCCTTGATTTCTACTTTGGGGTTCATGGTATCAATTGTGGCATTCAGGGCTGGCTATTTGAAGGCGAAATTTCAAACTGACCCACTACCAAAAAACCGCCCCAATTGGTTGCGGGGATGGGATATGTTCGCAATGCTCGATCTTGATCGTCATGCTCTTTTTCCCGAAGAGCGCCGCAGCATCTATTGCAACGAACATCAGATTGTTCTGAATGCGCTTTTGCGGTGCGATTCCGAATGCGCCAGCCAGGCCATGCTGGCGCATCTGAGAACCGTCGAGCGCAATCTGCTCGGACGGTAGCAATCAGGATCGAGAAGCGCACGTGGCGCCTCTCGATCCCAAACATCACTCGCCGCGCATCGTCGCCTGGAAGGTCGGCAGGTGCTTCTTCTGCGCTTCCAGCATGCGCTCGCGGTAGACGCCGTAAATGACGTCGGTGTCGTGCAGCGTCACGCCAGCGATGGTCGGCGAGGCGAAGACCGGCAGTTCGATGCCGCGCTTGGCGAGTTGCTCGGCGGTGCGGGCGATCAGTTCATGCGCCAGGATCATGGCAAGCACCGTCGACGAGCCCGACACCGGACGGCTCCAGCCCTCGACCGGCACGATCGCATCCTCGATCGGGGAGCAGGTGTCGATGACGAGGTCAGCCACATCGGCCAGCCGCTTGCCCGACGAATGCGTCGCCGGCTTGTCGAGATTGTTTTTGCTGGTCACCGCGACGACGAAGATGCCGCGTTTCCTGGCGTAAAGCGCGGTATCGATGCCCGACGAGTTACGGCCGCTGTGGCCGAAGATGATGATCGAGTCACCCTTGTTCAGCGGCTGGTGGTCGAGGAATTTCTCGGCGTATTTCTCGGTCCGCTCCAGCCACAACAGCTCGCGCACGCCGCCGGCGCCGAGCACATTGTGCCACATCACCCTTGGGTCGGTCAGCGGGTTGAAGCCGACATAGCTTCCGTAGCGCGGAAACACTTCTTGCACCGGTAGCACCGAATGGCCAGAACCATAGAGATGCACCAGCCCGCCGCCTTGGAGCGAATCGGCGAAGCGGCTGGCGGCCTCGCCGAAGGCCTCCTCATTGGCTTTTGCCGCCTGGTCGATGAGCGCGGTGAGACGATGAATGTAGAGATCGGACACGTGGGTACTCCTGTTTAAGTGTCGGCTTGTGATGGATCAGCTTCTTGAGGTTGACGGGACACGCCCGGCGCGCAACGTCGAGCGGATTTCGTAGCGGTCGCCCCGCATGATCGAGACAGTGAATTCGAACGGGCCGCGTTCATCCGAGGTGATGCGCTCGACGACGAAAGCGGGGCTGCCGGCGAGCAGGTCAAGCAACTCGGCATCGCCCCCGCCTACCGCCCCGACGCGATAGATTTCGCGTGCCGCCACCGGCACGATGCCGTAATGGCGCTCCAGCGCCTCATAGAGCGATCCCTGCAGCAGGCCGGCATCGAGGAAGCCAGGCACGCGCGCGGCCGTCAGCTGCGCTGTCTGGACGCCGATCGGTTCGCTGTTGCCGAGTCTAAGCCTGCGAATGCGCACCACGGGGTCACCCTCCTCGATCTCCAGTGCACCGGCAGCGGCGGCATTTGCCGTCGTCAGGCTGCAGTCGAGCAGGCGCGAGCCGGCGACCACGCCCATATTGCCCATTTCCTGGGTGAAACTGGTCAACGCGCGCGTGCCGGCAACGAGCGTGGTGGATCGCACGAAGGTGCCGCGGCCGTGTTCGCGCCGCAGCAACCCACCTTCCTCCAGATTGCGCAGAGCGTGGCGCAGTGTGATGCGGCTGACGCCAAACAGCGCGCAGAGCCTGTCCTCGGCCGGGATCTGGTCGCCCGTCGCCCATTCGCCGCTCGTGACAATGGCGCGGATCGCTTCCTCGACCTGGTACCAGAGCGGCTCCGGCTTTCTGCGATCCGGTTGCTGAAAGCTCGCTTCGCTCATCGCACCTGCCTCCACCTTTCCCCCAAACCGCCGGCGAGCGCCGCGCCGACAAGGCCGGCATCCGAGCCGAACTGGCCAGGCTCGATCGCGATGCCGCGCAGATGCGACGGCAACTGGCGACGCAGGGACGCGAGCAGCGGCGGCCGCATCACGTTGAGCGCTTCCGCCAGTCCGCCCGATATCAGCACCGCCTGCGGATCAAGCAGCGCCACGGCACCGGCAAGCGCGGTGCCGAGCTGGCGCGCCGGCACTTCAAGCAGGGTCCGCGCCGCCAGTTCGCCTGCCTGGGCAGCGGCAATCAGCTGGCGCCCGTTGGCCAGCCCGATCTGGCCGGCAAGCGCGTCGAGCGCGCGGCCGGAGGCGACGCGCTCCAGCCAGCCACTGCGCTCGCCGCCATGGTCTTTGATGTCAGCGCAGGCCCAACCGAACGAGCAGGCGCCGGCATGCGCGCCGGCAACGATACGGCCATTGGCAAGCACCGCCGAACCGATGCCGGTACCAATAGCCAGCAGGATCGCGTCCGACATGGCCTTGGCGCTGCCTTCTACGGCTTCCGCCAGCAGCGCGATCTGCGCATCATTGCCAAGCCCAATGCGCAGCTTCGGGAACAAGGTCTGGAGGTCGACGCCGTCGAGAAAGGGCAGGTTCGGAATCCAGCGGCAAACCGAGCCCTCGGCGAGGCCCGGCACGGCAATGCCGAGCGCCTCGACCGATCCGGTGTCGGCGCACAACGCGTGGATGCGAGCAACGAAGGCATCCAGACTTGGCGGCGCCGGCTCACGGCTAAGCACCCTCAATGCGCTGATGTCGCCGGTATGGATGGCGGCCCGCAGATTGGTGCCGCCGAGATCGATGGCCAGCACGCGCCTCATCGGCCGCGCCCTCCGCCAGCTGGCGGCGCGAACAGGCCGCTGCCGGCTTTCCACGAATGCGATGCCGCCGCGAACGCCTGCGCATGGCGTGTCCCACGCAGACAACCGCGCAGCCGATAAAGCGCGCTGTAATAGTCGACATAGGGAAAGCTGCTCAGGCCGCGTGCCAGCTCGTACTCCTTGACCGCCTCGCTCCAAGCCTCGAAGCCGTCGCTAACATCGACCAGATGCTCGGGCCGGAAGCCGTCATCGTCCTCCCAGTTCTCGCCGAACAAGAGCAATTGCGGCGTATGCGCCGCATGATCACTCGCGACAGTCGGCAGCGCTGCGAAAAAGATGCCGGCTTGCGTCAGATGCGCGGCGGCGCGATGATCCTTGTGCCAGCTGCCGTGCCAATGGGTGATGACGATCTCAGGTTTCAGCTCGCGAATGACGTCGCACACCTCAAGCGCCGTCTGGTCGTCTGAAGGCAGGAAGGCGTCGCGAAGGCCAAGGCTGCGCACCTTGACCCCAAGTCGTGCCGCCGCCCTGCCCGCCTCCTCTTCCTTCTGAGCGCCATAGTGCTCGGGGATGAGGCAAGGGTGACCCTGTTCGCCCATGGTCAGATGCAGAAAGGTCACCGAAGCACCGCGCTTGACGGCGGCCGCCGCCAGCGGACCGGCAATCACCTCGGCATCGAAGGCGTGCGCGCCGACGACCAGCATGGAATTAGCGGCGTAGATCCTGTCCTCGATCATTTCATACCTCCCCCGGCGCCGACGCCTTCGCGAATCTGGCGGGCGAGCAGACAATACATGATCAAAATTGGGGCCATGGAGATCGCCAGCGAGGCGAAGACCAGGCCCCAATCGGTGCGGAACTGGCCGACGAAAACGCTTATCGCCAGCGGCACGGTTTTGTAGCGGTCGTCGAAGATGAAGATTAGCGGGAAGAAGAAGTCGTTCCACACGGCAATCGCGGTGAAGATGGCGACGATCGAAACGGCGGGCTTCACCATCGGCAGGATGACCTGGAACAGGATGCGGACCTCGCCGGCGCCATCCATGCGGGCCGCCTCGTCGAGTTCAGAGGGCAGCACGCGCATGAAATTGGCGAAGATGAAGACGGCGAAGGGAATGCGGATCGCCGAATAGACGAGGATCAGCCCGGTGAGCGAATCGAGCAGACCGAGATTGCGCATCAGCGTGAACAGCTCGACGGAGGCGAGCCGGATCGGCAGCATGATGCCTGACAGGAACAGGCCGAGCATGATGGCGTTCCAGCCGAGCTTGTAGCGGCTGAGCGGATAGGCGGCCATCGCCGAGACGACGATGGTGAGGATGACCGCCCCGCCGGTGACGATCAGGCTGTTGACGAAATTCTGGCCGAGATTGGCCCGCGTCCAGGCGTTGACGAAATTGTCGAAGGCCCAGCTCTTCGGCAGTCCGAGCCGATTGTCGTAGATCTCGGCCGTGGTCTTGAAGCAGGAGACGACGAGGATGTAGAGCGGCAGCAACACGGCCGCCGTCCACACGACCAGCACTGTCCAGCCCGGCAACCGCGCAACCTGCCGCGAGAGGACTGGCCGACGTGAAATGACCAGCGCGCTCATAGCTGCACCGTGCGGCGGTCAAAGAAGCGCAGCATCATCAGCGTGCCGGTGCTGAGGATCAGGAACAGCATGGTGCCCAGCGCCAGTGCCAAGCCAATATCGGTGATGCCGACGGCGCCTTCCGCGCCGAAGGCCAGCCGGTAGAAATAGGTCACCAGCGTGTCGGTCGAATAGCTCGGATTGCCCTGCACGCCCTGCATCACATAGACGATGTCGAACTGGTTGAAGGTGTTGATGAACGACAAGGTCGTCAGCGTGCCGAGCGCTGGCATCAGCAGCGGCAGCGCGATCGAGAACAGCATGCGCGCATCGCTAGCGCCGTCGAGCTTCGCCGCCTCGAAGATCTGGCTGGAAATCTGCCTGAGACCGGCCGTGTAGATGAGCACCGGCAGGCCCATCCAGTTCCAGGTGTCGACGGCGATCAGCATCCCGAGCGCCGTGTGGCTGTTGCCGAGTACCGTGAGGCTGCCCTGGTGCAGACCAAGCCCATTCAGCGCCCATTCGACGACGCCACCCGGCGCGAGGAGCAGACGCCACAGTGCGCCGACGATGACCGGGCTCAGCACCGCCGGGAAGAAGAAGACCGACTGGAAGAAGGCGGCGCCCTTGTCGCGCAGGAACAGCAGCCAGGCGAACAAGAGCCCGATGCCGTTCTGGAAGACCATGATGCCGAAGAACCAGGCGGTGTTGTGCCACAGCGCCCCGTAGACCCGCGCGCCGCTTGGAAAAACGAACAGCCGCGAAAAATTGGACAGGCCGGCGAACTCGACCGTGCGCAGCCCCTTCCAGAGGAAGAAGCTGCCCCACAGCGACATTGCGAGGGGATAGAGGACGAACAGCGCATAGACCGCCAGCGCCGGCAGGATGAAAAGCACGGCCATGCGCTCTTGCGTGCGGCCAAGGCTGCTTTTGCGGCGGAGGATGGTCATACGTTGTTCTGTCCGGTAGGGGCCGGCCGCTGTGCGACCGGCCCGGCTCCTTACTGCTTCGGCTTGAACCAGGTGGCGACGGCGGCCTGCATGTCGGCCGCCAGCTTCTCCGGCGTGATGTTGCCTTCGACCATGTCGATGATCTCGGACTGCAAGACGGAAGAGGCCGTCGGCGACTGCCAGCGGAAACCGACCAGCGTCAGGTAGGGCGTCGAGTTCTTCGACATCGCCATCATCTCGGCCAACACTGGGTCCTTCACGGTTACATCGGTGCGGGCCGGCGGCCAGCCGAGTTCATCGGCGAACATCTGCGCGAATTCGGCCGAGGCCATGAAGTCCAGGACCTTGATAGCAGCATCCTTATTGGCGCTTTCGGAGACAAGGCCATAGGAGCCGTCGGAGAAAGCCGAGGTGTAGAGTTTTGCCCCGGCATCGTCGGCAGGGAACGGGAAGATCGAGAATTTCAGCTTGGGATTCTGCGCCTTGAAGCTGCCGTTCTCGAACGAACCGCCGAGGAACATCGCCGCCTTGCCGCCGATGAACTGCTGCGTGGCAGTGGTGTAGTCGATGCCGGCGAAGCCATCGGGGAAATAGGGTTTCAGCTCAGCGAAGCGCTTCAGCGCCGCGACATAGCGCGGGTCCTCGAAGGTGGCCTTGCCGGTCATCATCTCGTCGTAGAAGCCCGGGCCGTAGACGGTCGGGCCGACCACACCGACGCCGATCTCCAGCTCCCAGGCGGAGCCGTTGGCGCCGCCGGTGGCGATTGGGGTGATGCCGGCCGCCTTCAGCTTCTCGCAGGCGGCGGTGAAATCCTTGTAGGTTTTGGGGATTTCGATCCCTTGGGCGGCAAAGATGTCCTGATTGTAGAAGACGCCCATCATCGGCACCGAATAGGGTACGCCGTAGAACTTGCCGTCGGTACGGCCACGGGCGCCGCCAAGGGCCGCGGCCGGCATGTTCTTCAATTCGGGCACGTTGTCGTCAAGGACATCGAGATAGCCGGCATCGACGAAGGGCTGCAATTCGCCATAGGCCTTGAGCTGGGCGATGTCAGGCCCGCGGCCGCCGCGCAGCGCCGTGCTCAGCCGGTTCTGGTAGTCGGCATCAGGCGTGAACTGGATGTTGACCTTGATGCCAGGGTTCTTGGCCTCGAAGGCATCGAAGATGCGGCGCATCGCGGCCTCGTCCTCGGTGCGCCAGCTCCACAGCGTCACCGTGCTGTCCGCCTTTGCCGGGAGGGTCGTGAAGATGCCGGCGCCGGCGGCGGCAAGGCCGCCGATCAGTCCAAGCGCGGCGCGTCGGTGAATTGAAAGCATGCTCATTGCCAGTCTCCCATTGTTCTCATTCCTTGGCGTCTCGCGGCGTTTCGATGCCACGAGAGAGTCATTGGCTCGGGAAAGTCATTATAATGACATAGCGGCATTCGCAAGAGGTCTGTTGCGCCGTTGAAACGAGGATGGCGCAGCTGATTCATCCGCGACACCGGTATGGATTGTTTATAAAAGAAAATATCGTCACCAAAGGCAGCGCAAATAAAATGCGGCAATCCGGCTTGCCGCTTTTTCACCAGCAAGCCCTTGCGCCGTCACCTTAACTTGTCATAACGTCATCGTGATCGGTGGGCCCTGAGGGAGGATGAGGATGTCGTTTGCCTGGACTTCGAAACTGGCACTTGTCGCGAGCCTGACCATGCTGTCCGCGACTGCCTGGGCGCAGTCGGTCAACATCTCCTACCTAACGCATTGGTCGCCAGAGACGGTCGCCTTGCTGGAGGCAGCCGCCAAGGATTATGCGAAGGCAAATCCTGACGTCAACGTCAGCGTGCGCGCCGTTCCGTTCGGCGATTTGTTGACCACGCTGCGCTCGCAGGGCGGCGGCGCGGATGGTCCAACGATCGGCGGCATTTACGATCTGTGGCTGCCCGAACTCGCGCGCGACAAGCTTGTCGCGCCTGCTCCCGATGCGGTGGCCAGCGAGGTTAAGGCCTCATGGCCGGCGGGCATTGCCAGTGCGGCATCGGTCGGCGGCAAGCTCTATGGCATCCCCAACGAGATCGACGTCTACGCGCTGAATTACAACAAGGCGCTGTTTAAGCAGGCCGGCATCGCGGCAGCACCCAAGACATGGGACCAGCTCAAGGATGCGGCCAAGAAGCTGACCAACAAGGATGCCGGCCAGCAAGGGTTCGGCATGATCAATTCCTGGGCGGCCGGCGTCGTCCATCCCTTCGCCTCGCTGCTGGTCTCCAATGGCGGCGAACTGGTCAAGGATGGGAAGCCGGTGCTGGACAGCCCGCAAGCCGCCGAGACTTTTCAGCTCTACGAGGACTTGATCAAGTCCGGCGTCAGCGTGCCGGCGATGGCCACGGCCGACGCCAACACCACCGGCCCCTTCCTGGATAATTTCGTCTCCGGCAAGACCGGCATGATCATCATGGCCAATTGGTGGGAGAGCGCGCTGAAGACCGGCATGGGCGACAAGTTCGCTGACATTGCCACCGCGCCGATCCCCGTGGGCCCGAGCGGCGACAAGCCGCATTCGATCTCCTATTCCTGGATGACCGTTGTCAACGCCAATGCAGATGCTGTCGAGCAGAAGGCGGCGTGGGACTTTCTCGCCTGGTTGAACAATCCGAAGTCCGGCAAGGACGGCGCCTCGGCGATGTCCGGCATCTTGATGTCCATGGGCATTCTGCCCTCGCGCACCTCCGACATCGAGGCGCACAAGGACAAGCTCGGCTCGGAGTTCCTCTCCGGGTATGTCAACGTGCTCGCCGACGCAAAACCCTTCCCGGTAGTGCCGGGCGGCCAGGAATTCTCAGAATCCCTGCAGCAGACACTCGAGGCGTTGCAGTATGGCCAGGTCTCGGCCAAGGATGCGCAGACGACGGCGCAGGTCGACGCCACCTCTATCCTGGAGCGCGCCGCCAAATAATGATTCAGAGGTACCGTGCCTCGGCGGGCATCATGCTGGCGCCCGCCGTGACGCTGATCGGCATCTTCATCCTGTTGCCGATGCTGCTCACCGCCTGGCTGTCATGCCAGGACTGGTCGACGCAGACGCCGTTTTCCAGCGCCAGCTTCATCGGCCTCGACAATTTCCGTGAGATATTCGGGCCGACCTCGGTCGGACGCGATTTCAAGGGCGCGCTGGTCAACACCTCGATCTACACCGTTCTCTCCGTCGTCCTTATCCTACCGCTGTCGGTGGCCTTCGGCCTGATGGTCTACCAGCATGACGTGCCCGGCGGCGCGGCGCTGCGGACGGTGCTGTTTTCCACCTACATGGTCCCGATGATCGCGGTCGCGCTGGTCTGGTCGAAGCTCTATTCGCCGAGCGAAGGACCGCTCAACCAGATGCTCGGCCTGATCGGCATCGGCCCGCAGCCGTGGCTTTCGTCGCCACGCTCGGCGCTGGTCTCGATCGTCTTCCTCAACGTCTGGCAACAGGTCGGCTATTTCACCGTGCTGGCCATTGCCGGGCTGACGCAGATTCCCGGCAGCCTCTACGAAGCGGCAAAGCTCGACGGCGCCAACCGGTACGAACAGTTTCGCTTCATCACACTGCCGCTGATGCGACGCACACTTCTGTTCAGCGCAGTCATCGCCATCATCAATGCGGTGCAAGTGTTCGAGCCTGTGGCGCTGATCACGCAAGGAGGGCCGGTGGGCTCGACAAATGTCTTGACCTACCACATCCGCCGCGTCGGCATCGAGCGCGCGCAGGGAGGGCTGGGCTCGGCCATGGCCGTCATGCTGATGCTGTCGCTGATCGTCGTGGTGTGCGCGCTGTTTGCTCTTGCCAACCGGAAGGACGACGAATGAGCCCGATTGGGTTTTCGGGATCATCGAGCCGATTGTCGCGAAAGCGCCCGACCGGCGGCAACGCACTGCTGGCGACGCTGATGCTGCTGGTCGCCGTGGCGTCGGCCTTCCCGCTGGTGTGGATGGTGTTGTCGAGCCTAAAGACGCCGGCCGAGAGCATGCAGGTGCCACCGGTGTGGATACCCCATACGCCGAGCCTGGACGCCTATGAGAAGGTCTCTGGCGTGGTCAATGTCGGCCGCTCGATGTGGAACTCTCTGGTCATCGCCTCGATCACCACCGTCGGCATCCTCGTCACCAGCATGATGGCCGGCTATGCTTTCGCAAAATACCACTTCCCTGGCCGCTCGCTTTTGTTTTCGGTGCTGATCGCCACCATGTTCCTGCCGCCGATCGTGACGTTGATCCCGCTCTACCGCCTGGTCGGCTCGATCGGCCTAAATGCCAGCCTGGCCGGCATCATCGTGCCCAACCTCGCCAATGCGTTCGGCATCTTCCTGATGCGCCAGTTCATATCAGGCGTGCCCGACGAGTTGATCGACGCCGCGCGCATGGACGGCGCCTCGGAGCTGCTGATCCTCTACAAGATCGTCGCGCCCAGTGTCGCCCCGGCGATCGCTGCGCTCGCTTTGTTCGCCTTCGTCTATCACTGGAACAGTTATCTGTGGCCACTGACCGTGCTGCAGGGCAATGCCGACGCCTACCCGATCGTCATCAGCCTCAGCCGACTACTCAGCTACAACAGAGGCGCGGTCAACACTGGGCTGGTGATGGCTGGCGCGACGCTCGCCGTGCTGCCGCCGCTCATTCTGTTCGTCTTTCTGCAGCGCTTCTTCGTCGATTCCATCGTCGGCTCCGCCATCAAGGGGTAGCTGCGCTCAACAAGCCAAGCCGACATAGTTCTTGGCCAGCGTGGAGGCGGCGCGCAAGAGCACGAGGTAGTCGAGCTCGGCCTGCTTTTGTTGTGTCCGGATTTGCAGGGCAATTGTCGCCCAGCGACTAAGCCATACGCCGGAGCCGTGTGATCTGGTCGTCCAGCGTTCGGTAACCTGCAATGAGACCGGTGGTCCATATCGCCAGATCGCCCAGCGCAGGACTGGTCTGCGCTGCTATGAGATTCCTGTGTGCGGCTTCGCCACGCAGGCCCGCGAGCGAAACGACCCAGTGATTTGATGGTCGGGTCGAAACCGTTGATGTCGACCCCGATGAGGGCCATCAGGTTGAATGGGTAATTGAAGGACATCCCGGGGTTCTTGGTAATCTGGTTCAGATAGATTTTATTGGTCGCGGGGACGTGAGTTGATCGATGTCACTGTGGAGATAGCCGAAAGCCTTGGTTCCTCGCATTGCCGACCAATTCTCGATTCTACGGCCTACCGGCGTGTCGACAGAGCCGATGTATTGGACACCCTCTCTGGGCCAATAGGGATCAAGTTCCGCCGCACTGGTGACGAGGGCTAGTTTGCCTGAAACAGGACAGATAAATCAGGCAGCGGCGGTGCCTTTCGTTGTTCCAGACACTGATTGATGGTTTTGAGCACAGCTAAGGAGCTTTTCTCCAGATCCATCGAATCGATGGGCCGCCAGGACATCAAGCTTGGTAACGGATCTACAGTGGGAGGGATCTCAACCCGGTTCCGATGAGCATCGCTCGAATGCCCAGCACTCTCGCGGCAAGCAGCGCAGTTGGCGCGTGGTCTGCAATAAGAATATCCGGCTGGAAAAGCGACAAGGCTGTGATCCAAGATCGCAACAGGCCGTTCCATTCCTCGCCAACGGCATAGCTCGAATTCAGCAGAATGTCCGCGTAGCTAATAGTCGGCGACATTTCCCTAGGCTTGCCTGGTGAGATCGCGACTGCATGCGTTCGAGCCTCCTTTTATCGACCGGCCAAGGTCAAATCGATCTCAGTAATGTGCCAGCGGCCGAGATTGGCGGTGTAGAGTTTGTTACCCTTAAATGCGATGTTGGTGGGGTGCGCGAGCGTCGTCGCGGCGGAATCCTCGATCAGTATCTCGAGTCCCCGGTCCTTGCGCCAGCAGTAGATCCGGCTGGGCTCATAGCACGAAATGAACAGTGAGCCATCCGGAGCGAAGGCTAGACCATCCGGAACGTTGTGCACACCTTCGATGACGACCTTGCGGGGACCAGCCGCACCGTCGGCAAGGATTGGCACGTAGCTGACGCGCGACGCATCGCTTTCCACCACATAGAGCCCGCTTCCCTCTGGCGCCATGGCCATGCCATTGGCGAAGGACATCGGCTCCTGGCACCACAAACGACCCTCGCCCGTCTTGAGATCGTAGCGAAAAATGCCGGAACGATTGTCTTCGCCAACGCTATCCGACACGTAAAGCCAGCCTCTCGCCTCGTCCACGATGGGATAATTCGGCACGCGGATGCCGGACGACGCGAAGCGCTCGATGTGGCCCGTCGCGGCATCCCAGCGAAAAATCGCGGCGTGCCTGAGATCGCAGACAAAGCAGTTGCCGGCGCTGTCGAAGGCAATGCCGAGCAGAAAGCCATCCGTGCCACCCATGCGCTCGACCGAAGCGCCATCGGGGGCCAACCGTAAGAGGTCGCCGGTCTCGGTGCCGCACCAGATCGAGCCATCCGGGTTGATTGCCACGCCTTCGGGATGCGCGACGCGCGGGCTGGTGAAGATGCCGTCGAAGAAGACACGCGCGGCGGACATATCGAGCAACGGCTTTGCCATGGGGTCCTCAGCTTTCGATGAGTGATCTCTGAGCGGCGATGCAGCGTTCGACCATGACGTGGTCGGCATCAACAATCTCGGCGATCAGCGCGCCGCGCTCCTTGGCGCTGACGAATTCCAGGCGACCCAGACCGAGCGGGTCGATGCGGCTTCGCAGGATTGCGAGCGTATCATCGGAAGGCAGTGGGACCTCTCCGCAATCGGGGTCAAAAGTCACGGCAAAGCCGGTGGCATCACGAACCTGCTGCTGTGTGACGCCTGGCATGAGCTCGATGACGATCAATTCCCTGGATATCTGGTCGAGCCGGAAGACGCAGAGGTCGGTGAAGACCAGCGCCTTGCCGGTGCGATAGCCCATCGGCTCGCGCTCGGCCGACGTCAGCAGCCCACGGGCGGAGCTCGCGATCTCGACCCCATCCACCAGTGACTGGGCCGAATGACGTGGGAGATAGAGCAAATAGTCGCGATGCATGTTGGCGACGTCGGCCATGCCGCCCTGTCCTGGCAACCGGAGCAGGCCGCCGCTCGGCTTGCGCAGCGCGACGGTGTTGAGGCGCCCGCGGCGGTCGACCTGGGCCGCGCCGACAATCTCGTGCGTCACCGCACCGGCCTGATAGTAGGTCGAGTAGGTGTCGTCGCCGCCGGCGTGCGCCACCGCCGTCTGGCAATCCAGACTTTCGATCAGCGACAGGATCATTGGGCTCGGCGCGATGTCGAGATGGCCGCAGCTCATTGTCGCGATGATCATGTCGGGCGCATGCGTTGCCTTGGCCAGCCGGTAGGCGACGTTGGCGAGCGGCGAAACCGCGCCGGCGCTGGCAAAGCTCTCATTGTCGAGTTCCGCCGCGATGCGGACGGCAATGGTCTCCTCGACAGATATATCCTTCTCGCTGCGTGCGAGGGCGGGCATCGCAAGGACCGTTTCAGCGCGGACCTTCGCAGCTGCTTGAAGCGGGCCCGGCACGCCTTCGGGCGGCGTGCGCAGATTGTCCGCCAAGGGCGTCTCGCGGGCCGCGAATGCATCCGACAACGCCCGATAGTCCGTGACGTAGAATGGCAGGCACGAGGCCGGGTAGGCGCCGCCTGCCGCCGGCGCTATAGCCGAAATCTGGTTGCGGGTCAGGATGCTCTGGCGCCCGTCCTGCCGAAGCGCCCCGACCGGTACGATCTCCTCGACCGTGACCAGCACGTTGCGCGCCGCACCCACCATGGCGAAGTCCAATGCGCGTGGCCCGATGATCTGGACATTGCCGCTTTCATCGGCGCGCTGCGCATGGACAATGAACGTATCAAGCCGCAATGGCGGGATGTATCCCGCAGCTCTGCCGGCGATCGGATCGGATGCGGCGCTCGCGCCCGGAACGCGCGCCAGCATGTCGGAACCATCCGGAAGCTGGAACGGCATGGACGGCAGATTCTGCTGCGCCGCCCGCAAGGCCTGGATCATGGCCAGTGCGGTCCAGTCGCGGACCGGTATTGCACCGCTCTCGGCAGCAGCGCGAAATCGCGGCGGCAGGCCAAAAATGTCGAGGCTGGAAAAGCAGAGGTCGATTTCCGCCACCGCACCCGCCTCGAGCAGCAGCTCGAGCGACAAGCCGCCGGCCCAGCAAACATAATGCAAGTCCTTGATGCCGGAGCTGGCTATCGCACGCAGCAATGCGATCGGCAGCCGCGCGAAATGATGGCCACCAACGCCCAGCGAGTCACCTTGGCTGACCATCGCGGCCAGTCCCGCCACATCGGTGAAGCGAGGCCGGTTCGGCTTGACCAGGGACGTTGCGGCACGGTTCGTCACAGCGCGGATGCCTCGATACGATAACGGGTTACGAACGGTTTTTCGGGCGAGAATTCCAGGGCCGTCGCGATGCCGGATCTGGAGATGGGATTGTCGGCCTTCGCGGTCGCCGGGCCGAGCCCGAAGGGCGAGCAGATCGGCTCGATGCCAATAGCGAGATGGCGTGCGTTCCAGGGTGCAGCCTTGCGGCCGCGATTGGAATACCAGAGTAGGAGGCTCGGAAAATGCTCCTGCTGCCACCGGAGCCTTACCCGATAGCCGTCCGTGTGATTGACGAGCGCCACCGTTGCGTCGAGACCCTCGATCTGCAGCAATTCCTCGGTATCGACCGCCAAGGGCAAGCGTGAGGCGTCAGCCACGCCGCCGGCGCGCGCCGGCACGCTGGTCAGGTCGGTAAAGGACCTGTCCCGGGCAAACAGCTCCGCACCGGGCTCGACATCATGCGGATAGGTATGGCCGTGATCGAAGCAGCCGAGTTCCAGTGCCGCGGCGCCGATCTCTGTAGGCAGCCGGAACACCGGATGCAGGCCGATCGGCAAGCGACAGGCGTGGCGGACTAAGATCTTGAATTCGATGTCGACGGCCGGCGCCGACGGGTCGGGCCGCACCGTCCGTTCAACCCGCTCGATCGGGCTTCCCCCGGGATAGGCCAGCATCAGCGACAGTGACCCGCTTTCGGCATCGCGCCAGGTCCAGTCATGGTTGGAGCTGTGGCCATGGACTTCCTCATCCGGCTCCGGCGGCCCCATCACGCGTGACCAGTTCTCGGGCCATCCCTCGGCAGGCACCGAATATCCGAAGGGCACGCAGGGCCATTCGCCGCGCAGCTTGCGCAGAATGCCAGGCAGCGCCTCAGTCTCCGCCTCGTTCGACCAGGGGGCGACGTGCATGGGGGACACCTGCCGGCCATCGGCCAGCAAGAATGTGACGGGGGCAAGCATCGCGCCGAGCCGCTGGACGGTCAGCGCGCCATGCGCCCAGTCCAGTCTGCGATAACCGTCGTTGCCCTTCACGGCCCGGCCTTCTTCACCTTCGCCGTGCTCCTGCCGGCGAATTCCTTGACGCGCCGCTGGCCGATCTCGCTGCGGTAGAGGTCACCCAGCCTGTCGCGTTCCATGGCAAAGCCATCGGCCAGATCGCCCGACACGGCATGCGCCGTCAGCACCTTCAACCCTTCGATCGCGGCAGCAGGCTCGTCGGCGATCGCCTCTGCGAGTTCCAACGCGCGCGGCATCAGCCTGTCGACATCGACAATCTCGTTGACCAGGCCGGCATTGACGAATTCCGAGGCCGGCACGATGGCGCCGGTCATCAGCAGAAAATTGGCGCGGTTGCGGCCGAGCTTCGCGACGCTGCGTTGCGTGCCGCCGCCGCCGGGGATCAGCCCGAGCTTGATCTCCGGCAGGCCGAGTTTCGCATACTGGTTGGCGATGACGATATCGCAGCACAGCACCAGTTCCATGCCGCCGCCCAGCGCAAAGCCATTGACCGCCGCGATCACCGGTTTGCGGTTGTTCTCAATGGCCGCATACATGCGCGTCCCGGCCGTCTGGAACAGGTCGAACTCGGGGCTGGTCTGTGCAGCATATTCCTTGATGTCGGCGCCGGCCATGAAGCCGCGCCCTTCACCGGTCACCACGATCGCACCGACGCCGTCGTCGCGCGACAGCGCCTCGAAGGTCTCGGTGATCTCGCCTTGCATCAGCCTGTTCATGGCGTTGAGCTGATCGGCGCGGCGGAAAGTGACGATCGCGACGCGGCCCGAGGTTGCGACCGAGAGTGTCTGATAAGTGCCCATCGTCAGGCCGCGTCCACGGTCATGTCGCCGGATGCCTCCAGCGCCGCGATCTCATCCTTCGAGAGGCCGAACTCCGCCAGGATCTCTCGGCCGTGCTGGCCGACCAGCGGCGCCGGCCGCTCAATGGTCGCGGGCGTCTCGCTCATCTTGACCGCGGGCGCGACCACCCGCACCTTGCCGCCACGCGGGTGATCGTAGCTGGTGATCATGCCCATATGCGTGACCTGCGGATCTTCGGCCGCACGGCGGATATCCTTCACCTCCGCACACCAGATGTCGGCTGCCAGCAGCCGTGCCAGCAGGTCCTCGGTGCCGAATTTCTTCGTCTCGGCATTGACCTTCTCGAACACCTCGTCACGCCTGTCGAACAACGTCTTGAGATCGTCGTAGGCCGCAAGCTGAGGCGCTTCCAGCACCTCGTAGAGCGTCTTGAACGGGCTCATGGCGATCGACACGTAGCCGCCGTCCATGGTCTCGTAGATGCCGAACGGCGCCTGCATGCCGGGATGGCCGATGCCGGAATTCGGCCGCACGAAATCCTCGCCCAGGTTGAGCACGGCGACGTATTCCTGATTGAGATGCGCCAGCAGGCCGGCGAGAAGGTTGACTTCGATCTTCTGGCCCTTGCCAGTCTTCTCGCGATAATAGAGCGCAGAGAGGATGCCGTAGACCATGTTCATGGCGCCGATCTGGTCGGCGAGGCCGGCGCCGGCCGGAACCGGGGCCTGGTCGCCGCGGCCGGTGTTGGCAATTAGCCCGGCGAGCCCCTGGATCAGCATGTCTTGGCCGGGGCGCTCGACATAGGGACCTTCCTCGCCATAGCCAGACCCGGAGCAGTAGATGATGCGCGGATTGACGGCCTTGAAGGCTTCATAGCCATAGCCGAGCTTGGCCAGCACGCCGGGGCGGAAATTCTGCACCACAACGTCGGCGCTTTTGGCCATCTCCATGATGATGGCGTGCACCTTGCGGCTCTTCAGGTTGAGCGCGATCGAACGCTTGTTGCGGTTCCAGGCGAGGAAGTTCGGGCTCTCGGAGCCGCCCACCCATTTGGCGAAGAAGGTCATGCCCCGGAACATGTCGCCGGCGCCGGCCCGCTCGATCTTAATGACATCAGCGCCCATGTCGCCGAGCAGCTGCGTGGCGAACGGCCCCTGCAGCAGATGGCTGAAATCGAGGATTCGGACGCCTTCGAGGGCTTTGTTCATTTCTGTCTCGTTTCGCGTTTCAAAGCAGTTCGGGAACGTAGCGCGGGGCAGCGGTCAGGCCGCCGTCGACGCGCAGGTCGGTACCGGTGGTGAAGCCGGCAGCATCGGAAGCGAGATAGACCGCGGCCTCCGCCACCTCTGAAGGCTCGCCGATGCGACCGAGCGGATGCATCTTGACCCAGGCCTTGGCGAGGTTGCCGCCGATCTCCTTGACCAGCTTGTCGTTCATCGGTGTGTTGATGGTGCCCGGCGAGATCGAATTGACGCGGATGTTCGCCGGCCCGAACTCGACCGCCATCTGGCGCGTCATCGCCATCACCGCGCCCTTGGCGCCGGCGTAAGCGGTCCAGCCGTCGAGACCGATGTGCCCCTGCGCGGAGGCCATGTTGATGATCGAGCCCGATTTCTGCGCGATCATGTGCGGCAGCGCGTATTTGCAGCCGCGAAACACACTCGTCAGGTTGACCGCGATCAGCCGATGCCATTGCTCGTCGGTCATCTCGTGCACCGGCATGCCACCGATGGCGATGGCGGCGTTGTTGACGAGGATGTCGAGGCCCCCGGTCTTGTTCACGGCGCTGTCGATGAGGCCTGAAATATCCGCCTCCTGCGAGACATCGCAGTGCACATAGTCGGCCTGGTGGCCGGCCGCGCGCAGGGCCGCCCCGAAATCCTCGCCCGCCTTGTCGGCGATATCGCCCAGGAAGACATGCGCCCCTTCGCGTGCCATTGCCTGCGCAATCGCATGGCCGATGCCGTCCGCGGCACCGGTGATGACGGCGGTTTTCCCTTCAAGACGAGCCATGTCAGCCTCCGTTCGCGCGCCGCCGTTTCGCCTCGTCCAAGGCGACCGCCGCAATGATGATCATGCCGGTGATGACCAGCTGCCATTCGGTCGGCAGGCCAAGCCCGCGCAGGCCGTTGGACAGGAACTGCAGGAGCAGCACGCCGAGCGCCATGCCGGTCAGGCTGCCGATGCCGCCGGCAAGACTGACCCCGCCAAGCACCGTGGCGGCGACGACCTGGAACTCGAAATTGAGCCCTGCCGTGTGCTGCGCCGAGCCGACACGGGCGGCCAGGATGATGCCGGCGACCGTCGCCAGCAGTGCGCTGATGATGAAGCAGATGAACTTGACGCGCCGCACATCGTAGCCCGCCAGCCGCGCCACTTCCTGATTGCCGCCGACGGCATAGATCTGCCGCCCGAACGGCCGGTGCTGCATCATGTAGGCAAAGGCAGCGAGCAGGACGATGGCGATGATCGCCGAATAGGGCAGGACGTTGAATAGGCGGCCGTCCGACAGCGCGATGAAGCTGTCGAGGCTAGCATCGTCCGGGATCGCGCGCTGGCCGGTGTAGAGATAGACGCCACCGCGCATTATGAACATCGTGCCGAGCGTCACGATTAGCGAATTGATGCCGGCATAGGCGGTGAGATAGCCATTCACCACGCCGATGATCAGTCCGAACAGCAGCGCGCCGCCGATGCCGAGCAGCAGCGAGTTGGTGTCGTTCATGATCATGATCAGCGGCAGGGCGATGGTGGCCAGCAGCGAGCCGATCGATATGTCGACCTCGCCTGAGATGAAGACGACAGCGCAACCGATGCCGGCGATGAGCGGCAGCGACGCCTGGCCAAGCACGTTGGTCAGGTTGCGCACGGAAAAGAAATTCTCAACCGTGACGGAGAAGAACGCCAGCACCAGGATGAGGCAGACGAGCAGCGCCACCTCCTGCCGGGCAAGGAGCCGTGCCAGCGTGGACGGCTGGGTTTTTGCGGAAACCGTGCTTGCAAGGCTCATCGCTTGCTCCCTTCGAAGAGGCGGACCAGATCACCAGATGTCATCGTTCCTAACCGATCGCCGCATTGAGGATTTTCTCCTGCGTGGCTTCCTCACGCGACATGATCACGGTCAGGCGGCCCTCGCACATCACCGCGATACGGTCGGCGAGACCGAGCAGTTCCGGCATCTCCGATGTCATCATGACGACCGCCAGGCCTTCTCCGGCGAGCCGGTCGATCAGCGCGAAAATCTCCGACTTGGCGCCGACATCGATGCCGCGTGTCGGCTCGTCGACAACGATGACCTTGAGGCCTCGCATCAGCCAGCGCGCGATCAGCACTTTCTGCTGATTACCGCCCGACAGGTTCTTCACCTGCTGGAACAGGCTGGGGGTCTTGACGCGGAAGCGGTCGACATAATCCTGCACCGCGCGGTGCTCCTTCGCCCTATCGACGAACCCCATGCGGGCGAAGGCGCCGAGCGAGGCGAGGCTGGCATTCTGGTAGACAGGCAGTTCGCCCATCAGGCCTTCGCTCTTGCGGTCCTCGGTGAGCAGGCCGATGCCGAGCTTGACGCCGGTGCGCGTGTCGTGCGGCGCGAGCCGGCTGCCGTCGACGGTGATCGTGCCCGAAGTGATCGGATCATAGCCGACGATGGACTTGGCCAGTTCGGTGCGGCCCGCGCCCATCAATCCGAAAAAGCCGAGCACCTCGCCGGCTCGTGCCTCGAAGGAGACGTCGTTCAGCTTCTTCGCCGTGCTGAGCTTCTCTACCGACAAGGCAACCTTGCTGCCGGCCGCGCCCCGCTGGCGGGGAAACAGATTGTCGATGCGGCGGCCAATCATGTCCTGGATCAGCGTGTCGTTGGTGTGCTCGCCGACCGGCTTGGTCGAGATGTGGCGCCCGTCGCGCAGCACCGTCACCGTGTCCGCGATCTCAAAGACTTCGTCGAGCTTGTGGCTGACATAAACCACCGCGATGCCGAGCGCGGCCAGCCGTCGGATGACAGTGAACAGCAGCGAAACCTCGTTCGGCGTGAGCGAGGATGTCGGCTCGTCCATCACAACGACGCGGGCTTCATGGGCGAGCGCGCGGGCAATTTCGACCATCTGCTGCTGGCTGACCGGCAGCGATCCGGTGCGCGCCGCCGGATCGACGTTGAAGCCGATACGATTAAACAGGGCGGCTGAATCGGCGCGAATCTTCTTCCAGTCGATCGAGCCAGTCCTGCCGGTCGGATAGCCTTCCAGGAAGATGTTCTCGGCAACAGTGAATTCGGAAATCAGCGCGATCTCCTGGAACACGACCTTGATGCCTTCCTTCAGGCTGTCGCGCGGCGACTTGATGTCAACCTCGCGCCCGCGCATGCGGAGGGTACCGGCATCCTTGCCGTAGACGCCGGCCATGATCTTGATCAGCGTCGACTTGCCGGCGCCGTTCTCGCCCATCAGGGCATGGATCTTGCCGGGTTCAAGGGTGAAGTCGACGCTATCCAGCGCCACCACGCCCGGGAAGCGCTTATCGATCCCGCGCAGTTCCAGCGCCGGCACATCAGTGTCGATGACCGCACCTTCGCCGGGGTGAATAAAATCAACGGACATTGGCTCTGTTCCGGATAATGTCGAGATAGGTTGCCAGGATGATCACGACACCCGGCACCACCATCTGCAGGTCCTGGTTCCAGCCGAGGATGATGATGCCGTTGTCGATCACCTTCAGCACCAGCACGCCGAGCAAGGTGCCGAATAGCGAGCCACGGCCGCCGAGCAGGCTGGTGCCGCCGAGGATGACGGCTGCGATGACCGTCAGTTCGAAGCCACGGCCGGCGGTCGGCTGGCCGGCGTTCATTAGCGACGACAGGATCATGCCGGCAATGCCGACGCACAGGCCGGTGACGACGAAGGCAAACAGCTTGAGGCGCTCAGAGCGCAGGCCCGACAGGCGCACCGCCTTCTCATTGGCGCCGACGGCGTAAAGATAGCGGCCAAGCGTGGTGAGGCGCAACATTATATAGGCGACCACGAATACCAGCGCCGCCAGAATCACCGGGACCGGCACAGCGCCGACATAGCCGGCGCCAAGATCGGTGAAGCTTGCCAACTGGTTGTGGTTCTGCACCGCCTCGCGCGTGAACAGGTAGACGCCGCCCTGCAGCATCATCATCGTGCCGATGGTGGCGATCAACGAATTGACCCTGAGCCGCGTGACGACGAGGCCGTTGAACAGGCCGACGCCACCGGCAAAGGCAAGTGCCGCCAGCATGCCGAGTGCAAGGCTGTGGGTGGAATTGAGCACTGCCATGCCGATACAGCCGACGAAGGCGAGCGACGCGCCGACCGACAGGTCGACCTCGGCGGTGATGATCAGCATGGTCATGCCGGCGGCGACGATCAGCACCAGCGCGCATTGACGCAGGATGGCGATGATGTTGGCCTCCGAATAGAATTGTGGTGCCGCGACCGAGATGGCGATGCACAGCACCGCCAAGATGACGCCCAGCACAAGCTGACTGCTGCCCAGAAGCTGGCCGCCGAAAAAGCGCCTCGGCGCGGAGGCGTGTATAAGCTCGCTCATCTCAGTCCATTCCCGGCCGATTGTCTCAGGCGTCGAACCTGCGCCTGCCTTTGGCCGTCAACAGCTCTTGACCATGCGCCCTTCCCGCGATGCGGGAAGGGCAATGTCGGCCGGCTTATTTCTTCAGGTCAGCCGAGGTCTTCATGCACTTTGCCGGCGGCTGCAGCGCATTGACGGCATCCCATTTGATGGTGCGGGTCTTCCCGTCATAGTCGTAGAACTTCTTCCAGTCCTCGCCCTTCATCGGTGCGGTCGGGCTGACGATGTGCTCCGGTACTTCCTCTTTGTTGAAGAGCTTGACCGCGGCATCGATAGCGGTAAAGCCTTCCTTCTCCGGGAACATCGCGGCTTCGATGCGGTAGGACGGCTCGTTCTGCATGGCGTTGATGAAGGCAAGGCCTTCGCCGCCGGTGCCGACGGTCAATAGGCCATCCTGCGACTTGCCGGCGGCTTTCCAAGCCTGCAGGCCGCCGAGCGACGACGAGTCGTTGATGCCGTAGATGATGTTGATGTCGGCGTTCTTGGCGAGGGCCGCCGATGACACTTCAAGCGCGCGGTCGGGGTTGCCGCCGCCGTCGAGGTCGTGGACCATGACGGCGGCGGGGATGATGGTCTTCAGCCCGTCCATGAAGCCATGTGAGCGCAGCACCGTGGCGGAAAGCAGCGGCAGGCCGACATTCATCACCTTGGCGACGCCGCCGAGCTTTTCCTTCGCATATTTGCCGGCTTCGACGCCGGAGAAATAGCCGGTGTCGTAGTCGCAGATGGCAACCATCGTGGTCATGCCCTTGACCGGGTTGCCCTCGAGCACCACGGGGATGTTGGCAGCTTTGGCTTGACGCAGCAGCGGCACCACACCTTCTTCATTCACCGGGGTGATGATCAGCACGTCAACGCCCTTGGCGATGAAGTCCTCGGCCGCGGCGACCTGCTTGGATATGTCAAGATTGGCGTCCTGTACCTCGACCTCGATGCCGAGGTCCTTGCCGTGAGCCTTCATGCCCTTGATGACGTTCTGATACCACTCATGGGTGGCGTAGTTGGTGACGTAGCCGATGCGCTTGGGCATGTTCTCGGCATGCGCAGCCGCGCCCATCGCCAGAGCGGCGGCGGATGCGAACAGGATTGACTTGGACCAGTGCATTTTCTTCTCCCAGGTTTATCGCTTTTGCTAATCGCTGAACGGGTAGTCCCGCCGTTCCGGGTCGGCACGTAACGAAGAGATAGATTCGCCCCAGCCGAGCGCCGCCGATATCTTTTCGGCGGCGGCCCTGGTGCGTTCGAAGACGGTTTCGCGATCGAAGCGCGCCGCCTTCTGCGGCAGCAGCGGCACGGTAAGCGCGGCGATGACGGCACCGGTGTGATCTCGCACCGGCATCGAGATGTTGGTGCAGGCTTCGACAGCCAACGAGGTACGCATCTCGTAGCCTAGCCTTGCCACCTCGTTCAGCCGCGCTTCGATTTCGGCCCTGCTGCCCTGCCCTTCGCCGGCCGCCACGATGCCCTCGACGATGCGGTCGCGCTCGGCCCGGTTGGAATGGGCGAGCAGCACCGCGCCGGAACTTGTCTCCAGGATTGGAAAATGCGACCCCAGCGCAACCGAGTAGCGCATCGGCAGCGGGGAATCGATCTGCAGCACCACCAGCGCGTTCTGGCCTTCGCGCACTACGAGGTGACAGCTCTGGTCGGCATTGGCGGTCAATTCGCGCATCACCGGCAGCGCGCATTCGACCAGCCGGTTTACCGGCGGATGCATGTGCGCCAGTTCGAACAGTTTCAGCGACAGCCGGAAGCGATCCGACTGCGTGCGAAAGATGTAGCCGCGCTTCTCCAGGAGAAGCAGGATGCGGTAGATTTCGTGGATGGAGCGGCCAAGGCCGGCCGCGATCTCGGTCTGGGTCAGCGTCTCGGCGCTGGCGGCCATGAACTCCAAAACGTCGAGTGCCTTATCCACTGCCGGCACGCGATAGCCGCTACGGCCGTTTTCGCCTTCTTCGAAGGTTTCGGCAACACTGGCGGCCATCACGCGATGCTCCGTTCCGGTTGCCTAGTTTCGCGGTAGAGGCGATTGACGTGATCAGAAAGTTCGGCCGCCGACAACGCGCCGGAAATGGCAGCGGCCGCATGCGGTGCGCATTCGCGGAAGAAGGCGATGAAGCCAGGATGAGTCGGACGCAAATAGGAGGAGCTGATCGTCCGCAGCGTCGAGCTGAAGAAATCACCGGAAAGATCGTTGACCCCAGCATCTTTCCAGGCCGCCAGCGATCCCGGCTGGCCGCCCGACTTGACATAGTCGCCTCGCTGGTATTCGGGCGAGCATAGGAACAGCGCGTAGTCGATTGCCGCCTGCTTATGCTTCGACTGGGCGCTGACGCCAATGCCGGCACCGCCGAGCAAGGCGCCAGCCGAGCGCGGGGTCGGCACGTCGGCGAAGCGCAGATAGGGCCGATCTGTTTTCGAGGCGTAGTTCACATAGCCGAATGCGAACGGCACATAGACAACGTCGTCATGCGCGATCATGTGGTCATAGCAGCGGATCGGGTTCCACTTGGAGGAGTTGGGGTGCGACAGAGCCGCCAGTTCGCGCAATTGCTCGATGGCCTTTTCGGCCGTTTCCCTGGCGATGAATTCCTCGCCGTCCTCCTGTGGATGGCCGAGCGTCAAAAGCATGCACATGGCGTCTGTCGGCACGAAGGGCAGGCCGAGCCACTTGCCGTCCTTGCGCGCATGTTGGCCAAGTTCGACCACCTTGTCATGCGTGCGCGGCGGCGGCCCGTAGCGCTCCATTAGATCCGGGCGATAGGAAGCAACCTGGCAGGCAGCATCGATCGGCAACGCCCATTGGCGTCCGCTCCTTGCGTAGGACCGCCAGGACGCACCGACTGAATCGCGTTCGAAGAAACGCATCTGCTCCGCCGACAGGTGCACATCGAAGGGCACCATCAGCCCATCCTGCGCGATGTCGCCGATGAAGGGGTGGTCGAACACGACCAGATCGTAAGTGTCGAGCACTGGGCCGAGCGCCCCTTCGCCGAATTCATAGAGGCTACGGCGGTCCCATTCGATTTCCAATCCGGGATTGCCGGCGCAATAGAGCGCGACGCTAGCGTCGAGCGGACCCCAGCAACGTCGATGATCCCACGCAAGACCGCGCAGTCTTGTCATTCAGGCAATTCCTCCCTGGAGCCGGGCATGCGCGCCGGCCCGTCGACTAGTAACAGGTATTTTTACATAGACAAGTTACTTTTACATATGCAAACAACTGTCAGCCTCTCTTGCTTCAGGCCAGCCCGAACCGCTCCACCGCACGCATGATGCCGCGCAGCTCCGCGAGGCCTTTCAGCCGGCCGATGAGCGAATAGCCGGGGTTGATCTTCTTCTTGCCGATGTCGTCGGCAAGCAGATGGCC
>NZ_JAIUGR010000025.1:0-38535 GCF_020164695.1 Mesorhizobium sp. ESP6-5
CGCCCCGCCCGCCCGACAGCCCGATGCCGCCGATCACCGCCACCAGCACAATGTCGTAAAGCAGCGTCGAATTGACGACACGCGTGTTGATCGAATGCAGGCTGGCCGCGGTCAAAAGGCCGGCGATCAGGGCGACGAATGCTGACAGCACGTAACGCAGGACCAGCATCGGCCGCACCGGAATGCCGATATTGCGCGCCGCGACCGGATTGTCGCCGGCGAAATAGATGTAGCGGCCCCATTTGGTGCAGCGCAGGAATAGGAAGAACAGGAACGCCAGCCCCGCAAAGACGAACACCTCGATCGGGACGTCGAGAAAGCGCAGACCGCCGAGCAGTTCCACCCAATGGCCCTGCGGCACCGGCACGGCGTCCTGCGTGATCAATTGCGAACGGACATAGCCGAAGACGAAGGAGCCGGTCGCCAACGTGACGAAGATCGCCGGTACATCGGCGTAGGCGACGAGAAAGCCGTTGAGCAGGCCGATGGCGAGCACGCCGGCCAGCACATAGGCGAAGGCGAGCCCGTCCGGCGTTCCGCTGTTGAGCAGTTGCAGGTACCAGGCGACCGACATGGCCATGATCGCAACCGCCGACAGGTCGATGCCGCGGCCGATGATGACGACAGCCATGCCCAGCGCCAGTATACCCAGCACCGAGACGGAGCGGATAATGGCGACCAGATTGTTGGCATCGATGAAGCCTGGCAGGCCTATAGCCGCGGCAACGAACAGCACCACCGCTATGGCAAAGACAATGCCTTCCTGATTCAGGCTTCTGAAGTTCAGCCAGCCGGCCATGTTCATTGTCTGCTTTCACCCCGGTGGCAGCGCTGCCACCCCTGGAGAGAAAGCTAATCGGCTCAACGCCGCTTCGTCAAATGAATCCGCGTTCAAAACGTAGGCTGGCGATGAGATTCGCAAAGTGGACGCATTGATTGCCGAATCTGGCGCAATGCCCGGAAACTCCTGCACTTTTGGCAATTGTTTGCACCGTCTCGGCGCTTGGCGAAGCACAACACCAAGGCGAAAGGCGAAGACGGAATTTAACCCTGCGATCTGGCGGAAAATTCGATTTCAGTTCCCGGCAACATGGCCGGAGACCTCGGCGCCGGCACCTCTCGGCAGCACCAGGAAACGGAACGACGCCACCAGCCCGATAATGCCGATCAGCAGGAAGGCTGCTCGAAAATCGACGAGGTCGAGCGCGGGCCGGTCTCTCGCGATCTGCGACAGGTTGAGGATCGCCGCCGCCACCGCGACGCCGAACAGCATCGCCACTTGCTGCAGCATCGAGGACAAGGTCGCCGCGGAGCTACGCTGCGCGGCGGCGATATCGGCGAAGGCCAGCGTGTTGAGCGCGGTGAACTGCATCGAGCGCGACAGCCCGGCGATCAGCATCAGCGCCACCACCAGCGGCTGCGGCGTCTGCGGCGAGATCGCCGCACAGGCCATGATCGACATCGAGGCGATGATGCCGTTGACGACCATCACCGAGCGGAAGCCGAAGCGACGCAGCGTCGGCGTGGTCACCGCCTTCATGCCGAGATTGCCGAGGAAGTAGGCCAGGATCATCATGCCGGCATCGACGGGCGATAGGCCGAAGCCGACCTGGAACAGCAGCGGCAAAAGGAACGGCGTGGCGTTGATCGCCACCCGGAAGATAGTACCGGCTGCAAGCGTCGAGATGGCGAAGGTCTGCACCTTGAGCGAGGAGAGGTCGAGCAGCGGATGCGGCGCGCGACGCAGATGGCGCACCGCTAGCCAGCCGACGACGATCCCCGCCGCGATCAGCCCCACCGTCGGCAAGGCCCCATCTTCCGGATGCGCGATGCGCTCGAGACCATAGAGCAGGCAGGCGAGCCCCAGCGATGTCAGGAAAAAACCCGGCCAGTCGAGCGGCTTGGGATCGGCTTCACGATCGCCCGGTATGAAGCGGGCGACCAACACCAGCCCGATCGCGCCGAGCGGGATGTTGATGAAGAAATTCCAGTGCCAGGACAGATAGGTGGTGATGAAACCGCCAAGCACCGGGCCGACCACGGGCGCGAAGAGCGCCGGCCAGGTGATCAGCGCCGTGGCGTTGAGCAATTCGGATTTCGACGCGTTGCGCAGGACCAGGATGCGGCCGACCGGCGTCATCAAGGCGCTGCCCAGGCCCTGCACGGCACGGGCAACGACGAATTCGGTCAGATTCCCGGAGAAGCCGCAGGCGAGCGACGCCAGCGTGAACAGCGCGATGGCTGCGAGGAAGATGTTACGCGCGCCGAACCGGTCGGCGAGCCACCCCGACAGCGGCACGAACACGGCCATGGTCAGCATGTAGACGGTGATGCCGATGCTCATCGCCACCGCCGGCACGCCGAAGGAAGCGCCCATCTGCGGCAGCGACGTCGAGATGATCGTCGAATCCAGCAGTTGCATGAAGAAGGCGATGGCGACGATCAGCGCCACGCGCCGCGAATTCGTGGCTGTCTCGGGCAAGGCTTCATTTTCGGGAATGGCCGTCATGTCGGGTCGGTTTCAACAACATTTAGCCAACTGCGTCCAGAGATGGACCAACAAACTTTCGTGTCGTATCGCCGCCTGTTATGGAATGAATGGGCCTCGGTCTTAAACAACAGGAACCGTGCGCGCATGAAGCCTATCTATATCGACTACCTCAACGCCCTCGACATCGAAGCGCTTGCCATGGCCGATGGCGAGATCATCGACGCCGTCGAGGCCGGGCTCGTTGCGCAAGGCAAGGGCCAGACGGTGATCGAGCCGCGCGTCCACCTCGAACCCGACCCATCCTTCCACGGCCATTTCAATGTCTTGCGCGGCTACGTCGCGCCGCTCGATACGGCCGGCGTGAAAATCGTCGGCGACTATGTCGACAATTATCTTCACGGCCTGCCGTCGGAATTCGGCATCCTCAATTTGTTCGATCCACGCACCGGCACGCCGCGCGCCATTCTCGACGCCACGGTCATCACCGACATGCGCACCGGCGCCGTCACCGCCATCGGCGCCAAGCACTTGGCACGCAAGAACGCGAAGGTGCTCGCCCATATCGGCGCGCGCGGCACTGCGTACTGGAATGTGCGCCTGCTCGACCATCTCTTCGATTTCGATGAGATCCGCGTCCATTCGCGTCGCCCAGAAAGTCGCGATGGCTTTGCCGCAAAACTCTCCGCCGACCTCGGCAAGCCCGTCACCGCGGTCGCCGACTGGGAGAGCTGCGTCAAAGGCGCCGACATCGTCGTCGAAGCCTCACGCCTGCCCGAGCCGCAGCCCCTTCTCAAGACCGAATGGATCAAGCCGGGCGCGCTTGTCGTTCCCTATGGCACGATGAGCGCGGTGGAGCTGTCGCTGACCGACATCATGCAGAAGTTGGTCGTCGACGACTGGGGCCAGTGCAAGGGCGGCAAATTCGGCTCGCTGCGCGCGCATGTCGAGACCGGGCGGTTGAGCGAAAAGACGCTGCATGCCGAACTCGGCCAGATCGCCGCCGGCCTCAGGCCGGGACGGCAGAGTGACGACGAAACCATCCTCTTCTGGCATCGCGGCCTGTCGCTGTCCGACATTGCGCTCGGCAAGGCGATGCTGGCCAAGGCGCAGGCGCAAGGCATTGGCCAAAGGCTGCGCTTCGCATGAGCGCGCTCGTCCTCACCGGGGCCGGCGTCAGTGTCGGCGATGTCGCCGCCGTCGCCCGCGAGGCACGCAAGGTGGAGATCGGAGCCGATGTCATCGGCAGGCTGGAGAAGGCGCGAAAGGTGCTCGACCAGGCGGCGGCCTCCGGCCAGCAGATCTACGGCCTGAACACCGGGCTCGGCGCCAATCTTCGCACATCGGTCGAGGGTGACGCCAGCGCCTTCCAGCGCCAGTTGCTCGAGGGCCGCAGCGGCGCGGTCGGCGAAGCGCTGCCCGTCGAGGCCGTGCGCGCCACCATGCTTGCCCGTCTGACAATGTTGTCGGCCGGTGGCTCCGGCCTGTCGCCCGCCGTGTTCGTTGCCCTGGTCGAAGTCCTCAACGCCGGCGTCCATCCAGTGATGCCGTCGCTCGGCTCGATCGGCGCCGGCGACCTGGTGCTGATGACCGCGATCGCCCGCCTGCTGATCGGCGAAGGTGAAGCCGATTATCAGGGAAGGCGCATGCCGGCGGTCAAGGCGCTGATGATGGCCCGCCTCGGCCCCATCGGCCTGGCGCCCAAGGATGGGCTGTCGCTGATCAACGCTTCCGCCGTCTCCGTCGGCGGCGGCGCGCTTGCGGTCACGGACGCGCTGTCGGCTCTTGCCCAGCAGCAGCAGGCCGGCGCGCTGACCATGGAAGGTTTCAGCGCCAACCGCACCATCCTCGATCCCCGCCTGCACATGGCGCGGCCCGCCGCCGGCCAGCAGGAGGCCGCGAAGGCGCTGCATGATCTTCTCGCCCGCGACGAAGCGCCCGCGCCCACCACCATACAGGACCCGCTCTCGATCCGCTGCATGCCCTCGATCCATGGCGCGCTGATCGAGGCGATCGGCCAGGCAAGACGCGCCGTCGAGACCGAACTCAATGCCGCCGCCGACAACCCGCTGGTTCTGAGCGACGACGAGCTGGTGCTGTCGACCGGCAACTTTCACACCGCTTCGCTGGCACTCGCCTTCGAGGCGCTAAGCCTGGCAATCGCTCAATGTGCGGCCGCCAGTGCCGCCCGCTTCATCCAGCTCACCGGCCCGGGCCGCAACGGCCTGCCCAAATACCTGTCGCCGGTCGGTGGCGCCTCGGCTGGTTTGGTGCCGTTGCAAAAGACGGTGACGTCGATCCTGGCCGCCATCCGCCACAAGGCCAATCCGGTGATGCTCGATTTCCTGCCGGTTTCGGAAGGCGTGGAGGATCACGCCACGCAGACGCCGCTGGTGGTTTCGAAATGCGCCGACATGATCGCGCTGTGGCGGCGGCTGATCGCCTTCGAGTTGATGGCGGCGGCGCAAGCCGTCGACCTGCGCGAGGGATTGACGCTGGCGCCACGCACATCAGCCGTCCACACCGCGATACGCACGCTCGTCCCCGCGCTTGAGGAGGACCGGCCGCTCGGCGTCGATGCGGAAGCACTCCACGCAGCGCTCGCCGGCGGCAAATGGCAAACGATCCTAGCCCCGGCCGACCTTGTCGAGGAACAGGCGTAGCTCAGCCGGGTCCATGTGCACGATGTGCCGGTCCTCGGGATAGGCGCCGCTGTTGACGTCGCTGACATATTCGGAGAATGCCGCCACCCGCTCCGCCTGCAGCCGGTCGTATTCGGCGGCGAAATTGCGGTAGACCTTCGAGTGGCGCGGCATGTGGCCACGGTTCTGGCCAAGAATGTCGTCGGCGAACAGATATTGCGCGTCGCAGCCGGTGCCCGCGCCCATCGACAGCATGATCAGCGAGGTGCGCTCCGAGATAGCCTTCGCCACCTCGACTGGTACAACTTCTATTTCGGCGCCGATCGCGCCGGCCGCCTCCAGTTGCTTGACCGCTTCGAACACCTGCATCGCCGTATCGGCGGACTTGCCGACCGCCTTGAAGCCGCCGGTCCAGGTCGCGCGGGAAGGAATGAGGCCAACATGGCCGATGACGGGAATGGCATCGTCCGCCATCCGCTTGATGGTGGCGTAGCCCGCGCTGCAATAGACCGCGTCGGCGCCGGCCTTGTACAGCCGGAAGGCCCAGCGCACGAAATCATCCGCGGTGCCGATCTCGAAGAAATTGTCGCCCGGCATGGTGAACAGGCTGGGCGCGGCATCGCGGTATTGCGGGTTGAGCACCAGTTCGGGCGGCACCGAGACGATGTCGACCCCTGCCCGTTCGGCGGCTTCCGCCTCGTCCAGGGTGAGCACGCGCAGCATGGTCAGCTGACGCTTGCCCTTCATGGCGCGCAAATCGGCGACGGTCGGTCTCTTTCGGCTCATTAAAGCGTTCCCCTCTATTGCTTGCCGTCGCGGTGCCGGATCGGTTGATCATGCAGCGCTTCAGATCTGGATCATCACCTTGCCAGCTTCGATCTTCACCGAATAGGTCGCGAGATTGACGCAGACCGGCGCGCCCTTGGCCTGGCCGGTCTTGTAGTTGAAGCGGCCATTGTGCTTGGGGCATTCGATGATGTCGTCCATGACAAGCCCGTCGGCCAGATGCGCCTTCTCATGCGTGCAAAAACCATCGGTGGCGAAGAACTCGTCATCCGGCGAGCGGTAGATCGCGAAGGTCCGCCCACCATGGTCGAAGCGGATGACATCCTCTTCCTCGACATCGTCCACCGCGCACGCTTCAACCCAATCGGCCATCTCTATCTCCTGCGGACACTCGCGATCGCTACTCGGCCGCCGCCGACATATCGACCTCGTGGAACTCACCGCGATAGGGCCTGGCCGTCGGCGGCAGTTCGCGCTTGAGGTAATAATCCTCGTATTTCAGCTGCCTGAGCAGGACCGGCCAGACCTCGCGGTAGGCGTGCCACATCGACGGATTGGGCTTCGGCAGATCGTGCTTGATCAGTTCATGCAGCCTGGGCAGCGCGTGATACGGCACCATCGGGAACATGTGGTGCTCCACATGGTAATTCATGTTCCAGTAGATGAACCGGCTGATCGGGTTCATGTAGACGGTGCGTGTGTTCAGCCGATGGTCGACGACATTGTCGGCGAGCCCGATATGCTGCAGCAGGCCGGTGGTGACCATGTGCCAGGTGCCGTAGAGGCGCGGCAGGCCGATCAGCACCAGCGGTATCCATGACCTCAGCGCGATCGCGAGGGCGATCGTCGCCACATAGATCGCGACATGCCACCGGGCCGCGACCACGGCCTTATGCTGTTCCATCTCGGGGATATAGCTCTTCTCTTCGTCGGATAGCGTGCCGAATGCCTGCCGCACCAGCGTCGGCAGCGAATAGCGAAAGTCGAGAATGCCGGTGAAGGCGAGCGCCGCCTTCAACAGGTCCGGCGGACGCATGACCGCGATCTCGGCGTCGCGGCCGACGATGATGGTGTCGGTGTGGTGGCGGGCATGGCTCCAGCGCCACTGCACGGGATTGCGCATCAGCATGAACGAGGCGATGTGGTAGACGACATCGTTCATCCAGCGCGTGCGAAAAGCCGTGCCATGGCCGCACTCGTGCCAGCGCGAGTCGCTCGACGAGCCGTAGAGCACGCCATAGACGAACAGGAACGGCACCACCCACCACGAACCCCAGAACCAGATGATACCCACGGCCGAACCCAGGATCGCGACAATCCAGATAATGGTGTCGCGGATCGCCGGGCCGTCGGAACGCTGCATCAGTTCCTTCATCGCCTTGCGCGGCACGTCGGTATGGTACCACTCGGCCGAGGCAAGCCCGGTCTCGATCGCTGCCCTGGTGCTTTCGCCGACCAGGCTGTAGTCGCGCTTTTTCGCCATCGTCGTCAAATTGGCCTCCAATCGTCGCGCAGCGCTGGCAATCCGGTCCGCCGGCCGGAGGGCTTGCTTTGAATAAATGTCGCGCTCATGTCCTGCCGGCCAGTCTTGGAAAATTTTCTGAAGGCTGAGGATAATCCTGCTCGGGCTGCCGGGCGATATCCGCGATCCTGGCTTCGGCGCCAGCGATTTCCTCCTTGCCGTCGAGGACGCGGAACACCGCGTCATAGGCCCGGCTTTCGCCATGCTCCAGCCAGATCATCTCGCCGCGCTCGCGGGCGGCGAGATCGCCGAGCACATGGTGGGTCGATGGCTCTATCCCCAGCGCGTACTGCCCGGCCTGGAAATTCTGCCATTGGTAGGCACACGGCAACTGGTCCTTGCGGGTCGCCACTTCGAAGCCGAGACCGAGCCGGTCGTTGACGACGGCCACCGGAACCTCGCCATGGGCGTCGGCGGCCATTTCGTGCTGCCAGACCTGCTCCCTGAAGTGCCGTTGCGGTGCCGGCGCCGTGCGATAGCCGACACTCTGCGCCTCGTAGCGCTCGCCGGCATGGCTGGCCCAGACGACGTCGCGGATCGGCGCCAGATAACGGGAGCCTTCGTCCAGCAAGGGATGGCTGACATTGACATGGTAGAAATACATATGAGGGGTGCGGTTGAAGCCGTGGTTGACGACACGGTCCGAAAGCCGGATCTCGTTGCCGCCGACATCGGCCTCGATGCGGCGAGTGAGATGCAGATCCTCGCCGAATACAGCCGATTGCTGGACGATGCCTTCTGCCCACAGCACGCAGCGGTCACCCTCCCAGCGCTCGCCATAGCCGGTCAGCCGCGCCGGGATGGTACCGACACGACCATGCAGCGAATGAAGCACCGTCTTCTTCCCCGGATAGTTGTAGCTCTCGGCCGGCACTTCTTCCCGCCCCAGAATGTGGTCGAGGCCGCAGGTGACGAGCAGGCCCGAGAAGGACCGCGCCCAGGCCAGCCCCGCTTCCCCTTCATAGTCGTGCAAGCCCGGATGGCGAAAGCCGCTCGGCGAATGCCAGCCGATCGCCTGGCCCTTGAAGTCGCAATCGGCGATGTCGAGCGCCCGGTCGACGAGCGCGGTGAAGCGCAGGCCCGAGCCGGTGCGGAATTCGAGCATGCGGATGCCGCGCTCCAACCCGTCGCCGAGCGTCATCAGCCGCACGCCGGCGAATTGCGACAGCTGGCCTGACCGCTCGGCCACTTGCCGGCGCGACAGCGTCTTGCCGTATAGCTCTACCATGCGACGCCCTTCACTTTGCCCTCGCCTCCTTGAGCAAGGCCGACATGTCGGCGCCGGTGATGATGCTTTCCACGGTCAGGAGGTCGGTGTCGGCGACCGTCTGTTCGGCGACGATCTCGCCGCGCCGCATCACGACGATGCGGTCGGCGACCTGGAAGACATGGTGGATGTTGTGGGTGATGAGCAGCACCGAATGGCCGGCGTCGCGTACCTCCTTGACGAAACGCAGCACACCGTGGGTTTCCTCGACGCCGAGATTGTTGGTCGGCTCGTCGAGAATGATCACCTTGGCGGCGAACTGCATGGCGCGCGAGATGGCGATCGACTGCCGCTCGCCGCCCGACAGCGTCGAGACCAGCGCATCGGCGTCGAGTTTCTTCGAGATGCCGACGCGCTTGAGGAGTTCGGAAGCGGCTTTGCGCAGCTTCGCGAGATCGAGCGGCGCGAACACGCCGAGCCAGCCGAAATTGACCGGCTCGCGGCCGAGGAAAAGATTGCGCGCGATGCTGAGATCAGGCGCCAGTGAGGTGTCCTGATGGATGGTCTCGATGCCGAGGTCCATCGCATCCCGGGTCGAGCGGATCGAAACCTTTTCGCCGCGTACAAAGATGTCGCCACGATCGACAGGGAAGACACCCGAGATCGCCTTGATCAGCGTCGATTTTCCGGCGCCGTTGTCGCCCAGCAGAGCCACCACCTCGCCTTCCCGCAGTGTCAGCGATGCGTTCTTCAGCGCGCGCACGCTGCCGAAGGATTTTTGCAGGTTCTGCAGCCGAAGTACTTCTTGCACCATCGTCAGCCCCTTGCGGCGTTCTTCTGCAGCAAAGCGTGCAGGATGAGCATGGCGAGGATGATGAGGCCGACAAAGATGTTGTAGGCGAGCCCCGGCACGCCGATCAGCACGATGCCGTTGCGGATGGCGCGCAGCATCAGCGCGCCGACGATGGTGCCGAGGATGGTGCCGCGTCCGCCGGTCAGCGCCGTGCCGCCCACCACCACCATGGCGATCACTTCCAGCTCATAGCCCGTGCCGGCCACCGGTGAGGCGGCCGAGATGCGAAAGGCGCTGATCATGCCGGCAAGGCCGGCCAGCACCGAAGTCGCGATGAAAAGCCATATCTTGACCGTATCGGCCGGCACGCCGCGCGCCACCGCCGCGTTGCGATTGGAGCCGATGGCACTGATCCAGTTGCCGAGCTTGGCGTAGCGCAGGATGTAAATGGCAAACAGCGAGAGGCCGATGAACCACCACAGCGAGGTGTAGAAGCGAAACGAGCCGATGTTGAAGCTGCCGGCGAGCAGCGTCACGAAGAAGCCGGGCTGGTCCCAGGATTTCAGCGGAAAGCCTTGCGTGATGTAAAGCGCTGCCCCGCGTACGACGAGCAACATCGACAGCGTCACCAGGAAGGAGGAGATGCCGATCTTGGTGACGATCAGCCCGTTGATCGCGCCGATCGCGATACAAAGCAGCAGCCCGGCCAGAAGCGCGACACCTATATCCACCCCGCCATTTTGCACCAGCAGCATCACCACCACCGGCGCCAGCCCAAACACCGCGCCGACGGAAAGATCGAATTCGCCTGCCGTCAAAAGCAGCGTCATGCCGAGTGCGATGATGCCGAGCTCGGGCAGGAACGCCATCATGTTGGAGATGTTGAGCGGCGACAGGAAATTGGCGTCGGCGACCGCGAATACCGCCAGCAAAATGAGGAGGATGACGAAGGAGGAGAATTGCGGCGAGCGCAGCAGGCGCGATCTGCCTTTCACCCTCGGCACTTCGTCTTCTGCGGCAATTGTCATGACTGCTTGAACCATGCTTGAAAAGACGCCCGCCGCTTTTCCGGCGGGCGCTGTTTTTCTCATTTCTTGTCGTAAAGCTTCAGAATCGGGTCGACGCTGGAGGCGTCGTAGAGACCGAAAGTGTGGATGTCGTAGCCGATCGGCTCGCCTGACGCGGCAAGCCCGAGCAGCGCCACCGGCATGAAGCCTTGCGCAGAGGGATATTGCCAGGCGGCGGCATTGACGAAGCCGTCCTTGACGGCTTGTGCCGTCTCCTTCGAATTGCCCCAGCCGACGACGGGGATCTTGCCCGCCGGCACGCCGGCGCCATCGAACACGCGCTTGACGCTGGCGGCAACGGAATCGCCGAGCGCGATGATCGCCGGCGGATTGTTGGCGACCATGTAGTCGGTCATCTTGGCGATGATGCCAGCCGGATCGGTGCCGCAATCGACCACGTCATATTTGATCCCCAAGGGATCGAAAACGCTGGCGATGCCCTCGGTCTCGAGCTGCTGGTAACTGGCGCCGGGAACCTCGACCGGCAGGAAAACCTTGTCGCCCTGCTTCACCATCTTGTGGTCGACCAGATATTTGGCCCAGATGACACCCGCTTCTTTCAGGTCCGCGCCGACATAGGCCTGCCGCCCTGTCGCCGGATCGTCGGTGTTGAAGAACACGATCGGGATGCCAGCCGCCTTGGCTGCTTTCACCTCCTCCGTCCACAGGCCCGGCTGCGCCGACGTGGTGGCGATGCCGTCGGGCTTTGCGGCAAGCGCCGAGTTGAAGGCTTCCTTCTGCGCCGCCATGTCGCCGCCGCTGAAGGAAATCTTGCAGGTTACCTTGAGCTGGTCGCAGGCCTTGGTCGCACCGGCGTTCCAGTCGATCCAGAACGCATCCGACGGACCGCCATGCGACAAGAGATAGAAGGTCTTCTGGCCGTCCTGCGCCTGCGCCGCCGTGCCAAGGGCGACGCCGGCGAGCACTGTCGCGGCGGCCGCCAATTTCAATGCGAATTTCAACATTCTTTCCTCCCTTGTTTGAAGCCGCGCCGCCATGCACCGTGGCGCGGCTAGCCGTCACAGGCCGTTGGCGCGGAATTTCCCGTCGAGGAATGTCTTGGCGCGCGGCACGTCGTCTTCCGACAGATGCTCGATGATCACCGGTATGTTCGGATGCTTTTCGGCCAGCCGCTGGAGGTAGAGGTCGTAGTTCAGCGAGCCAAGGCCGGGCGCCGGCAGTTCGATTTCGCCAACCCCGCGGAACGTATGGCTTTCCATCGCGTCGGCATCGCCGATGTCGGCGTGCTTCTCCGACTTGTCATCGCCTGAGCGCTTGACGTCCTTGGCATGCGCTATTCTGATCTTGTCGGTCAGCGTGTCGAACACCTGGTTCAGGATCTGGTCCATCCGGTCGATGTTGTGCGTCTCGAAATAATTGGTCGGGTCCATCAGCAGGCCAAGGCCTGGATGGTCGACCTGCGCGAACATCTTCACCGTCTCCTCGACCGAGCCGACGACGTTGTTGACATAGGTTTCGAGCAGGAAGACCGCGCCATGGTCGTAAGCCGTCTGGGCAAGATCGGCGATGACCTTGCGGCATTCCTCAAAACCTTCCTCGGTCTTGTTCTTGGGGTGATGCACCCAGTCGGATTCGGTGTTGTAGGTGCCGGTCTCCGAGATCACGTAAGGGCTGCCGAACTCGCGCGCATTGCGGATGATCTCCTTGAGATAACCGACGCGCTTGTCGCGCTCCGCCTTGTCGGGATGGATGATGTTGGTGTAGCCCGACACGCAGCAGACCGGCAGGTTGTGGTCGCGGAAGACGTCGCGCACCTTCCTGGCCTTGTCCTTGGTGATCTGCCCAGCCGACAGGTCGACATCCCTGAAGTGCAGGTCGAGCTGCACCGTGTTGAAACCGAGCCCGCGGATCTTCTTTGCCGTCTCTTCGAGGCCGTACGGGAAATAGCCCGTGAAAATACCTGCCTGCATCATGATCTTGAATTCCTCCCTGTAAGCGATTCAGTTGTCTGCGATTTCAGTTAGTTGCGTTTGTGGAGATTTCGGAAAGCTTGACCGTGCGGCCCGATGCCATCGAGCGATAGCCCGCTTCGACCAGCGCCATGGTCTTGACGTTGTCGGCAACGGTGAGCGCCGGCGGCGTACCGGTCTTCACGGCGTGCTGCAGCTGCTCCATGACGCCGATGAAGGCATGCGGGAACCACATCGTCTCCCAGCTTGGAGTTACCCACTCGCCGCCGGTCGTTTCGGCCGAAGCATAGGTCAGCGTCGAAGCAGCACCGGTCGGCCAGCCGATCGTGCCCTTGGCAACGCCCTTGGTGCCGTCGACGCGCCAGTTGATGTGCTGGTCGTCCTTGTAGCCCTGCTGGCGCGGACCGGACCACACATCCTCCAGCGACACGGCCAGCACGCCGGACGGGAATTTCAGCGTCGATACGGTGATGCCGTCGGAATGGTCGAATGTCGTGCGCGGATCCTTGCGCGTCAGCGTCGTGATCTCATCGGGATCGCCGAACAGGAAGCGCAGCACGTCAAGGTGGTGCACGCTCATATTGGCAAGCGTCAGCCGGTCGTAACCCTGAAGGAAGGTCTGCCAGTGCGGAATGGCGTGCATGTCGATCTGCGCGAAGACGATGTCTCCGAGCGCGCCACTGTCGATGAGCTGCTTCAACACGCGCATCGACTGGTCGTAGCGCATGTTCTGGTTGACCGAGAGTATCTTGCCGGCCTTCGCCGCCTCGTCGCGCAACTTGACGGCTTCCTCGACCGACAGCGCCAGCGGCTTCTGAGCCAGGATCGCCTTGATGTGGTTCTGCTTCAGCGCATGGCGGATCAGCGCCGGCTGCTGGTCCGGCGGAAACGCGAGGTCGATGATCTCGACATCTGCATCCTCGATCAGCTGTTCCGGGGTGTCGTGGACGGTCGGGATACCCCAACGGTCGGCGACCTTTTGCGCATTCGCCTTGGTACGCGAGGCGATCGCCACGACCGGAAAGCCAGCGTCCTTATAGGCGGCCAGATGGCATTCGGCCATGATCATGCCGGCGCCGACGCAGCCGATCCGATATTCCTTCGTGCGGACCTTCACATCCGGCTCGAAGCCCTTGCCTGTCATGCCTTCCTCCCGAAATCCTGTCCTTGCGGCCGCGTTCATCTTGCCAACGCGCCTCCGCCCTGTCCGAAATAATGCACGCGCGCCGGCTCGCAGGATATCGCCACCATCGCGTCGGGCCTGATGTCAGGCTGGCCGCGCAGCAAAGCCTTCAGCCGCGCTTGCCCGGCGGCGAGTGTCACCACGGTATAGCCGCCAAGCGGCTCGACCTCGAACACCCGCGCCGGGCGGCCGGGGCTCTCCTTCTCGGTGTCGCTCCAGGGCCTGACCTTGATATCCTCCGGCCTCAGCCCGATCTCGACGGCGTCGGCCGGAGCCGTGCGATCGGCGATGCTGATCGCGCCTTCGGCGGCCTCGATGCCGCCCTCGCCTTGAACGGATTTGAGGATGTTCATGACAGGCGACCCCAGCAGCCGCGCCACGTAGGTGCTGGCCGGGCGATCATAGATCTCGGCCGGCGCGCCGATCTGCCGGATCCTTCCGCTTTCCAGTATGGCCATGCGGTCGGCGATCGACATCGCCTCTTCCTGGTCATGCGTGACATAGATCAGCGTCTTGCCGAGCTCACGCTGGATGCGCTTCAGTTCGACGCGCGTTTCCTCGCGCAGCCGCGCGTCGAGCGCCGAGATCGGATCGTCCATCAGATAGGCGTTGGGGTCGCGCACCAGGGCGCGGGCGATCGCCACCCGCTGCCGCTCGCCGCCCGAAAGCAGTGCCGGCGGCTTGTGCAGGATATGGCCGATATGCAGCTTGGCCGCGACATCGGCGACGCGCCGTTTGATATCGACCTCGGCGACCCGGCGCTCGACCAGCGGGAAACGGACATTGTCGAGCGCGCTCATATGCGGGAACAGCGCCAAGTTCTGGAACACCATGGCGACATTGCGCTCTGCTGGCGACACCGTGTTGACGGGCTTGCCGCCGATGAGGATTTCGCCGGCATCCGGCGTCTCCAGCCCGAGCACCAGGCGCAGGATTGTCGACTTGCCCGACAGCGGCGGCCCGAAGAAGCAGAAGAACTCGTTGTCGTTGACAGTGAACGAGGCGTCGTCGACGGCGAGCATCGTGCTGTAGCGTTTCGTGACATTGCGGAAGACGATGTCGGCCATGGCTCAACCCGCTCTCATCGCAAGGCCGCTAACGGCGTCGAAGACCCGCACTGACGACGCCGCGGGTGCGACGACCGCGGTTTGCCCTATCGACAGCCCGACATCATTGTCGAAGACCGCTTTCACGGCGCCGTCGCCCTGGCCGAGGTGAACGATGGTGCGCGCGCCGATGCGCTCGACGAAAGTGACAGGCATGGCAAGCCCGCGTCCATTCTCCGCCAGGGCCACCTGTTCCGGCCGAAAGCCGTAGAGCACCTCCCCGCGAGCACCGCGCACGCTGGCCGCCAGCTCATCCGGCAATGGCGGCGAGACCCCAAGCGCCCCGAAATCGACGACCAGACCCCGGTCGCTCTCCGCAGGTCGGCCCTTGAGCAGGTTCATGCCCGGCGCGCCGATGAAGCGGGCGACGAAGACATTGGCCGGATTGTTGTAGACCTCGAGCGGCGTGCCGACCTGCTGCAGCACGCCGTGGTCCATGACCGCGATACGGTCGGCCATGGTCATGGCTTCCAGCTGGTCGTGCGTGACGTAGACCATGGTCTGCTTGAACTGGCGCTGCAGCTGTTTCAGCTCGGTGCGCATCACCGCGCGGAAGGCGGCGTCGACATTGGACAGCGGCTCGTCGAGCAGGAAGATCGCCGGCTCCATGATTGCCGAGCGGCCGATCGCCACGCGCTGCAGTATGTTGACCGACAGCCGGTCGGCCTTGCGGTCGAGCAGCGGCGTCAGTTGCAGCAGCTCGGCAATCGTGCCGACGCGACGATCGATCTCGACCGTGGCGGCGCCACGCATCCTTGGCCCGTAGGCAAGGTTCTGGCGCACCGTCATATGGGTGAAGATCGCGTAGTTCTGGAACACGAAGCCAACGCCGCGCCGGCCCATCGGCACGCCGGCCATGTCGCGCTCGCCAAACAGGATCTTGCCGCTGGTCGGCTCTTCCATTCCGGCAATCATGTTCATCGTCGTCGACTTGCCGCAGCCTGAAGGCCCCAGCAGAGCCATGAACTCGCCATCGGCGATATCGAGGTCCATGGTCTTCAGCGCCGTGAAGTCGCCGAATGTCTTGGTGAGGTGCTTGAGCTGGATCGTACTCATGCCGCCACCTGCCTTGCCCGGGCCATGCGCTTCATGGCGAACACGGCGACGATGGAGAGCACGACCAGAATGGCGAGCGCGATCGCCGCCACATAGCCCCAGATCAGATCCTGCGTGGTGACCTTGTAGATGTAGACGGAGATCGTTTCGGTGGCGACGCCGGGGCCGCCGCCGGTCATGATGTACAGCGTGTCGAAGATCTTGAAGTTCTCGATCACCCTTATCGCCAGCGCGATGATGATGATCGTCTTCATCTTCGGCAGCACGATGGTGGTAAAGCGTTGCCAGGGATTGGCGCCGAGCAGCGTTGCCGCCTTGATCTGGTCCTCCGGCACTCCGACCAGGCCGGCGAGCAGGATCAGGAACATCAGCGGCGTCCACTGCCAGATGTCGGCGATCATCACCGCGATCAGCGCCAGCGTCGGGTCCGACAGCCAGGCAATGGTGACTTGCGTGCCCGTGATTGCCGACAGGATGTCGTTCACCGGGCCGCCGGACTGGAACAGCATGAAGAACATGTAGCCGGCCACCGCCGGCACCACCATCATCGGCATCAGGAGGACCGAATAGAAGATGCGCTTGCCCGGAAAATCGTCGGCGAACAGCGTCGCCAGCGCCAAGCCTAACAGGAACTCGGCCGGCACGCAGACGACCATCACGATGACCGTGCGCTTCAGCGCACTCCAGAAGCGCGCGTCGGCGGCAAGGTCGGTATAGTTGGCGAAGCTGTTCCACATCTCCCAGGCGTTCCACCAGCCGAGGCCCGAGAGTGGCGACCAGTCGGTGACGCTGATGTAGAGCTGCATCAAGAGTGGAAAGGCCGAGATGAACAGCACCAGGATCTGCGCCGGCAAGGTCAGGCGAAAGCCAAGCCGCATGCCTTCGTCGCGCAGCGCCGGCCTTGCGCGGGCCGCGTCCATCTCACCCTCCGAAATCGTCGCAACCACCGCGCTCATTGCTTGAGCGCTCCGAAAGTCAGCCCGCGCACCAGATGGCGCTGGATGGCGATGCCCATGATGACCGGCGGCACCGCCGCGATCAGCCCGAGTGCGGCCTTGGCGCCATAGAGCTGGCCGGTCATCGACGACGACAGCGAGGCCATGTAGACGGGGATCGTCACCCATTCGCGCGTCGTGAGCAGCAGCGCGATCAGATAGTCCGACCAGTTGAGGATGAAGACGAAGAGGGCAGCACTCGCCAACGGCGCGCGCATCATCGGCAGCGTGATGCGGGTGAAGACGCGCAGCCGCGAGCAGCCCTCGACCAAGGCGGCTTCCTCGATCTCGCGCGGCATGTCGTCGAAGAAGGTCTTCATCAGCCAGAAGGCAAACGGCAGCGTGACGATGCCGTAGATCAGCGCCAGCCCCCACCAGCTGTCGGTGAAGTTGAGGAAGGCCCACATGATCATCACAGGGATCATGACGGCCATCGGCGGAAACAGCCTGAGCTGGATCAGCGCCAGCGGCAGGTTCTGGCCGGAGCCGAAGCGCGACAGGCCATAGGCGGCGGCCGTGCCGGCCGACATGGCGATCGCGGTGCCGAACACCGCCGACAGAAGCGACGACAGGATCGGCTTCAGCGCGGTGCGGTCGAGCGCGACGATCAGATTGTTGGTGGACTCGCCGAACACGAACTGGAAATTGCTGAGCGTCGGGTTCTTCGGCCACCACGTCAGGTCCGCACCCGTCGCCGACCATTCGGCGATCGGCTTGAAGGCCATCGACACCATCCACAGGATCGGCACCAGCGTAACAGCCATCGCCGCGAGGATCGCGGCGTAGCGGAATATCTCGAAGGGGACGGAACGCTTCATCTGGCTGCTTTTGCTGGTGGCGTCGGTTGCGGAGGGGAAGAGCGGATGCTCCTCCCCTCCGGCTTTGATCCAGGGAGATGGATCAGCTGATCGGATCGAGAACGGTCGGCCATGCCTCCTTGTTGGTCCTGATGGCTTCGAGCAATTTGTCCTCGCCAATGCGCCGGGCGATCTTCTTCCACTCGGCTTCCGTGTCGGCCATCGCCTGCTCCAATGTCTTGGCCTTGGTCAGCGAGGCCATCAGGTTTTCGTCCAGCGCGTTGTGGAAGGCGGTGGCGCCGGGATAGTTGATGGTCGGCACCGTACGGGCGACCGTCTCGCGCACCACGTCCATGTGGTAGGCGTGGTAGGTCTGGCGCACCAGCGGATCGGAAAAGTCCGAAAGCCGGAACGGATCGAGATAGCCGCCGGGGTTGGCGCTCATCCAGGCATAGATGCGGGCCGAGCCCAGCCATTGCAGCAGGAGATAGGCGACCTCCTGGTTTTTCGACTGCGACGAGACCATGCCGGTCAGCGAGAACCACAACACGGAGCGGCTGATGAGTTTGCCGTCGATCTCGCGGCCGGGCGGCAGCATCGTGCCGATCTTGCCGGTGACCTTGGAATCCTTGTTGCCGGCATTGTCGAGGAATTTCGGCAGGTTGGAGAACGCACAGGTCATCGCCGCGCCGCCCTTGGCGAAATTGCCGTACTGCTCCGGCCAGCCCCACGAGATCGCGTCCGGCGAATGATGGACCAACGATTCGACATATTCGTTGGTGGCGGCGATGCCATGCTCGGAATTGATCAGCGGCTTGCCGTCGTCGCCGAACAGGAACTGGTTGGGCGAGGCCATCGACACATAGCGCTGGTACCAGTTGGTATAGCCCCAGCCCTGGTTGCGCAGGTCGGTGGAGCCGAACAGGCCCTTGTCCGGACGCTGGAAGAAGGCGGCGATATCGCCGTGCTGCTTCCAGGTTTTCGGCGGCGCCAGATCGTAGCCGTATTTGTCCTTGAAGGCCTTCTTCTCGGCTTCGTCACCAAACAGATCGGTCCGATAGACCCAGGTCTGGAAGTCGCCGTCCAGCGACACGCCATAGTTGGAGCCGCGATATTTGTTGAGCAGCGATACACCCTTGGCGCCGTCGACATAGCCGGTCTTGGGATCGTCCCATTCGGGTTTGTACTGGGCGACGAAGTCGTCGAGCTTGGCGATGCCGCCGGTCTCGGCGAGATCGCCAAGGCGATTCCACTCGGTCGAATAGATGTCGTAGGCCCCACCCTTGGTGGAGATGTCCTGCATGGTTTTGGTGAATTCCTGGCCGTTCGGCAGACCGACGATCTCGATCGGGATCCCGGTTTCCTTTTCCCACAGCTCCTTGATCGACGGCGCCCCGGCCGGAAAAGGCTGGGTGAGCTGGCCGATCGAGCCGTCCGACAGGCCAAGCACGATCTTGGCCGGCGCCTTGCCGGCGCCCTTCAAAGCCTTGGCGGCCTCAATGGCGCGGCCCTCCGGTGTGTCGGGACCGTATTGATAGCGTTCGGCGCCATCGAAGCCCGTCGGACCGCCGATCATGCCAGGTGCGAGCGCATCGGCCGCGAAGGCGCGGCCGGGACGAATGAATTGCGGAGCGATACCTGCGGCGGCCACGAACACCGCCGCCTTTCCTCCGGACGCCAGCAACCGGCGCCGCGAGATGCGGATCAAATCAGACATTGGAATTCCTCCCTCAGGCCCAATGTTTCCTCCACGAGCCCATGAGGGATATTGACGGCAGGATCGGAAGGCTGTCAACATCATTAATAATCAAAACACATCACAACATCGCATAGAGTGAGGAAATGCGTCATACCAAGGTTCATAGACCCCTCCGAATGCGTCGATTTGATGGGAAATGTGATCTCCCTTTCCGACACGATCGTGCCGGACGAGTTGATTTAGCTTGGCGGCTTGCGCATCGGCCAAGGCCGGATACATCATTTCCCATCAGAATCGCGGATCGCGGGGCGTTGGGCGCAATCAGCCGCCAGCCGGCACTGCGTCATCCCTGATGCATTGAGGAGATGAGACGGTGCGTTCCACCCTGACCGACATAGCCCGGGAAGCCGGCGTCTCCGCCGCCACCGTCGACCGCGTGCTCAACAATCGCCCCGGCGTGCGGGCGCGCACACGCGAGATCGTGCTCGAAATGGCACAGCGGCTCGGCTACATCGCCGAAGGCCCGAACGGGGCGCCGCCCAGGCCGGTGCCCGGCGAGGTCATCCGGCTCGACTTCGCGCTGCCGGCCGGCACCAATTCCTTCATCAAGATGCTGCACCGCCACATCGAGGCACAAGCCCTGGCGCGCCCCGATCTCGACGTCCATATCGCCACCATAGAGGGCTTCAATCCCGACCGGCTCGCCCGCCTGCTGCAGGATTTGCGCGGCCAGACGCAAGGCGTCGGTGTCATCGCGCTCGACCATCCGACGGTGCGCGAGGCGATCCGCTCGCTATCGGCCAACGACGTCAAGGTGGTGACCATCGCCTCCGACATCCTGCATGTGCCAAGGGTTGCCTATATCGGCATCGACAACCGCGCCGCCGGGCGGCTGGCCGGCTATCTGCTCAACCGTTTCATGGGCTCAGGCAGCCCCGGCAAGGTGGCGCTGTTTGCAGGCTCGCTGTCCTATCGCGGCCACGAGGAACGCGAGATGGGCTTCCGGCACATATTGACCGAGGAATCGCCCAATCTCGAGATCGTCGAGATGCGCGAAATGCTCGACGACCGCGAAAAGGCCTATTCGGAGGCGTCAGCCCTTCTGGAACGCCACCCCGACCTTGCCGCGATCTACAATGTCGGCGCCGGCAACACCGGCATCGCGCGCGCGCTGAAGGAACGCGGCCGTGCGCAATCCATGGTTTTCCTCGGCCACGAGGCGACGGACGGCACCAAGGAACTGCTGCTCGACGGCACGCTCGACGCCGTCATCGACCAGAACCCGCGCGTCGAAGCCCGTGAGGCGCTCAACATCCTGACCCACGCCGTCCGGGGCCTCCCCTATGAATTGCACCAGCCGAGGCTGCAGGTGATCTTCAAGGAGAACATCCCGGAGATTTGAGGCGCGCGCAGCACTTGGCTCGGCACGCACAAAACAAGGATTTAGGCGGTGTCGGTTAGATCATTTGGAGTAATGACAGGCCTGATCGGCCGGTAGGTTGGCGCGTCCTAGAGGCAGGCGGCAGCCGGATGCAGCGCTCACCCTATCAGCGCGTGCTCATTTCCTGACCTTGCGGACAATCGCCCCGCCATCACCGCCCACATCGATCGCGATCCGCTCGCCGGAAACAATGCCCCCAATGTCGCAAACCACCAGCGGCATGCTGATCGCGTAGAGGAACTCGGCGACGATGGCGCCAACGGCAAGGATCGGGTCCGGCCGTTCCAGAAGAATGCCGGCCGGCGCCGTGCCCCTGCGGATTGCCTCGGCCAAGACAGAGGAAGAAGACGAGGACCCTCGCCCGCTCGGCATGACCAGTATCTTGCCGGAGACATTCTGGCCAAGGCCTGGGTGCGAATGATCCGTTATGTCGCCGGTCTCGGCGTCTATGCCGCCCCAGAAGCTGAGCGGTTGCGAGAACACCAGCGCCGCGCCCTCGGCGGCACCGGCCAGTTGGAATGTGCCGGCTCTTTCAACGACCTTCACTTCAATCGACCGCGTCATGAGGCGCCCCGCACGACGTGCCCTGCGGCGGCGGAGCGGATGCAGTCCTGCATCTCGGCGAAGGCGACGGTCACGCCGATATTGCCCGGCGCATAATGCGCCCATTTGCCGGAATTGGTCATCACGACGCCGTCGAGACGCTCGAGAATCGAGGTGACATAGGTGCAGGTGTCAGCGACCGGGACCAGGCCGAACGCCTCCATGCCAGCCAATGCCCCCTCCTCCTGCAATCGTGTCAGCGTCGCGCGGCCGGTGTTGACATAGATCGGGATGCCCCTGCCCGGCGCCACCGCACGCAGCAACGGCAGCAGGCGCATCCATTCCTCATGCGAGAAATGCGGGGTGCCCAGCGACACGGCCGCCAGCGGCGTCCCGTCGGGTACGCGCGACAGCCTGGCCAGCGCTTGACCGATATCGGCGCGCGTGATGCGGATCGTTGCCTCCGGCGCTTGTCCATGGAACGCCTCGTCGAGTGTTCCCGCTTCCGGCGTGATGCCGACCGCGTGGAACAGCGCCACCGCGCCCGTCGTCGCCGCCGCCGCGCCAAGCGCCTTCAGCTGGTCCTCGTCGCGTGGCCGCGGCAGGCCCGATATGACCGGAACGCGATCGCCGCTCGCTTGCCCGATGATCAGCCCGACGCCGACGAACAGGCTGTCGCTCGGCTCCCCGTCGGCAACATCCAGCTCGAACAGGATGCGGCCGCGCCGGTTCTCGCTGAGATGCAGGCCCCAGCCCGGTGCGCGACCCGTCATGGCACAGCACAGGTCGATGAAATCGCCATAGCGGTTGGTGCGAGCGCCGATCACCGAATTGGCGAAAACGATGGCATTGGACTCGCCCCAGGCGATCTGCTGGCCGAATTCAGGCCGGAACCGCGTCTGGTAGGGGGCACAGGTGAATGTGGCCTGGCAGCCAAGTTCCAGATGCGCCGTCATCAACCGCCGCGCCGGCATTTCTTCAGCCGCCGGCATCTTGACCATGCCGGGATGAATAAGGTCGAACGACCCGACATTGAGCGTCGTCGGCACCCGGACACGTCCGCTTCCCTCGACCAGCCGCTCGACGAAATCGAGCCCTGCCTTGCCGTGATAGAGACAGCCATCGATATGGGCGACTGAGATGTCGAGCAGGCTGCCGGCCCCAACCGCGTTGGAGAAGGCGACGAGGATTTTCATGGCGGCGGCCGCGGCTGGGCCTTGCTCGCCATCGAGCATGGATTGGTCGCGGGCCGTCAGGTCAAGCGTCATCAAGGTGCTCCGGGCTTAACTTGGGCCCGGCTATGCGTTCCTCATTGTCAGCGGTCTGGCAAGAGCCGAAACGACGATCAGCCCGCCGCCGCAATCAGCACTGTGCTCTCCGGCGACCAGCGCAGCACCACATCCTGACCTTCCACCAGCCTGTCGACGCCAGTATTTTGGACGATGACTTTCAACGTCTGGCCGGCGCAGCCGCGAGGCCGAGCGAGCGCCCGGCTTCGATCAGCGAGTCGTCGATAGCCCGTCACCTCGAGGCCGAGGCGGAGTGAAGCCGGCAGCAGCGTCAGATAGAGATTCTGCGAGAAGAAGGCGGCGTAATTGCCCAGCGTGAACGCCCACGGCTTTCCCGTCAGCGGCAGGTCGGTCATGACGGAGAAAAAAGACCGTGGCCGAGAGCGGCAGAAAGACCGAAGGCAATCGCTTTGCAGAAGAACGAAAGCCCGCTCCGGGAACCGGGGCGGGCCTTGGAGGAGGATGAAGGGGTGGGACCCTCTCCTCTTGTTTCCACGGGGGGTGTGGACCGCAATCACCATACAGCCGTCCTGCGGGGCGCATGATCACAAGCCGGCCTGCTTCCATCACATTCCAGTGCACGCCGGCGCGGGTTCGCTCACGGGACCGCGACGCCGGCGACACAAGAGGAGCCGGCTAGATGCGTCCCAGGACGACAAGGATGATGACGATGATCAACACAAGTCCGAGACCGCCACCGCCATAGTAACCGGTTCCGTAGAACGGGCCACCGCCCAGACCGCTGAAGCCGCCGAGCAGCGCGAGGATTAGAATAATGATAAGTATCGTTCCGAGACCCATGGCCTTCCCTGCTCCTGAATGCGCGCTTTCGCGCTGGTTCAACATCGCGCCATTTCGGATGTCGCAAGGTATGAACGTTTTAGAGGGGCTGGCGTTCCGCTGGACTATTGCGGCTACGGAACACACAGCCCGCAACGCAGAAAGCCCGCCTGGACGGCGGGCTTTCCAACCGGCCGGAGGCCAGGAGAGTGCGGTCAGGCCTACGGCTGGTTCCGCAACCTCCCTCAGCCTCAGCGGCGTGCGATCAGCAGGCAGAGCTGCCGCAAGTCGCGGTCATAGGTCCCTTCGCTGCTGAGGACATCGACGCAGCGCTTCTTCATGCGCGTCACCTGCGAGCTTGACATCTGGGCCACGACACCCGGAACGTTGGGGTGATTGGGATTGGATGGGTTGTTCGGGTTGGACGGATTGCTGGGATTGGTGCCGTTGCCGATGCCCGCGCCGACACCAATGCCACCGGCGCCGCCAACACTGGCGCCAAGCCCCGCATTGATGCCACCCGTTCCGCCAACATTGGCACCGAGCCCGGCGTTGATGCCGCCCGAACCACCGATATTGGCGCCGGCTCCTGCATTGACGCCATTGCTGCCGCCGACCGACGCGCCGGGCCCGGCGCTGACGCCCCTCGAGCCGCCGACATTGGCGCCGGCTCCGGCATTGACGCCACCGCTGCCGCCGACCGAGGCACCGACGCCGGCATTGATGCCGCCACCGCCGCCGACCGAGGCGCCGACACCGGCATTGACACCGCCGCTACCGCCAACCGAGGCGCCGACACCGACGCCAAGACCTGCTGCGTTTGCTGGCACGGACAGAACCAAGACTATTGCACTACCCGCCAACACACTGGCGACTGTCTTGATGGTAAAGGCCATAACACTCTCCTGTTGTCGTTGCGCTAGGCAGTCGGCATGCAGCCGATTGCGATGGCAACTACGTCGAAGAGAGTTTTGAGTTTCAATTCACGCTATACATGTGAGCGGCATGGTATTAACTGTCGAAACAAGAAAGCGGTAATGATAATAAAAATATAATATACTTGTAGAAAATATCTAATGGCAGACGTTTGCAATGTCTATATTTTGAGAAGTTTACGAGAAAAAACGATTTAGAGCCAGCTGTTGGAGAGCCGATGATTTGGTGCCAGGCTGCTTGCTACCGAACAGCCAGGATACAGCACCTCACCTGCGGAGCAGTTCCGGACCACTAGCCGCTAAGGAGCCCTGTTGGCCAACTCTGGATCAAACAGGACCGGCCACTCTCGCGTGACAGTCTGGCCTTCAGAATATCCGGTAAAACAGCCTATAGCGCACGCGCTCCATATAAGAGCGGTACTCCGGTTCCGCGGCAAGCAAGGCCTCCTCGCGCAGAATGCGGTACACCTGCAGATAGGTGATAACCGCATAGACGGCGAGATTGTAGAAGGAAAAGGCCGACAGCAGGTAAAGGACATGGCCGGTAAGGTAACCGGCATAGATCGGATGCCGCACCAGGCGGTAGGCGCCGCCGGTCATCACGCCGCGATTGGCGGGCAGGATGGCAAAGGAACGACCCAGCGACAGCTTTCCCCAGATGACGAACCACAGTGCCAGGAACTGCAGCGGCGCGGCGACATAGATGGGGATGATGGGGATGCCCGGTTCCATGGTGATCAAGGCGACACCAAAACTGGCGGTCACCGAAGCGACTACCGCAAGCGGGCTCCAGTCACGCGTCACCGGCCGCCGCGATAGCAGCAGCCAGGTAAAGGTGAGCGTCTCGGAGACCGCCACGAGCGCGATATTGAACCGGGTGGGATCCTGCACGAAGTGATACACGCCCCGGTACACAAACAGCGCGGCGCATGCGAGCGCACAAATGCGAAAGAAGCCTTCGCGCAAGTCGGCCAGGATCTCGCGCTTGCGCGCTTCGGATATCATCCCGCCCTGGTTGACGCGCGGAAGCGTTTCGCTTTTTGGTGCAAGCAAGGCAAGAACCCCGATCATCCCTCGGAGGGACCTTTGCACGCAACCATTGCTGTGCGGTTAACCGAGAAGATCATATCGGCATCAGAAACGGCGACGGCGCCGCCGAAAGAGACACAAGGCACGGCCGTGCAGATTGTCTCCGCTTCGAGGATCGCCAGGAATGGGTTTCGCCCGAGTTGATCCTCTCCTTAAGGGATTGGCCAGCTACCCCAGAAATGCGTTGCTGAAATACCTGGCGAAATCCGGGCTCTGCGGCAGAACCTTACCGTCGGCGTCGCGCAGAATGCCGGCGGCGAAGAGGTAGTTGCCGATCGCTTCCATCTTGGCAGGGTCCAACGTCCCGATGGCACCATTTTGCCCGCGTAGATAATTGCCCTCGAGCAGTGCCTTCAGCGAGGCGTGGACCAAGGCCGGATTCGTCAGGGCATCCTTGTTGGCGGCTATCAGCAGCGTGGCGGCCTCCCCTGGATGATCGACGGCGAATTGGTAACCGCGCCGCGTTGCCTGGACGAAGGATGACGACAATTCGGGGTTCGCCTGGAGATACGCTTCGCTCGAAGAGATAAGCGTCGTGTGCTCATCGGGGACGCCATGGTCGGCATAGACGAAACTGCGCTGCTTGACGTCCCTGAGTTCGGCTTCGACGCCCTCCCAGGTCGACACTTCCAGCGTGAAGTCGACCGAACCGTTGGCCAGCGCCTCGTAGGCGGAAGTGCCCAGCGTCACCGTCTCGAAATCGCCCTTGCCGCCGTCGTGACGGATGATGGTCGAGATCAGCGCGGTCTCCCAGGCGCTGCCGAAACCGCCATAGGTCAGGCCATCCAGATCTTTCGGGCTTTTGATTTCGCTGCGCGCGGCATTGAACACCAGCCGGCCTGTCTCGGACTGCACGACGGCATAGACGCCCTTCAGATCGGCCCCCGCGGTCTTCTGGGTGAACAGGCTGATGGTGCCGTTGATCCCGAAATCGGCGACATGGTTGGCGACAAGCGTGCCGGCACCGGTATCGCTGTAGGGCAGGATGTCGACCTCGATGCCGGCTTCCCCATAAAATCCCTTATCGCGGGCGACGAACAGGCCGATGTGGTTGGTGTTGACCGTCCAGTCGAGGGCGACCGTGACCGTCCGCGTTGCCGCGAAGGAACGGCTCGATCCGGTGATCAGCGGTACGCTGCCGGCAAGGGTGAGCAGCAGGGCTTGCCTGCGCGTCAAGTCAATCATGGCCATGTCCTTTGGATGGCTGGGGGTTGAGCAAAATGTCGAGAATCTCGGCCTCGAGTGCCTCGGCCTGCCGCGTGGCCGCGCTGGCGGGATCGCGCGGGCGCGGCAGCGGCACCTTGATCTCGCGCACGACCCGGGCAGGCCGCGCGGACAGCACATAGATGCGGTCGGACAGGAACACGGCTTCGCGCACGTCATGGGTGATCAGCAACGCCGTCCAGTGGTGGTGCCGCCACATCTGTTCGAGCCAGCGCTGCATGGCCGCGCGGGTCAGTGCGTCGAGCGCGCCGAACGGCTCGTCGAGCAGCAACATATCGCGTTCCTGCACCACGGTACGTAAAAGCGCCGTGCGCTGGCGCATGCCGCCCGAGAGCTGCGCTGGAAAGTGCCGCTCGAAGCCGGCAAGCCCGAACTCGGCAAACAGCGGAGCCACACGCGTCCGTGCCGCCTTGCGGCTGACGCCTTGCACCTCGAGTCCGAGCGTGGTGTTGTCGAGGATGCGCCGCCACGGCATCAGCGCGTCGCGCTGCGGCATGAAGGCGAAATGCCTGCCGTGATCGTCGAGCGGCACGCCGTTGAAGAACATCTCACCCTCGCCATGCTCGGCGCCGGTCAGAAGCTGGAACAGCGTCGACTTGCCGGCTCCCGAAGGTCCAAGGATCGAGACGAATTCGCCGGCATCGACACGAAGCGAAATGTCGGCGAGCACATCGAGCCCGCCAAACGCCTTGCGAACATGCCGCAATTCGAGCCGGCTCATGCTTCTGGACCTTTTCCAGGGCCTTGCCTGCCAGCGGCTCGTTCCCAGGGCATGGCAAGACGCTGCAGCAGCATCGTCAGCCCGAACAGGACAAGGGTGAGCGCTGCGCTGACGCAGACGGCGGCGAGCACCAGGTCGGGACGGAAATTGTTCTTGGCGTTGAGCATGTAGATGCCCAGCCCTTTGGCCGCGCCCGCATATTCGGCGAAAATGGCGCCGACGACGGCATAGGTGATGGATATCCTGAGGCCAGCGAAGAAATAAGGCAGCGCCGAAGGCAATCGTGCCAGCATGAAGACACGCCAACGCCCTGCTCCCATGGCACGCAGCATCTGACCGATCTCCACCTCGGTAGCCTCGTAGCCCTGTACCAGCGCGACCAGCATCGGGAAGAAGGTGACCAGCGCCACCAGCACGATCTTGGGCGTCAGCCCGAAGCCGAACCACAGCACCACCAATGGCGCGATGGCGACCAGCGGCAAAGTCTGGCTGACTATGAAGATGGGAAACAGCGCTCGCCGCAAAGGCTGGAAGAAGTCGACCAGCATCGACAGCGCGAAGGCGGCACTGAGCGAACAGGCAAAACCGATCAGCGTGGCGCGGACCGTGGGAATGGCGTTGTCGACCAAGGCTTCCCGATTGAGCATCGCCTGTTCGAAGACGCGCGAGGGCGCCGGCAGAACCGTCGGCTTGATGCCGGAAATGTTTGCGTACAGTTCCCAGGCCACGAGCACCAAACCGATCGATATCACGGCCGGCGCTGTTTTTGCGAAGAAGCCCGCGACGTTACGCGGGTTGAATGACGATGAGACCACGAGCGGTTCAGACGGCGGTGGGACTGTTGGCCGAGACCGTGACATCGAGGGTTACATGGCCGGCGCCGGGCCCGAAGCGGCAGAAGGCTTCATCGAGGGCCGAGAAGATCGCGCCGGCATCGCCGCGCAGCTTGGTGCAGAAATTCTTGGAGCGATCGTAGACGCCGGACTGCTTCAGGAAATCTATGCAGCCATAGATTTCGTCCATGTGGTCGTCAGTGCCCATCACATAGAGCGAGAACTGCGCCGCCGCCGGCTGGCCAGTGGCCGGCGCGCCGCGCACTGCGGTGATGGCGGCTTGCTTGCGCGGGCCGAGTGGCCCGGCAGGTCCGCCGAACGTGTCGGAGCGGCAGATCGGGTCATCCGGCTCGCCTGGGCAGCCACGCGAAATGGTGGCTGACAGCACGCAATGCCTGCCGCTGCCAGACGCGGCCACGAAAAGGTCGCGCAGCGCAGGGAATAACACCTCGGGGGGCCCGACCAGCAAGGTCGAAATGTCGTCGGTCTCGATCCTGAGCTTGTCGCGGTACGGATCGAGCGCGCCGAGCGCGCCCAGAATGATGCCGACGAAATCGTCGGCCATTGGATATAGGGAAACCTGTGCGCCTGAAAACATCGCCCGCCTCGCTCCGCTGGTATTACCCAGATCAGCTTCTAGGGTCTGTGGGCTTGCCGCCCCCGTCTCAGCCCCGACCGTACGGAGCACCCCTGTGGATAGGCGCGATAAAGCATCATTCGGACGGTTGGGAAAGCTGTTTTTTTGGCAAGCCGCGCTAAAGCATTGCCCGAGCTCCAGGGCAATTGGACATCGCCGGCGCGGAAATTTGTCTGGAACCTTCGCCATTCCGAGGGGTTGTCCCACCAGTCGCTGGACGCGATTCCAGGACCAATTTTCCGTTCGGGATTGTGTCAAAACAAGAGATTGAGCGGTTCATGATTTCCGCGAAACCGTGCACCGTTCCCGGCGACGAGTTCACAGAAAATGGAGACAAATCATGTTCATGAAAATCCTCGCGGCTTCGGCCTTCACCATTGCCGTTGCAACATCCGCCATGGCACAAAGCAATAGCGCAGCGGGCGCGGATGGGCCCGGCGGTAGCGGCAAGTCCGTCACTGTGGACCCAAGCACCCCGGCTTCACCCAGTACGATCGATCCGGGCGCGACCAACAGCACGACCACCACGCCGGGCGACATGAATTCCAATGCGGACAAGAATTGCCCGACCAACCCGCAGGGTGCACAGACGGACGCCAATGGCAACGCCACCGCGCCGACCGTGAACGACAACAACTGCGGAAAGTAGTTTGCCATCGCGATATGAGAACCGCGGACGCAGTTTCCGCGGTTCCCATTATTGGGATTCAGTGTCCGCGACTACCCGCTTGCGGCTCTGGTGCCGCTTCACTGCCCACCCGGCCAAAGACCCTTAATTCAGCGTACGGTTTGCCGGCCCGGGGGCGTGGGAATGAGGCGTATATTTTCATCAGCCGTTTGAGCAGGCGCCCGTAGGTGAGGTGCCGAACCCGGCCATTGGCAAGATCGAACTCCACCATCCCCCACCGCCTTACGGGACCCTTTCCGGTTGGCGGCCCCAGTCGCCTGACCTGGAAGGCCAGCCTGACCTTGCGGCCGGCGACATCCAGATAGATACCGGGTTTAGCGCCCAATACGTGCCACATCCGGGCAACGTGCCCGATCGACATGTCGGACGAAATCGCCATGTGGTCCCGCTCAAGTCGAGCCCAGACGAAATCACCGGCTGGCTGCCGCATCCCCGACACCAGATTCTTGCAATAGCCTGGCGCCACCTCACGCACCAACCGGCGCATCGCGCTCGCCACGCCGTCCACCATATCCCGCCGCGATGCCCAGTCTGCTTCGGTGAACAGCACTTGTCCGAGGATGTCGCCGTCGTCGAAATTGGCCGACATCTTATGCAGTGTCACGCCGCCATGGACCGCATGCTGGCCATCCGCGACGAGACGATGGAGAGGATGCGGCCCCCGGTAGTTGGGCAGCAGCGCCGGATGAAAATTAAGCCCGCCCTTGGGAAAGAGGTCAAGCAGCTGCTGCGGGATCAAGGTCGGGAAAGCGAAGCAGATCAGCACATCCGCGGCGATGTCAGGCAATTGCCGGGCAAGCTCGTTCCAGTCGTAAGGCCGGCGGAATTCGATCAGCTTTACCGGCGTGTTGCCGAGATGGCGCCTGAGCAAAAGCCGGCGCCTCAGCCTGCGCCGAAAATTGCCAATGCTGAAGCCTCTGGATGGGCGTTGAAAACCAGGCACGATGATCGCACCAACACGGTTTCCCGCCTCGATCCATCCGGAAAGCAGCGGCCCGGTATAAGCAGAAACATCCAGGATGAAAATTGCATTGAGTTCCCCGGCGCGGGCCGCGGGTTCGGAAGAAATCATCTTCTCAAGCCCAGCGGGGCGAGACGTAGCCTGCCCGCGCCAGCAATTCGATCACCGTTACAACTCGGCCAGCCAGGCCCGAAAGCCGGCCTGGCCGGTCAGGCTGCCTTGGAAGAAAGCGGTCCCGCCGCAACACTTGAGAGTCTTTCCCGCTTCACCAACACCGGCTTTTCGTAGATCTTCTTCATGCTCATCCCCGATGATCGATCAACCCACACAGTTGGCCAGCAACGCAACGAACTGTCAACCGCCACGGCGGCTAACAGCCCCTATGCGTATGATCCTTGGCAATCGACGGGCGTTTATACCCCACCTGCTGCCAAAACGGCTGGTGAACCTTATGAAACCGCCTTTTCACGAACCGGCAGCTTCCAGCCTGGTCTGACGAAATGGCAGGTGTAGCCGTTGGGATATTTCTCGAGATAGTCCTGGTGCTCGGGTTCGGCCTCCCAGAACGCTCCGGCCGGCGCAAGTTCGGTGACGACCTTGCCGGGCCACAGGCCGGAGGCGTCGACATCGGCGATGGTGTCCTCCGCCACACGCTTCTGCTCCTCATCGGTGTAGTAGATTGCGGAGCGATAGCTCATGCCGACATCGTTTCCCTGGCGATTGCGCGTCGTCGGATCATGTATCTGGAAGAAGAATTCCAGAAGCTGGCGAAAGCTGATTTTCGCCGGGTCGAAGGTGATCTCGATGGCTTCGGCATGCGTGCCATGATTGCGATAGGTGGCGTTCGGCACGTCGCCGCCACTGTAGCCGACACGCGTGGCAAGGACACCCGGGAAGCGCCGGATCAAATCCTGCATGCCCCAGAAGCAGCCGCCGGCAAGCACTGCACGTTCGCTCGAAGTCGCCATGTCACGTCTCCTCAAAAGGCAATTCCGGGGAAGTGTAGCGGCTCTCCGTCGGGAATTGCGCGGCACAAACTTGGATAGTGCATAAATGGGCATTATTGCCTGGTTCGTCCAGTCAGACGAGCGGCCGTCCGCTTGTATTATAGGGAATGGGATCGCACGTCGCCGCTCACCCTAGCTGCGCGGATGCCGGGTCCGGCTACTGGCGGCAGCCGGCAGATATCGCGTGCCGGGCGGAATGACGGCAAAGCTGATCACCACCGGCGGTGCCTCGCGCGACCAGTTGAAAAGAACGGTCTTGACCGGGATATTGTCCACCCATGCCAGCAGCCTTGACGGCACGTAACGACCCGACCAGACCATCAGCATGCCGTGGTCGCGCAACCGCTGCCTCGTGATCCAGGGTGCAAACCGCATATCGAGATCAGTGAAGATAGACGGCTTGTCATAGGCGTTGAGGCCAGCCAGCATGGCAAGATTGGTGTCGCCACCGACGATGTCGAGCCGGCCCGGCGCCGCCGCGTGCCAGATTGCCTCGGCCTCGTCCGAGATCGGCCGCGCCGGCCAGCAGACGGCGTCCATGCGTCCACGCACATTGCAGTCCGTCCATCGGATCGCCCCATAGGCGCCCGACATGGCGACGATGCAGATGAAGGCGCAGATCGCCAACCTTCTCATCTCGACGGCACCGAGCCGGTGACCGAGAAAGGCGAGCGCGACGACGCCGACAAGATTGTACATCGGCGCGCCCCAGGCTTCCCCGGTGCCGGTGAACAACGAGACCACCATGATCAGCGCCGCCGGCCCAAGCCCCATCCAGCAGAGATAGACGAGCGTGTCGCGCTCGACCGGCACTTGCGGGGCTGGTGAGCGCCGCAATAGCCCTGATAGCGCCAACACCAGGAGAAAGCCGGAAAGGCCGGCCATCTGGACGCCGATATAATAGAGCCGCGCCCGATGCTCGCTCACCCATGCATCGCGGCCGGCGAAATAGGTCAACGGCAGGAAATCGATGCGGTAGAGTGCGATGGCAAGCGGCGCGGCGACGGCGAGAAACACAGCCAGGCCAAGCCATGGCCAGGGTGTCGCCAGCCGGCTGCGCGCACGTGGGTCGCACAGCAGCCAGAGGCCGCCGAAGGCAAGCAGCAAGCCGGTGGAGAACTTGGCGTAGAGCCCGACGCCCGACACCAATCCGAGCGCCAGCCACCAGCCCGGCCCGCCGCCGCGGCTGGCGCGCCACAGCAACCAGCAGATCGCCGCCCAGAACGGCATCTGCGCATAGTCGTGATTGAATTGCGGCGTCGGCCAGCCGAAGAAATAGACCGACGGCATCAAAAGCACGGCGGCCAGCGCTTTGTCGCGGCCGAGCGTGTCGCGAGCCAGCAGGCAGACCAGGACGAAAGTGGCCGAGATCGTCAGCTGGGCCAGCAGATATTGCGGCCAGCGGAACGATCCGGTCAGGAGATGACTGGTCTCGAGCAGCCAGCCGGGGAGTTGCGGATGCTTGTAGGTCAAAAGCACCCATTCGCGGCCCCACATGAAGCCTTCCACGACGTCGCCGGGCGGTGCGGGATCGATGAGTGTTGGCACCAGGGTCCAGCACAGGATCTGCACCAGGCACAAAAGTGCCAGCAAACCCCAAGGGTGCCGAAGCAGCGCGGACCAGACCAATGACGAGTCCAGGCCCACGGCAGGCAGTGCTGCCGGCACCCAACGATCCATGGAGTCGTCAATTCCCGCCATGCCGCGCTTAAATCACATCGCCCGGTTTGCCGAATAGCCCCAAGGTCAAAGCTTACAAAAAAGTATACTTGGGTGCCATTGCAATACCAAGATTGAGCGGGAATCTCGGCATTCTATTGCCCTCCCCGGGCAAAACAGCCCGCACACCTGATCCCACTTCAGCATCCCGGACATTCGATGCGTCACCAGCATGCCGTCATCCATCACCGCGCGCTCGACTTCTGGCTGGCACGCGCGGCTGTCCTCGTCATCATCTGCCTGCAGCTTCTGGTCATCAACGATCTTTCGTTCGGCCCTCGCTGGCTGGCGCCGGCGCTGGAGGCCGCCCTGCTGGTGCCCCTGTCCGTGGCCACCGCCTGGACGCAGGTCGCCACCCAGAAAGCGGTCGAGGAAGAGCACTGGTATCTCGTCGGCCGTTTTCGCGTCATGATCCGCAGAACGGCCCTGGTAATGACCGGCGTCGTCAGTGTCATGAACTGCGGCTCGCTGGTGCTGCTGGTGCGCGCTTTGCTGGCGGGACATGCCGGCAGCAGCGGCCAGACACTGCTGGTCGACGCGCTCAATATCTGGCTCACCAACATCATCGTTTTCGCCTTGTGGTTCTGGAGCACCGACCGCGGCGGGCCGCCGACCTGCGGACTGGTCAAACGCGCCCATGCCGATTTTCTGTTTCCGCAAATGACCCTGGACGATCGCGAGGTCCGCGACTGGCTGCCTGGCTTCGTTGATTATTTCTTCCTCGCCTTCACCAATGCGACGGCGTTTTCACCAACCGACACCTTGCCCCTTTCCCAGCGCGCCAAGCTTTTGATGATGGCGGAGGCGATGATCTCGCTGCTCACGATCGCGCTGGTCGCGGCCCGCGCCGTCAACATCCTGGCCTGAGTACGGTTTTCCGACCTTGCGCCGAAGAGGAGCCGGGCCTCGTATCCGTGAAACGATGAGCGGCCCGAAAACGCAAGAAAGCCCGCCCCGGCGTGAGCCAAGGCGGGCTTTTGGTTCGATCGAGGCCTCAGGTGCCGGTCCCAAAGCAAGGCCGGCGGTCAGTCCTCCGGGGCTGGCCCGAACTTCCGCACGATCACCTCGAACAGAATATCCGAGAGGACGTCCAATTGGTTGACGGCGACACCGAAATCCTTGGGCAGCACGGACAGCACGATCTTCAGATACTGGTCCGGCTTGTCGGTCCGCACCTCGGCGAGGACACCGGCGCCATGCGCCTGAAAATCGGCCCGCACGGCGGCGAGGAAATCATCGCCCAATGTTTTCTTGGTCCGCTTCGGCCGGGGCGTCTTGGCGGATACCGGACTGGCAGCGGGCTTGCGCCTTGCCGCCCTGGCCTTGCGGCGCGCCGGCCCGGTTTCACCGGTCATGGGTCCGCGCCCCGACATTGACATCACCGGCGGCGGCCTTCGGCGGCGCCTGCCTGGCCCGCTTTTTCAAGCGGGCGGATTTCTTCCTGGCCTTTCCGCGCTTCGGCTTCGCGGCCTGTGCGGGCCTCGCCACAGGCCTTGCAGCCTTGAGCCGCGCCATTGCGAGACCTACGAGCTGTGCGCCGATACCGGCCTGCGGAAAGCAGAAGCCACCGGCCGCATCGCGCACCATGCCAATCAGCACGCCGGCGGGAACCTCCTCGACGCGGCCGAGGCGCGCCACAGGGCCGGCGCCCTCGAATTCGCCGATGGCGCTGACGATCTCGCGGCCGTCATCGCCGGTGATGATGCTGGCATAGCGGGGCATGGGATTCTCGCATCTCGCGGAAGCAGCGCTCTACGGCGCCACCGCATCGGCAGGCAGCCCAACCAGGGCCAGAAACAGAAAACCCGCCTCGGCGGCGGGTCGGTGGCGCAAATCAGCACCATGGATAGATTTATAGCATCGCTGCCCTCACCGGTCAATGCCAAATAGGAAAAAATTCATATTTCTCCGGGAGGCATGATCCCGGCGGCTGACGTTTATCCGGCTGTTCATGAACCGGCACCTGTGAAATCATCAGCGCCAGCTCATGGAATGATTCCCGTCGCACGGCCTTGTGGGAGAGGACGATGGACAGACCAGCCATGGCATCCGTCTTCAGGATGCGGCACGCTCCGGCCACGGTTTCCGGTGTGCGCAGCACCGGCCAGGGTCAGGCCGATCCGGTCATCCGGGTGCACTCGCTTGGCGAAGCGATCCGCTTCGTCGCCAACGCTTACCCCAATTACGACATCGGCACCGTCGCCATAGATTGCGGCGACCCTTCGATCCCACGCCTCGGCAGCCTGGAAGTCAGGGCGCTTTGGCGCGAGTATGGCGAGCGCCTGACGCAGGAGTAGCGCCTGACCGCTCACGATCGGCGCGCTGGTTCCCGCACGCCGGCCGGATCGGAAACGCCGCTGATGCGTTCCACTGCGATCAACGGAGGGAGAAATCCATGAACGTCGCCAACCTGCAACTCGAAGGCCTGCTGATGGCCGTCGCCTCGATCAACCACGTCCTGGTAAAAAAGGGGGTGCTGACGTCGGAGGAGATCGACATCGCGCTCCGCAAGGCCGAGGCGTCGGAAACCGGCGAGGAGCGATCGGACGGCATGTCGGCGTCGAACCGCGACGCCGTCAATTTTCCGATCCGGCTGCTGGAACTCGCCAACCAGTGCCAGCCGGAGGCCGACATGCCGTCTTTCTCGAAGCTGGCCCGCATGGTCGGCCAGATGAAGGAGCCCTACAACGATCAGATGTGAGATCCCTGCCCCTGGCGGACTCCTCGTGCCCTGCCCCCGGCATGCTCATTACGCCCTGCCCGGCCATCCCAGGTTCAGCGCCAGAATTCTTCCAGGTCCGTGGACCGCCGCGAACAGCAGTCCGGCCAGGAACGAAAAATGGTCGACGAAGAAACCGAACTCGGCCTGGTTGCCGGCCCAGTGGCTGGGTCCGTGGAAGGCAAAGGCAAGGAACAGCACATAGGCGGCGGCGACCAGGGCGGCTTGGGTGAAGAAGGCGCCGCTGAGGAAACACAGCACCAGGGCCACCTCCAGGATTGCCGCGCACCATGCCAGGAAGAGCGGGAACGGAAAGCCCGCGGCCGCGATATAGCCCGCCGTGGCCTCCATGCCCAGGAACTTGAAGGTCACCGCCATCAGGAAGACGGCGGCGAAGATCAGGCGGGCGACGAGAAGGGCCGCGGTCTGCCACGGCGATTGTGCGATTTGGGGCGACATGGTTGTTCTCCAGCTTCATCAGCCCCAAGGACGCACCGCCATGTGCCGATCCGACATGCCGGGCAAAAATTTTCACCGGTTCCGGTTTGACGCCCGATGCTATGGCAGCGCACCGCTCGAAGGAAGAAGCAAGACCGCTTACCGGCAGGCACAGCTTTAGAAATTCTTAATGATCCTGAAACTTGTCCGTAACCCTGATCGTGATATTGTTAGCCGGGGCTAATGCACAGCTATGTCTGGTGCACGATATGGGTGGGTGGGTTTTGGGCGCAAGCGTCAGGCTGGGGACGAAGTCCTATCTGGTCCGGACACCGGTTCTGGAGTGCGAAGGCTGCGGCGGCACTGGACAGGTTTTCCAATGCCCGCGCTGGACGAGTTCCAGCGGCCTTTGCTGCCCCGCCGGCACGCATCGCCGCGGCTGTCCCGGCGCCAGCGCGCGCTGCGCCCAATGCAGCGACACCGACAGCACCGGCCCGACCTCTTCATCGGCCTAGGCTGAACTGGCGTTGCTCCGCGATGGAACCAGCATCGCCGATCCGTGTTATGTGTGACCGCGACATATAGGCGTCCGCGCGACCATGCGGCTTACAGAAAGTGAGGCCCGACATGCCTGACGACAAATCCAAGACCAAACAAGACCGCAAGCTGGTCTCGAGCGAGGAAACTTACGAGGTCGCGGCCTTCGCGCGCAAATACGGCATTCCGCAGAGCGAGGCCCAGACCATCATCAAGCGCTACGGACCCTCGCGCAAGAAGCTCGACAACCACATGGCCGCCCGCGGATAGAAGGAGCGGCCGCAAGGCGGCAACCAATTCGCCGGCATGGCGTTGAAGAATGCTGCGGGCCGCGTCAACCGGGCTCGGCGGTACGGTGAACAGGATGTCTTTTTCCCGGTTTCTCATCCTGGCCAACGAAATGGCAGACGAGCATCTGTCCCGCCCGGCCCGCGGCATGCCAAACTGACGGAGCCGGCCATGGCTGGAGCAGCCCTATGGCAGGCAAAGCCAGGCTGGCGAAACGGAGGGCGCAACCATGTCCGACACAACACGCAGGACCGGCAGTTGCCTGTGCGGTGGCGTGCATTTCGTCGTCAACGGCCAGCCGTCGCGGGTTGGCCTTTGCCATTGCAAGGATTGCCGCAAGGCGGGTGGTTCGGTCTATTCGGCCTTTGCCATCTGGCCGCGCGATGCGTTCGAGACATCGGGCGAAGTCGCCAGCTACGGCACACGCAGCTTTTGCCCGACCTGCGGCAGCCGCGTCGCCTGGGTCGACGACAACGAGGCCGAGGTGATGCTCGGCAGCCTCGACGTCGCACCGACGGATCTGGCACCGCAGTATGAATTGTGGACCGGCCGGCGCGAAACCTGGCTGCATGCCTTGCCCGACGCCGAGCAGTTCGAACATGATCGGCCGCAAGCACAGGATGTCGATCCGCCGGCGCCCAGGCCCTTGTCGGACGCCGTCGCGCGCGACTGAAAGCATGGTTAAAAATTGATTGTCCGGGCTCGGAACCCTCCCCTGACGCCGACGTTATCCGGCGCTTCCTCGGTGCATGTCGGCCGATGTGCATGATTCATGGAGACGACCGTTGAACGACAAGATGTTTCCCCGACCGATCCGCCTGAAATTCGCTCCCGAGCGGGAGCGCGTGGTGCGCAGCGCCTGGGAGGGGCTGGAATGCCTTGGCGACTGGCCGGCCGGACAAGGCCGTCAATACCGCGCGGCACTGCGCAGCTGCCGCGATGCGCTGGACGGCTGGACGCCGGCGGAAAAGGCGATGCGGGCGATGATCGACGCCGCGCGCGAGGCGCGCATCCTGCAATGAGGACCCAGTAGCAGGAGAAACCAATGGCCGGTTTGATGCTGTCGACACCGCTGCGGGTCAAGCCCCATGGCTCGGACACGATCCGCGAGGTGGCCACGCTTCAGGACGCCAGTGAAATCCTGATCGACTGGCCACAGGCCAGGCGCGGCCCCTTCTACCAGACCGCGCGCGAAAAGATCGAGTCGGCGCTGGCCAACAATGAGGGCGCGGCACAGGCGCAGGAAGCCTTCACCGCGCTCTGCGATCACGCCGGCCTTCTGGTCAGGTAAGCCACGGCACCGTACGAACGAAAAAGCAGGCGATCTCGCCTGCTTCCAGACTGCTGACAAACCCCTGGCTTTTGCCGGGGGTTTTTGATTCACTGGGTCATGTTGAAGCGACCCGCCCCTGAA
>NZ_JAIUGR010000026.1:0-21050 GCF_020164695.1 Mesorhizobium sp. ESP6-5
AGAGAAGCTGCGCTTCGCCATCCGTGAAGGCGGCCGCACCGTCGGTGCCGGCATCGTCGTCACCATCAAAGAGTAATCGATCCGGCTGCTGCCAGTCTCGAAAACGAAAGGGCGGTCTTCGGGCCGCCTTTTTTCGTTTCAGACCGCCTCGAAACGCATGCATTGCGCGTTCGTTTCAAAGCTGTTGCAAGCGCCATGGCTGCAACTAGTATAGGTTGCGCTGAGGGGAGCTTTGCCGACCGTGGTTCCAAGGCACCGTTTCGATGGGAAGGCATGGCGGTTATGGGCACTGGTTTGCCTCGCCGTCGCCATGGCTCTGCCCGTTTTGACAGCGCGAGCGGAGGATGGGCCTCTCGACATCCCGCCCATGCGCTTCGTCGTCGTGCGCAGCAACGCTCCGGGATGCGAACCCAATTGTCCTGAATGGATATCGGCGGACGGCACCATCGACGCGGGCACGCCGTCGCTCCTCAAGCGCACGCTCAAGGCGCTCAAGGGAAGGCAATTGCCAGTCGTCGTCAATTCGCCCGGCGGCAACGTCGACGCCGCGCTGGCACTCGGCCGTATGATCCGCAAGAACAAGCTCGATATCGCCGTCGGCGTGACGGTTTTTTCCGATTGCCAACCGCAAACAAAAAACTGCGGGGACAACAAGGGCAAGAGTGCCGATTATTTCGGTACGGTCTATGACGACGGAGCCATGTGCAATTCGGCCTGTCCGCTAATGTTTTCCGGCGGTGTCCGCCGCTTCGTTGGAGATTTCGGCTATCTCGGCGTCCACCAGATCACCACCACATACCAGCGGGAGAAGCTGCTCTACCGGACCACGTACCGGATCGTGAACGGCAGGAAGAAGATCATCAGCACCAAGGTGGTCAGCCGCAAAAACGCTGGCAGCTACAAAACCTACGAGATGAGCAGGACCGTCGAGAAGACGCTTTCGGCCTACCTTGAGGAAATGGGGATAGCAGACGGCGTACTGGAAGTCATGAAGGCCACGCCGGCCAGTGAGATTCGTCAGATTCCCCTCGACGACATGGTGAGGATGAAGCTGGTCACCAGCCGGGACGCAGTGGATCTGTTGACCGCCGCCAGCCTCTGCGGCCTGGCCCAGCCGGCCACGAACTGCCGGCAAATAGCTGGACCCGCAAGCAAGACGACGCCATCGGCCGCAGCCAGGCCCATGGCTGCCGTTCAACCGGATACCGCGAGGGCCGGCGGGGACATGCGGTTTGTCGTCGTTCGCGGCAGCAATCCGCTGTGCGATCCCGATTGTCCGGAATGGATATCGGCCGAAGGCGCGATCACGAACCAGGCGCCGCGGAAGCTGCGGCAGTTGCTGGCCACGCTTGGCGATCGGCGGCTGCCTGTCGTCATCAGCTCACGCGGAGGCGACCTGCCCAGCGCTCTCGCAATGGGGCGGCTTATCCATGAAAGAAAGCTCGACATCGCCGTTGCCCGCACCGATTTCGTCGACTGTGACCCCGACGCGTGGAACTGCCTGGCTACGGAAGGAGCCTATGCCGGATTGAGCATCGATGCGGGGGTGGAGTGTGATTCCGCCTGTGCGTTAGTGGTCGCCGGCGGTGCCAGACGGCTTGTCGGTCCCCGGGCGCGGCTCAGCCTGTATCCGATGGGACAGAAGCTGGTGGTCAAGGCCTACCTCGACGAGATGGCGATCAGTCCCGCTCTGTTCGCAACAATCGAACGACGCTCGACCGAGGGGCAACTTGACCCAGACACCATGCTCAAGCTTGGACTGACAACGGGACCGCAATCGGTCGACGCGCTGACCGGCTCCACGATTTGCAAGGCTGTTGCCAAGCCCGACAATTGCCTGGGCCTGCCAGCCGCCAATGCACAGGCCGACGCGCCCGCCAGGCTGTAGAGCACGGTGATGTCAGGGGAACTGCCCATCGAGGCAGGTTGAGCCATATCCGATTTCCGCTATCGTCGCGGCGGCGGGGCCGGCGAAGGATCGAGAATGAGCCAGGACGTTCCGACACTCTACGAATGGGCCGGAGGCAGCGAGGCGCTGAACCGGCTGACGCAAACCTTCTACGACAAGGTGGCACGAGATCCGGTCGTTGGCCCGGTGTTCAAGCACATGTCGCCGGACCACCCCGCCCATGTCGCGGCCTTCATCGGCGAGGTCTTCGGCGGACCGAAAACCTACAGCGAAACCTTTGGCGGCCACCGCGAAATGGTCATGCATCATCTGGGCAAGCATTTGAGCGAGGAGCAGCGCCGCCGCTGGATCAATCTTCTCGCCGACGCGGCGGATGAGGTCGGTCTGCCGGACGATCCGGAATTCCGTTCAGCCTTCATGGGCTACGTCGAATGGGGATCGCGGCTGGCCAAGATGAATTCCAATCTCGGCGAGACCTGCAATCCCGAGACCGAACCGATGCCGGCCTGGGGCTGGGGCGTGCCTGGCGGTCCGTATCGGGTGCCGGACGCAAAATAGCTTCGGCTGCCGGCGATACCTCTATGAATCGCGCGCCAGCCACTTCAGGCGGGAGCTGGAGATCGATGCCGAGGGGCTGGTCGCCGACCATCTCGATTTCTGGCGCAGGGGTTAAGCACGTTTGCCTGCAAACCGCTCTTTACAGAGCGCGCGGAAGCTTTTAGGAAGCGCCTGCGCCGAAGCGCGCGTGTACGGGCATAGCTCAGTTGGTAGAGCGGCGGTCTCCAAAACCGCAGGTCGTAGGTTCGAGCCCTGCTGCCCGTGCCATTTCCTAAGATGGCATCAAAACGATATTTCGCGGGCTGCCTTTGAAAATCGGCGAGCCGCTTGCCATATTAGCCCGATTGGGGCATAAGGGCGCCATAGCCGGGACGGAACGACTGGATGGTTCCGAGGCGGCGTTTGGTCATAAAGCGGGCACTTGCCACTTGCGTGGATCAAGAATCGGTTTTATGTAGACGAAACAGACACGCGACGCGTGGAGCTGGGAAGCCGGCTTTACGCGTCTGATTTGCATGGGCGAAATGATTGCGCTGATTCGGCGCGAGATTGGGCTCAGGCGGCACGTCCCGGCCAGCGGGATCATCCAGGGGACCCGGCCAACGGGTCTTGAAGACAGGCGGCATATGGCTTCGAAAACCACAAATCCTTTCGTCTTTCTCCAGCAGGTGCGCGCGGAGACAGCCAAGGTGACTTGGCCGTCGCGCCGCGAGACGATGATCTCGACGGTCATGGTCCTGGCCTTTGCTGTGATTGCGATGATCTTCTTCTTCACCGCCGATCAGCTCATGGGCCTCGCGGTCGAGCAGATTCTGGGCATTGGACGCTAAGTCCGGCGATTAGGAGAAGTCGAAAAAATGGCTACGCGCTGGTACATCGTCCACGCCTATTCGAACTTCGAGAAGAAGGTCGCCGAGGACATCGAGAACAAGGCCAAGCAGAAGGGCCTGTCCGCCGATATCGAGCAGATCGTGGTGCCGACCGAGAAGGTCGTCGAGGTTCGTCGCGGCCGCAAGGTCGACGCCGAGCGCAAGTTCTTCCCGGGCTATGTGCTCTTGAAGGCCAACTTGACCGACGCCGTGTTCTCGCTGGTCAAGAACACGCCGAAAGTCACAGGTTTTCTCGGCGACTCCAAGCCGGTGCCGATCACCGAGGCCGAAGCCCAGCGCATCCTGAACCAGGTACAGGAAGGCGTCGAGCGGCCGAAGCCCTCGGTCACCTTCGAGATCGGCGAGGCGATCCGCGTTTCGGATGGTCCCTTCGCGTCGTTCAACGGTTTCGTCCAGGAAGTGGACGAGGAGCGGGCGCGGCTCAAGGTGGAAGTTTCGATCTTCGGGCGCGCCGTGCCCGTCGATCTGGAATTCGGACAGGTCGAAAAGGGCTGATCCGAAATCCCTGATGCCGGTCCGGCGATCAGGGGAGGCGGCGCGGCAACGCGCGGCTTGAGAACGGTGGGAGGCGAAGGCGGCTTTAGCCGGCCGCAAGAACCGCACCACCAGACTGCAACCGCCGGTGTTTCCCAGATCGTGGGGCCGGCATAGACAAAGGCAGGAAAAGAGATGGCTAAGAAAATTGCAGGCCAGCTCAAGCTCCAGGTCTCCGCGGGATCGGCCACGCCGTCTCCCCCGATCGGCCCGGCACTTGGTCAGCGTGGCATCAACATCATGGAGTTCTGCAAGGCGTTCAACGCGCAGACCCAGGAAATGGAAAAGGGATCGCCGGTTCCGGTCGTCATCACCTATTACCAGGACAAGTCGTTCACCTTCGTCATGAAGACGCCCCCAGTGAGCTACTTCCTGAAGAAGGCCGCGAACCTGAAGTCGGGCTCGAAGGAGCCGGGCAAGGTCAAGGCTGGCACGGTTTCGCGCGACAAGGTTCGCGAAATCGCGACCGCCAAGATGAAGGATCTGAACGCGAACGACGTCGAAGCGGCCATGCGCATGGTCGAGGGCTCCGCCCGCTCGATGGGTCTGGAAGTGGTGGGCTAAGATCATGGCAAAGATTGCAAAGCGTGTATCGAAGACCCGTGAAGGCATCGATCCCAACAAGGCTTACGCGCTCGGTGATGCGCTGAAGCTGCTCAAGGATCGTTCCTCGGTCAAGTTCGACGAGACCATCGAAGTGGCCATGAACCTCGGCGTAGACCCGCGTCATGCCGACCAGATGGTTCGCGGCGTGGTCAACCTGCCGAACGGCACCGGCCGCTCGGTCCGTGTCGCCGTGTTCGCCCGTGGCGACAAGGCCGAAGAGGCCAAGGCCGCCGGTGCCGACATCGTCGGTGCCGAGGATCTGGTCGACATCGTCCAGAAGGGCACGATCGATTTCGATCGCTGCATCGCCACGCCGGACATGATGCCGCTCGTCGGCCGTCTCGGTAAGGTGCTCGGCCCGCGCGGCATGATGCCGAACCCGAAGGTCGGCACCGTCACCACCGATGTCGCCGCGGCCGTCAAGGCTTCGAAGGGCGGCGCGGTCGAGTTCCGTGTCGAGAAGGCCGGCATCGTTCATGCCGGTGTCGGCAAGGTCTCTTTCGACGTCAAGGCGCTGGAAGAGAACGTCCGTGCCTTCGCCGATGCGGTGACCAAGGCAAAGCCGGCTGGCGCCAAGGGCAACTACGTCAAGAAGGTGTCTGTCACCTCGACGATGGGCCCGGGCCTCAAGCTCGACGTCGCGACGCTCGCCGCGTCCTGATTGGATTTGGATTGGCCTTTCGAAGGCTGATCCGTGACTGAATTCCGGGCCTTGGATTTATCCTGGGCCCGGTACCGGAAGCCGGAAGGCTTCCGGACATCCTGTCCGAGATTGCGGGCGGCCCGAACCTTGATTCAAGAGGAGGGCCTTAATTCATGTGGGCCTGCATGAGACGGGTGAAAACCGGACAACGGAGCAACAAGCTCCAATGAAAGGTTCGAACCGTGTTTGCCTTTTGTCTGCGCATCGCCGGCTTTGCCGTCGATGTGGCGAAAGGGGGCAGGATCCTCGAGCGTCGTTCGGGAGATCCGTTACTGGATGGCCCGGCCGGCAAAAGGCAACCCGACGCCTGTCCTCGAAATGGGAATGTTCCCATTGGCAGGACTGGGGTCAACTGGAGATAGGCAGTGGACAGAGCGGAAAAACGCGAACTCGTCACGGGCCTGAATGATGCGTTTTCGGGCGCGGGTTCAGTCGTCGTGGCCCACTATGCCGGTATCACCGTCGCGCAAATGAACGACCTTCGGTCGAAGATGCGCGCTGCCGGTGGCACCGTTAAAGTCGCGAAGAACCGTCTCGCCAAAATCGCTCTTCAGGGCACGGACTCCGCATCGATCATCGAGCTGTTCAAGGGACAGACGCTGATCGCCTATTCGGAGGATCCGATTGCGGCGCCGAAGGTCGCGTCCGATTTCGCCAAGGGGAATGACAAGCTCGTCATTCTCGGCGGCGCAATGGGCACCACCTCGCTCAACGCCGACGGAGTGAAGGCACTCGCCACACTTCCGTCGCTCGATGAGCTGCGCGCCAGGCTGGTTGGCATGATCGCCACGCCGGCAACCCGGATCGCCCAGATCGTCAATGCGCCAGCGGCCTCGGTCGCGCGCGTCATCGGCGCTTACGCCCGGAAGGACGAGGCGGCATGAGGCCGTTCCTCGCTATCAAAAACACACGTTCGAACCTAACGAAGGAACACAACAATGGCTGATCTGGCAAAGATCGTAGACGACCTTTCGAAGCTGACCGTCCTCGAGGCGGCTGAGCTGTCGAAGCTTCTGGAAGAAAAGTGGGGCGTTTCGGCTGCTGCTCCGGTGGCGGTTGCCGCTGCTGGCGGTGCTGCCGCTGCTGCTGCCCCGGTCGAGGAAAAGACGGAATTCGACGTCGTTCTCACCGAGGCCGGCGCTCAGAAGATCAACGTCATCAAGGAAGTCCGCGCCATCACCGGTCTTGGCCTCAAGGAAGCCAAGGACCTGGTCGAAGCGGCTCCGAAGCCGGTCAAGGAAGGCGTTTCCAAGGCCGATGCTGACAAGTTCAAGGCGCAGCTGGAAGCAGCCGGCGCCAAGGTCGACCTGAAGTAAGCGTAAAAAGCGGCGGGCGGCCTCGCGCCGTCCGCCACTCCCTTGGGTGACCAGGGGAGGCTGCGTGACGCGAGATGTACGAAAACCTCTTTCCTGAGGGCCGTAAACCGGCCTTCAGGAAACGGGTTTTCTCCCGTTTTAGCCGGTAACCGCCAAGCAATTGGAGAGGCGGCCGGAGAACAGACAGAGAGCCGCCGCCCAGGTGGCTCAGTATGCAAGACGAACCGCGGCGAGGTTCGTCCCAAGTTTAGAGCTAAGGAGCGACGATGGCCCAGACCCAGACTTTCAATGGCCGCAGACGCGTACGCAAGTTCTTCGGGAAGATCCCGGAAGTTGCGGAGATGCCGAACCTTATCGAGGTTCAGAAGGCATCCTATGACCAGTTCCTGATGGTGGACGAGCCCAAGGGCGGGCGTCCCGACGAAGGACTGCAGGCTGTTTTCAAGTCGGTCTTCCCGATCTCCGATTTTTCCGGCTCCTCCATGCTGGAGTTCGTGAAGTACGAGTTCGAAGGACCGAAATTCGACGTTGACGAATGCCGTCAGCGCGACCTGACCTATGCCGCGCCGCTGAAGGTGACGCTGCGCCTCATCGTGTTCGATATCGACGAGGATACCGGTGCCAAGTCGATCAAGGACATCAAGGAGCAGGACGTCTACATGGGCGACATGCCGCTCATGACCTTGAACGGCACCTTTATCGTCAACGGCACCGAGCGCGTCATCGTCTCGCAGATGCACCGCTCGCCGGGCGTCTTCTTCGACCACGACAAGGGCAAGTCGCACTCGTCGGGCAAGCTTCTGTTTGCCGCCCGTGTAATTCCCTACCGTGGCTCGTGGCTCGACATCGAGTTCGATTCCAAGGACGTCGTGCACGCCCGCATCGACCGTCGCCGCAAGATTCCGGTGACGTCGCTGCTGATGGCGCTCGGCATGGACGGCGAGGAGATCCTGTCGACCTTCTACAACAAGATCACCTACAAGCGCGCCGGCGACCATTGGCGCATTCCCTTCAACGTCGAGCGTTTCCGCGGCCTCAAGGCCGTCGGCGACCTGGTCGATGCCGACACCGGCGAGATCGTCGTCGAGGCGGGCAAGAAGATCACCGCTCGCCAGGCACGCCAGCTCGGCGAAAAGGGTCTCAAGGCGATCAAGGCGACCGACGAGGATCTGCTCGGCAACTACCTGGCCGAGGACATCGTCAACTACGCCACCGGCGAGATTTTCCTCGAGGCCGGCGACGAGATCGACGACAAGACGCTCAAGGTGCTGCTCGGCACCGGCGAGCAGGAGATCCAGGTCCTCGACATCGACCATGTCAATGTCGGCGCCTATATCCGCAACACGCTCGCCGTCGACAAGAACGAGAGCCGCCAGGACGCGCTGTTCGACATCTACCGTGTCATGCGCCCGGGCGAGCCGCCGACGCTCGAGACCGCCGAAGCCATGTTCAACTCGCTGTTCTTCGACAGCGAGCGCTACGACCTATCCGCCGTCGGCCGCGTCAAGATGAACATGCGCCTCGAGCTCAAGGCCGAGGACACCGTGCGCGTGCTGCGCAAGGACGACATCCTGGCCGTGGTCAGGACGCTGGTCGAACTGCGTGATGGCAAGGGCGAGATCGACGACATCGACAATCTCGGCAACCGCCGCGTGCGTTCGGTCGGCGAGCTGATGGAGAACCAGTACCGCGTCGGCCTGCTGCGCATGGAGCGCGCGATCAAGGAACGCATGTCCTCGATCGAGATCGACACGGTCATGCCGCAGGACCTGATCAACGCCAAGCCGGCGGCCGCCGCCGTGCGCGAGTTCTTCGGTTCCTCGCAGCTGTCGCAGTTCATGGACCAGACCAACCCGCTGTCGGAGATCACCCACAAGCGTCGTCTCTCGGCGCTTGGACCGGGCGGTCTGACCCGCGAGCGCGCCGGCTTCGAAGTGCGCGACGTGCACCCGACGCATTACGGCCGTATCTGCCCGATCGAGACGCCGGAAGGCCCGAATATCGGTCTGATCAACTCGCTGGCGACCTTCGCGCGCGTCAACAAGTACGGCTTCATCGAAAGCCCGTACCGCAAGATCGTCGACGGCAAGCTGACCAATGACGTCGTCTATCTTTCGGCGATGGAAGAGGCCAAGCACCATGTCGCGCAGGCCAACGCCGAGCTCGACAAGAATGGCGGCTTCGTCGACGAATTCGTCATTTGCCGCAGCGCCGGCGAAGTGATGATGGCGCCGCGCGAAAACGTCGACCTGATGGACGTGTCGCCCAAGCAGATGGTGTCTGTTGCCGCGGCGCTCATCCCGTTCCTCGAGAACGACGACGCCAACCGCGCTCTGATGGGCTCGAACATGCAGCGCCAGGCCGTGCCGCTGGTGCGCGCCGAGGCGCCGTTCGTCGGTACCGGCATGGAGCCGATCGTCGCCCGTGACTCGGGCGCCGCCATCGGCGCGCGTCGTGGCGGCATCGTCGACCAGGTGGACGCCACGCGTATCGTTATCCGCGCCACCGAGGATCTCGATCCGGGCAAGTCCGGCGTCGACATCTACCGGCTGATGAAGTTCCAGCGCTCGAACCAGAACACCTGCATCAACCAGCGTCCGCTGGTGCGCATGGGTGACCGGGTCAACAAGGGCGACATCATCGCCGACGGTCCGTCGACCGAGCTTGGTGATCTGGCGCTCGGCCGCAACGTGCTGGTCGCGTTCATGCCGTGGAACGGCTACAACTACGAGGACTCGATCCTGCTCTCCGAGCGTATCGTGGCCGACGACGTCTTCACCTCGATCCACATCGAGGAGTTCGAGGTCATGGCGCGCGATACCAAGCTCGGTCCGGAGGAAATCACGCGCGATATTCCAAACGTCTCGGAAGAAGCGCTGAAGAACCTCGACGAAGCCGGCATCGTCTATATCGGTGCGGAAGTGCAGCCGGGCGACATCCTGGTCGGCAAGATCACGCCGAAGGGCGAGAGCCCGATGACGCCGGAAGAGAAGCTTCTGCGCGCCATCTTCGGCGAAAAGGCTTCCGACGTGCGCGACACTTCGATGCGCATGCCTCCGGGCACTTTCGGCACCGTCGTCGAGGTGCGCGTGTTCAATCGCCACGGTGTGGAGAAGGACGAGCGCGCCATGGCGATCGAGCGCGAGGAGATCGAACGCCTCGCCAAGGATCGCGACGACGAGCAGGCCATTCTGGACCGTAACGTCTATGCGCGTCTTTCCGACGTTCTCGTCGGCAAGGAAGCGATCGCTGGACCGAAGGGCTTCAAGAAGGGCTCGACGCTGTCCAAGGACACGCTTGACGAGTATCCGCGTTCGCAGTGGTGGCAGTTTGCGGTGGAGAACGAAAAGCTCCAGAGCGAGCTGGAAGCCCTGCGTGGCCAGTACGACGATTCCAAGAAGGCGCTCGAACAGCGCTTCATGGACAAGGTCGAGAAGGTGCAGCGCGGCGACGAAATGCCTCCGGGCGTCATGAAGATGGTCAAGGTCTTCGTGGCGGTGAAGCGCAAGATGCAGCCCGGCGACAAGATGGCCGGCCGTCACGGCAACAAGGGTGTCGTGTCGCGTATCGTTCCGGTCGAGGACATGCCTTTCCTCGAGGACGGCACGCATGCCGATATCGTGCTCAACCCGCTGGGTGTGCCGAGCCGCATGAATGTCGGCCAGATCCTGGAAACGCATCTGGGCTGGGCCTGCGCTGGCATGGGCAGGAAGATCGGCGAGCTTATCGATGCGTACAAGACAGCCGGCGACATCAAGCCGCTGCGCAAGACGCTCGAGAGCTTCATGCCGGCCAACGACCGCAACGAGCCGGTTCGCGAATATGACGACGAGAGCATCGTTCGCCTGAGCGAGCAGATGCGCCGCGGCGTCTCCATCGCGACCCCGGTGTTCGACGGCGCGCATGAGGCTGACATCAACATCATGCTGGAGCAGGCGGGCCTGCACACCAGCGGTCAGTCGCAGCTCTATGACGGACGCACCGGCGAGCCGTTCGATCGCAAGGTGACGATGGGCTATATCTACATGCTCAAGCTTCACCACCTCGTGGACGACAAGATCCACGCGCGTTCGATCGGTCCGTACTCGCTCGTCACCCAGCAGCCGCTGGGCGGCAAGGCGCAGTTCGGCGGCCAGCGCTTCGGCGAGATGGAGGTCTGGGCACTGGAAGCCTACGGCGCCGCTTACACGCTGCAGGAAATGCTGACGGTGAAGTCGGACGACGTCGCCGGCCGCACCAAGGTCTACGAGGCGATCGTGCGTGGCGACGACACGTTCGAGGCAGGCATTCCCGAGAGCTTCAACGTCCTCGTCAAGGAAATGCGGTCTCTCGGCCTCAATGTCGAGCTCGAGAACACCAAGCTCGACGACAACCCGATCCGGCTGCCCGATGCTGCCGAATAGGGGCGCGGCCGAGTAAACAAGACATCCGGGCGCGGGAGAGGGCTCTCGCGACCGGATGCACCAATTCTTCGGCCGGTGGGCCGACCATTCAGCGGGCATTCGGTCCGCGTTAGATGCAAGGGGTTTTCGAGGACCCCGAAAAGGAGAACGGCATGAACCAAGAGGTCATGAATCTCTTCAATCCGCAGGCGCCTGCGCAGGTGTTCGATTCCATCCGGATTTCGCTTGCCAGCCCTGAGAAGATTCTGTCCTGGTCGTTCGGCGAGATCAAGAAGCCGGAGACCATCAACTACCGCACCTTCAAGCCGGAGCGTGACGGTCTGTTCTGCGCGCGCATTTTTGGCCCGATCAAGGACTATGAATGCCTGTGCGGCAAGTACAAGCGCATGAAGTACAAGGGCGTCATCTGCGAGAAGTGCGGCGTCGAAGTCACGCTGTCGCGCGTCCGCCGCGAGCGCATGGGCCATATCGAGCTGGCGGCTCCCGTCGCTCACATCTGGTTCCTGAAGTCGCTGCCCTCGCGCATCGGCACCCTGCTCGACATGACGCTGAAGGATATCGAGCGCGTCCTCTACTTCGAGAACTACATCGTCACCGAGCCTGGCCTCACCGCGCTGAAGGAGCACCAGCTGCTCAGCGAGGAAGAGTACATGATCGCCGTCGACGAATATGGCGAGGACAGTTTCACCGCCATGATCGGCGCCGAGGCCATTCATGACCTTCTGGCCGGCATGGACCTGGAGAAGATCGCCGGCGACCTGCGTTCGGAACTGGCGTCGACCACGTCCGAGCTGAAGCAGAAAAAGTATCTGAAGCGGCTCAAGGTCGTCGAGAACTTCATGGAATCCGGCAACCGTCCGGAATGGATGATCATGAAGGTGGTTCCGGTGATCCCGCCGGACCTGCGCCCGCTCGTCCCGCTGGACGGCGGGCGTTTCGCGACGTCCGATCTGAACGATCTCTACCGCCGCGTCATCAACCGCAACAACCGCCTGAAGCGGCTGATCGAGCTGCGGGCGCCGGGCATCATCGTGCGCAATGAAAAGCGCATGCTGCAGGAAGCCGTCGATGCGCTGTTCGACAACGGCCGTCGCGGCCGCGTCATCACCGGCGCCAACAAGCGTCCGCTGAAGTCGCTGTCCGACATGCTCAAGGGCAAGCAGGGCCGGTTCCGTCAGAACCTGCTCGGCAAGCGCGTCGACTATTCCGGACGCTCGGTTATCGTCACCGGTCCGGAGCTCAAGCTGCACCAGTGCGGCCTGCCGAAGAAGATGGCGCTCGAACTGTTCAAGCCCTTCATCTACGCCCGTCTCGACGCCAAGGGTTACTCCTCGACCGTCAAGCAGGCCAAGAAGCTGGTCGAGAAGGAGCGTCCGGAAGTCTGGGATATCCTCGATGAGGTCATCCGCGAGCATCCGGTGCTGCTCAACCGCGCGCCGACGCTGCACCGCCTGGGCATCCAGGCGTTCGAGCCGATCCTGATCGAAGGCAAGGCGATCCAGCTTCACCCGCTGGTCTGCACGGCCTTCAACGCCGACTTCGACGGCGACCAGATGGCCGTTCACGTGCCGCTGTCGCTGGAAGCGCAGTTGGAAGCCCGCGTGCTGATGATGTCGACCAACAACATCCTGCACCCGGCTTCCGGCGCGCCGATCATCGTGCCGTCGCAGGACATGGTCCTGGGTCTCTACTACCTCTCGATCGTCAACCAGAACGAGCCGGGCGAAGGCATGGTGTTTGCCGACATGGGCGAACTCCAGCACGCGCTCGAGACCAAGGCGGTGACCCTGCACGCCAAGATCAAGGGCCGCTTCCGCACGGTCGACGCCGAAGGCAAGGTCGTGTCGAAGATCCATGACACCACGCCTGGCCGCATGATCATTGGCGAGCTTCTGCCGAAGAACGTCAACGTGCCCTATGAGACCGCCAACCAGGAGATGACCAAGAAGAACATCTCCAAGATGATCGACACCGTCTACCGCCATTGCGGTCAGAAGGAGACGGTCATTTTCTGCGACCGCATCATGGCGCTCGGCTTTGCCCATGCCTGCCGTGCCGGCATTTCGTTCGGCAAGGACGACATGCTGATCCCGGACACCAAGATCAAGCTGGTGTCGGACACCGAGGCTTTGGCCAAGGAGTACGAGCAGCAGTACAATGACGGCCTGATCACGCAGGGCGAGAAGTACAACAAGGTCGTCGACGCCTGGGCCAAGTGCTCGGAAAAGGTCGCCGACGAAATGATGGCCCGCATCAAGGCGGTCGAGTTCGAGGACAATGGCCGTCAGAAGCCGATGAACTCGATCTACATGATGTCGCACTCCGGTGCGCGCGGCTCGCCCACCCAGATGCGCCAGCTCGCTGGCATGCGCGGCCTGATGGCCAAGCCGTCGGGTGAAATCATCGAGACGCCGATCATCTCGAACTTCAAGGAAGGCCTGACCGTGCTCGAGTACTTCAACTCGACCCACGGCGCCCGCAAGGGTCTGGCCGATACCGCCTTGAAGACGGCGAACTCGGGTTACCTCACCCGTCGTCTGGTCGACGTGGCGCAGGACTGCATCGTCAACTCCGTGGATTGCGGCACCGACAAGGGCCTCACCATGCAGCCGATCGTCGATGCCGGTCAGGTCGTTGCTTCGGTCGGCCAGCGCGTGCTGGGCCGTACATCGCTCGACGACATCACCCATCCGGTGTCGGGCGAGGTCCTGGTCAAGGCCGGAACGCTGATGGACGAGCGTGACGTCGAGCAGATCGAAAAGGCCGGCGTGCAGTCGGTCCGCATCCGCTCGGCCCTGACCTGCGAAGTCAGGATCGGCGTCTGCGCGGTCTGCTACGGACGCGATCTGGCCCGCGGCACCCCGGTCAACCAGGGCGAAGCCGTCGGCGTCATCGCGGCGCAGTCGATCGGCGAGCCGGGCACGCAGCTCACCATGCGTACCTTCCACATGGGCGGTACGGCGCAGGTGGTGGACAGCTCGTTCCTTGAAGCCTCCTATGAGGGCAAGGTCGAGATCCGCAACCGCAACGTGGTGCGCAACTCGGACGGCCAGCAGATGGTCATGGGCCGCAACATGGCGGTGCTGATCCTCGACGAAGCCGGCAAGGAGCGCGCCACGCACCGTGTCACCTATGGTTCGCGCATCTTCGTGGACGATGGCGACAAGGTGAAGCGCGGTCAGCGTATCGCCGAGTGGGATCCCTATACCCGTCCTGTCCTCACTGAAATCGAGGGCAAGGTGTCGTATGAGGATCTGGTCGACGGCATTTCCGTTCAGGAAACGGCCGACGAGTCGACCGGCATCACCAAGCGTGAGGTCATCGACTGGCGTTCGACGCCGCGTGGCAACGACCTCAAGCCCGCGATTGCCATCCTGGACACCAAGGGCAAGGTCGGCAAGCTGTCGAAGGGTGGCGACGCCCGCTTCCTGCTCTCGGTCGAGGCCATTCTCTCGGTCGAGCCGGGTGCTCAGGTTCGCCCCGGCGACGTGCTGGCGCGTATCCCGATGGAAAGCGCCAAGACCAAGGACATCACCGGCGGTCTGCCGCGTGTTGCCGAACTGTTCGAGGCACGTCGTCCGAAGGATCACGCCATCATCGCCGAGATCGATGGCACGATCCGCTTCGGCCGCGACTACAAGAACAAGCGCCGCATCATCATCGAGCCGCACGACTCGACGCTCGAGCCGGTCGAGTACCTGATCCCGAAGGGCAAGCCGTTCCATCTCCAGGACGGCGACGTCATCGAGAAGGGCGACTACATCCTCGACGGCAATCCGGCGCCGCACGACATCCTGGCAATCAAGGGCGTGGAGGCACTTGCTTCCTACCTAGTCAACGAGATCCAGGAAGTCTACCGCCTGCAGGGCGTCTCGATCAACGACAAGCACATCGAGGTGATCGTTCGCCAGATGCTGCAGAAGGTCGAGATCACGGTGCAGGGCGACTCGACCTATATCCCGGGCGACCACGTCGACGTGATCGAACTGGAAGAGGTCAACGAGCGCCTGGTCGAGGACGGCAAGAAGCCGGCCGAAGGCCAGCCGGTGCTCTTGGGCATCACCAAGGCGTCGCTGCAGACGCCGTCCTTCATCTCGGCCGCCTCCTTCCAGGAGACGACCAGGGTGCTGACGGAAGCCGCGGTTGCCGGCAAGACCGACATGCTGCAGGGCTTGAAGGAAAACGTCATCGTCGGCCGGCTGATCCCCGCCGGCACCGGCGGCACGATGAGCCAGATCCGGCGCATCGCCACCTCGCGCGACGAACTGATCATCGACGAGCGCCGCAAGGCCTCCGGTGTGGAAGTCGCCGAGCCGATGCTGGCGGACATGACAACCGCCGCGCAGTAGGCGCGGCGGCAAAAATCTCAGGCAACAGAAGCCGTCGGGGCAACCCGGCGGCTTTTTCATTTTTGCGATCGGAGGAAAGCGGATGAACACGAAGACCTGGACGGCTGTCGATGACTACATCGTTTCTTCTCTCTTCGAGGCGGATCCCGTTCTCGACGCGGTTCTGGCGGCCAACCGCCGCCAGGGCCTGCCGGCGATCGACGTCTCGGCGGCGCAAGGAAAGCTGCTCTCGCTGCTGGTGCGCATCAGCGGCGCGAAGAAGGTGCTCGAGATCGGCACGCTGGGTGGCTATTCGACCATCTGGATGGCGCGGGGATTGCCTGCTGACGGCAAGGTCGTGACACTCGAACTCGATCCGCACCATGCCAAGGTCGCGCGTTCGAATTTCGAGCGGGCAGGGGTTGCGGACCGTGTGGAACTGCGTGTCGGTTCGGCGCTCCAGTCGCTCACAGAACTGGGCGGCGAGAATGCCGGCCCGTTCGATCTCATCTTCATCGACGCCGACAAGCCGAACAACCCGAACTATCTGGCCTGCGCCTTGCGGCTGTCGCGGTCAGGAACGGTCATCGTCTGCGACAACGTCATCCGCGATGGTGCCGTTCTGGATGAAGATGGACGCGATGCCAATGTTGAGGGCGCCCGCGCGGCATTTTCATTCATCGGTGGCGACAAACGGCTGGACGGCACCGCCATCCAGACGGTGGGCGCCAAGGGCTATGACGGGTTTGCGATTGCGATTGTCGATTGATGCCGAGGCGGTCCGGCGACCTCAGTCGAAAAACGCCTCGACCACGTTGCGCTTGCCGAGCATGAAGGCGTCGGCAACGTGCTGGAGCGGCGCAAGGTCCACATCCGACGTCCCGGCGTGCACGATTTCGGCGAAGCGCCGGTAGAGCATCGGATATTCCGCTTCCGGCTCCTCGTGTACGGTATTGCCATCGACGGCAAGCTTCGAGCCGCCACCCGAGAGCACCATCTGTCCGGCATCCGTATCGGCCAGGATGTCCCAGCTCTGCGGTCCGGTCTGCAACCAGTCGAGATACATCGTCACATCCGATCCGTTCGCGGCCCGGAACGCGACCTGGGCCGCGATCGGCGCGTCACGGTTCGCCGGAAGGTCGAGCACGGCCGAAGTGATGTACATGGCCGGCAGGATGTAGGTTGCGATCGACAGCGCGTTGATGCCGGGATCGAAGACGCCGAAGCCGCCAGGCTGCCAGATCCAGTCCTGGTTTGGGTGCCAGCGGCGCACATCTTCCTTCCAGACGATCGCCGCCGATTTGATTTTGGTCGAAGCGAGGAATGTCCGCGCCGCTTCGACCGCCGGCGCGTAGCGCGAATGCCAGCTTGCGAACAGTGAGACGCCTTGTTTTGCCGCGAGCGCCTTCAGGTCCTCGACCTCGCTGACCGTGGCACCGGGCGGCTTTTCCAGGAAAACGTGCTTTCCAGCCTCGAGCGCCTTGCGCGCGGCGTCATAGCGGAACTGCGGCGGCATGCACAGCGACACTGCATCGAGTTCGGGGACCACGGCAAGCATCGTCTCGATGTCGGGGAAATTCACAATGCCATCGACCTTGCCGTGCCGGCTGGCCGCCGCGATCAGCTGGTAATCCCGATCCTTGGCCAGGGCGGGAAGGTGTTGGTCGCGGACGATCTTACCGACGCCGACAATGCCGATTCTTATGGGCGAGATGGATGAGGACATGAGGCTCCGCCGGGTTTGGACGACTGCGCGTCTCTTAGCAGATCGGCCATGACGGGCAAGCGTCGGCCGTGCCGGCTATCCGAACGAATCGCGTCACGGCAAGGAGGGCAAGGAAGGACAGCACGCCCATGACACGCCATGATCAGATCGGCGCGTCGAAGGTGACGATCGACACTTCGCCTTCGAGAGCGCCCTGGTAGGCCGACAGATGCGGCTCGTCGTCGGGCACCCCGTCCATATCGCCGATCTGGTCGAGCTCGGCTTCGGCATAGCCTTCCGCCGCCAGCGATTCGAGCGCGCGTCGCACAGCCGAATCGTCGTCAGGAGCGACCAGCATGACATGCACGCCTTCCACCTTGCCGCCTTTGCGCTTCCACACCCGGCCGGTGATGATGGTGACCGGGCGTTCTTCATTGTCGTTCACGGCTGATTCCTCCTGGCAAGCGCGGGCGAGGGGATGTTGAGTGCTCAGGCCGCCTTTTCGCATAGAGAAAGGGCGCGCAAAAGCCAAAAGCCGGTCACTTTCTTCCTCGGTATTGCAAAATCGCGAAAGAAAATTACATGCGGTTTTCGCATGGCTGCCAAGTCCCGGCTTCGATGCAATATTTGCCACTGCGGGCTTGACGGTTCGCGGGCTTACGAGTAGAAGCCGCCCAGTCAGAACCGATGTGAGGCTCTCCCTTCCGAAGCGACACGCTTTGGAGTTTGCCTCAAACAGGGTTCGTTTTACGAGCGAAAAGACATTTCCGGCGTGCACGAAGCGGTTTCCGCTTCCTCTGCGATTTGTTCGGGCAAGACCGCGAGGCGCGGTTTGTGGCCCGAATTTGCGTATGGAAATGACGCTTTGAGCGAGCCTTGACCGGCACGAGACACGGAATTGAGAGACAAGAGGGTTTAATGCCTACCGTCAACCAGCTGATCCGCAAGCCGCGCATTGCGCCGGTGAAGCGCAACAAGGTCCCGGCCATGCAGCAGAACCCGCAGAAGCGGGGCGTCTGCACGCGCGTCTATACAACGACGCCGAAGAAGCCGAACTCGGCGCTGCGCAAGGTGGCCAAGATCCGCCTGACCAATGGTTTTGAAGTGATCGGTTACATCCCCGGCGAAGGTCACAACCTTCAGGAGCACTCCGTGGTCATGATCCGCGGCGGCCGCGTCAAGGATCTTCCGGGCGTGCGCTACCACATCATCCGCGGCGTGCTCGACACGCAGGGTGTGAAGAACCGCAAGCAGCGCCGTTCGAAGTACGGCGCCAAGCGTCCGAAGTAAGGCGTCCGAAGTAAGATTTTTCGGCCTTGGTGCTGCTTGAATGCGCCGGGCTACGAGATTGAGAGACAAAAGCCATGTCGCGTCGTCACAGTGCAGAAAAGCGTGAGATCAACCCGGATCCCAAGTTCGGCGATCTGATCGTCACCAAGTTCATGAATGCCGTCATGTATGACGGCAAGAAGTCGGTTGCCGAGACCATCGTCTACGGCGCGCTGGACCAGGTCCAGTCGAAGACCAAGCAGGAGCCGGTCACCGTCTTCCATCAGGCGCTCGACAATGTCGCGCCGCATGTGGAAGTGCGTTCGCGTCGCGTCGGCGGCGCCACCTACCAGGTTCCGGTCGACGTGCGCCCCGAGCGCCGCCAGGCGCTGGCGATCCGTTGGCTGATCGCCGCGGCCCGCAACCGCAACGAGACCACCATGGTCGACCGCCTCTCCGGCGAGCTGATGGACGCGGCCAACAACCGCGGCACCGCCGTGAAGAAGCGTGAAGACACCCACAAGATGGCAGAAGCCAACCGCGCTTTCGCGCACTACCGCTGGTAAAGCGCGAACGAGACTGAGAGGCAGCTACGATGGCCCGCGAATACAAAATCGAAGACTACCGCAATTTCGGTATCATGGCGCATATTGACGCCGGCAAGACGACGACCACCGAGCGCGTCCTCTATTACACGGGCAAATCGCACAAGATCGGCGAAGTGCACGACGGCGCTGCCACCATGGATTGGATGGAGCAGGAGCAGGAGCGCGGCATCACCATCACGTCCGCCGCGACCACGACCTTCTGGAAGGCTCGTGACGGCAAGATGCACCGCTTCAACATCATCGACACCCCCGGACACGTCGACTTCACCATCGAAGTCGAGCGTTCGCTGCGCGTGCTTGACGGCGCCATTGCGCTGCTCGATGCCAATGCCGGTGTCGAGCCGCAGACGGAAACCGTCTGGCGCCAGGCGGACAAGTACCGCGTTCCGCGCATGATCTTCTGCAACAAGATGGACAAGATCGGCGCCGACTTCTACCGCTCGGTCGAAATGATCGGTTCGCGCCTCGGTGCGCATGCCGTCGTCATGCAGCTGCCGATCGGCGCCGAGACCGAATTCAAGGGCGTCGTCGACCTGGTCGAGATGAATGCACTGGTCTGGCGCGACGAGACGCTGGGCGCTGCCTGGGACGTCGTCGAGATCCCGGCCGACCTTCAGGCTCGTGCGGAAGAATATCGCGAGAAGATGATCGAAGCCGCCGTCGAAATGGACGAGACGGCGCTTGAGAATTACCTCGAAGGCAAGATGCCGTCGAATGACGAGATCCGCGCGCTGATCCGCAAGGGCACCATCGCGGTGAAGTTCTATCCGATGTTCTGCGGCTCGGCCTTCAAGAACAAGGGCGTGCAGCCGCTGCTCGACGCCGTCGTCGAATACCTGCCGTCGCCGGCCGATGTTCCGGCCATCAAGGGCGTCGATGCCAAGACCGATGCCGAGATCGAACGTCACGCCGACGACAACGAGCCGCTTTCGATGCTCGCCTTCAAGATCATGAACGACCCGTTCGTCGGTTCGTTGACCTTTGCCCGCATCTACTCGGGCAAGCTCACCAAGGGCATCTCGGTTGACAACACCGTGAAGGGCAAGAAGGAGCGCATTGGCCGCATGCTTCAGATGCATGCGAACTCGCGCGCCGACGTCGAAGAGGCTTTTGCCGGCGACATCGTCGCCCTGGCCGGCCTCAAGGACACCACCACCGGCGATACGCTGAGCGATCCGCTGCACCCGGTCATCCTCGAGCGCATGGAATTCCCCGATCCGGTCATCCAGATCGCCATCGAGCCGAAGACCAAGAACGACCAGGAAAAGATGGGCCTCGCCCTTCATCGCCTGGCCGCCGAGGATCCCTCCTTCCGCGTCAAGACCGACGAAGAATCCGGCCAGACCATCATTTCCGGCATGGGCGAGCTGCATCTCGACATCATCGTCGACCGCATGCGCCGCGAGTTCAAGGTGGAAGCCAACGTCGGTGCGCCGCAGGTGGCTTACCGCGAAACGATCACCCGCAAGCACGAGCAGGACTACACGCACAAGAAGCAGACCGGCGGTACCGGTCAGTTCGCCCGCGTCAAGATCCTGTTCGAGCCGAACCCGGAAAGCCCCGAGTTCGAGTTCGATACCAAGATCGTCGGCGGTGCGGTTCCGAAGGAATACATCCCGGGTGTCGAAAAGGGCATCAACAGCGTCATGTCGTCGGGTCCGTTCGCGGGCTTCCCGATGATCGGCGTCAAGGCGACGCTCATCGACGGCGCATACCACGACGTCGACTCCTCGGTGCTCGCCTTCGAAATCGCCGGCCGTGCCTGCTTCCGTGAAGCCGCGCCCAAGCTCGGCGTACAGCTGCTCGAGCCGATCATGAAGGTCGAGGTCGTCACGCCGGAAGATTACGTCGGCAGCGTCATCGGTGACCTGAATGGCCGTCGCGGCCAGATCCAGGGCCAGGAAGCACGTGGCGTCGCGGTGGTTATAAACGCGATGGTGCCGCTCGCCAACATGTTCAAGTATGTCGACAACCTGCGCTCGATGAGCCAGGGCCGCGCGGCCTACACGATGCAGTTCGATCACTACGAGCCTGTGCCGACTGCGGTCGCCCAGGAAGTCCAGAAGAAATACGCGTAACCCCGACGGGTTGCAGCAGTAACTTAAATCAAGGCCCGCACGGGCGAGCAGGATTGGAGACATCACATGGCAAAAGGTAAATTCGAGCGCACCAAGCCTCATGTGAACATCGGCACGATTGGTCACGTCGACCATGGCAAGAC